>NZ_JAOQJZ010000007.1:0-163079 GCF_025567495.1 Hominimerdicola aceti | reverse complement strand
TTAAGTCGAACAAACAACCGTCCTATGCGTCCCCTCAAATGGTTTTCGCCTATCGAATTTCTTAATAATAGTGTCCAATATGATTGACAAACCTACATTTGAGCCTTTATAACGGCTTTATAAAACAAAAAGGCAGAAGTATTTTTTCAAATACCTCCGCCTTTTTCGGGAAAAATTCGTCGTAATCTTTAATTTATACTATTTTAAGATAAATTACTTGTTAGCGAAATATCTGTCAAGCAGACCCTTGAATCCGCATCCATGTCTTGCTTCGTCCTTAGCCATTTCATGAACAGTGTCATGGATAGCGTCATAGCCAAGCTCCTTTGCTCTCTTAGCAAGCTTCATCTTGCCCTCACAAGCACCATTCTCAGCCATATATCTCATCTCGAGATTTTTCTTTGTAGAAGGTGTTACAACCTCGCCCAGAAGCTCTGCGAACTTAGCAGCATGCTCTGCCTCTTCGTAGGCTGCCTTCTCATAGTACATACCTACCTCAGGATAGCCTTCTCTGTAAGCAACTCTTGCCATTGCAAGATACATACCTACCTCAGAGCACTCGCCGTTGAAGTTCTCTCTAAGACCTGCAACAACTTCCTCATCAAGACCCTCTGCAACGCCTACCTTATGCTCGTCAGCCCATGTGATAGCTGTTTCTTCTACTTTATTGAACTTTTCTGCTGGTGCGTGGCAGATAGGACACTCCTTTGGAGCAGCCTCGCCCTCATAAACGTAACCGCATACTGAACATACAAACTTTGACATAATCTTTGTCCTCCTTATTTGAATATCATTTTTTTACTTTTCCACAGACCAGCGTTTTCGCTTTATCTGCGTTATTCTTTGCAGCTTTTCCCTTGCTGTGATTAAAGTATACCACATTAGTGTACATTTGTCAATAGGTTAGTTTTGTCTAACAATATAAAAATATTGCAAAATTTTATGGCAATTTTTTATGCAATTTGACGTAGACTATACTAACCAATAATACGTCTTGAAAAAAACTTAAAGCTGTGCTATAATGAAAATCAATATATGACAAAAAAGGAGTTCTTTTTAAATGAATAAGGAAAAAGCAGCGGCAGCAAAGGCTCTTTTCATGGAGGGCTACAACTGTTCACAGGCGGTAGTAGGCGCATGGGCTGAGGATATCGGCCTTGACAGCGAAACTGCATACAAGATAGCTTCGGGCTTTGGCGGCGGAATAGGCAGAATGAGAGAGGTCTGCGGAGCATTTACAGGTGCAGTCATGGTGCTTGGATTGAAATTCGGCAACACCATAGGCAGTGACAGGGCGGCAAAGGGCAAGGATTATGAGCGTGTTCAGCTTTTTGCAAAGCGTTTCAAGGAAGAGCTTGGCTCTGACACTATCATCTGCCGTGAGCTTCTCGGTCTGAGCGGACCTAGTGACCCTGACCCTGCAAAGCGCACAAAAGAATACTATCAGAAGCGTCCATGTCCTGAAACTGTAGCAATTGCAAGTGGTCTTTTGGGAGAATTTATGGAGTAATATTTTTGCAAAACAACGCAAAAAAGAGCAGAGAAACGAGATCTCTGCTCTTTTTTTGTATATAAATTCTGTTAGATACCTGCGGAATAGTTTGGAGCTTCCTTTGTGATATAAATATCGTGTGGGTGTGACTCCTTAAGACCTGCGCCTGTTATCCTGATGAACTTAGCCTTTTCGCCAAGCTCTGCAATAGTATGACAACCGCAATAGCCCATACCTGAACGGATACCGCCAACAAGCTGGAAGATAGTATCTGAAACTGGACCCTTATAAGCCACACGACCCTCAACGCCCTCTGGAACGAGCTTCTTTGAGTTTGTCTGGAAATATCTGTCCTTTGAGCCTTTATTCATAGCGGCAAGAGAACCCATGCCTCTGTATACCTTGAACTGTCTGCCCTGATAGATCTCAGTTTCGCCTGGAGCTTCGTCACAGCCTGCGAGGAGTGAACCAAGCATTACAACGTTTGCACCGGCAGCAAGAGCCTTAACGATATCGCCTGAATACTTGATACCGCCGTCAGCAATAACAGGAATGCCATACTCAGCAGCAGCGCAAGCAGCGTCATAAACTGCAGTGACCTGAGGAACACCTATACCAGCGACTACACGGGTAGTACAGATAGAACCAGGTCCGATTCCGACCTTTATAGCGTCAGCACCTGCTTCGCAGAGCGCTCTGGCAGCTTCGGCAGTAGCGATATTACCTGCAATAACCGGTGTATCAGGGAAAGCGGCCTTAACTTTTTTAAGACAATTTATAACGTTCATAGAATGGCCGTGAGCAGAGTCAAGAACGAGGACGTCTACCTGAGCTTCAACGAGAGCGGCAACTCTTTCAAGAATATCGTTAGTCATGCCGATAGTAGCACCGCAAAGAAGTCTGCCCTTTTTATCTCTTGCGGAATTTGGATACTGAACAGCCTTTTCAATATCCTTGATAGTGATAAGACCCTTAAGAACGCCGTTTGCATCAACAAGAGGAAGCTTCTCGATCTTATGCTTCATAAGTATCTTCTGAGCGCCTTCAAGATCCGTATCAACAGGAGCAGTAACGAGGTTTTCCTTAGTCATAACGTCACCGATCTTGATATTTTCAAAATCAGTGATAAATCTAAGATCTCTGTTAGTGAGGATACCCTCGAGCTTGCCATCCTTATCGACTATAGGCACGCCGGAGATCTTATACTTGCCCATGAGCTTATCAGCTTCAGCAACAGTTTTATCGGCTGTAAGAGAGAAAGGATTAACGATAACGCCGTTTTCAGAACGCTTTACCTTATCCACCTCTTCTGCCTGCTGAGCGATAGTCATATTCTTATGGATAATACCAATACCGCCCTCTCTTGCGATAGCGATAGCCATTTTTGATTCTGTGACTGTATCCATGGCAGATGTCATTATAGGTGTATTGAGAACTATATCCTTAGTAAGGTGTGTATGGATATCCACCATATCAGGTGTACAATCCGACTCGCCTGGGATAAGGAGAACGTCATCAAAGGTAAGACCCTCTTTACCAAACTTATTGTTTACATTAGTATCCAGCATAAATTAACCTCCCGCAAACATTTTGAATTCTTAATTTATTATTCTTATAATCATACAACATTTAATTAAACTTGTCAACATCATTATTGAGAACTTTTTTTTAATTTAGTCTTTGCTAATCGGAGTTACGTTGTTTTAGCCAAGGTTTACGCCATGGTTTGTTATGCCGCAAAATCGCTGCGCTCGGCTCTTTATTTTACTTAATACTTGTGATTTGTTCGGTTGGCTTTGCCATTCCTCATTCCTCACTCCTCATTCCTCATTCGATTCGTTTTTCATCACTTTCACTCTCGCAAACACCACTGACAGCACTGTTGACACAAGCCAACCTATCGGCCATGACAGCCATATTCCCGTTGACCCATATGGTCTTGCCAACACGAACGCAAGCACTACTCTGAGTATCAAGTCCGTAAAAGTTGATATCATAAAATACTGCATTGCGCCCTTACCACGGAGTGCTCCGTCTGACATTATTTTTATGCCAACAAACACATAGAAAGGCGATATTATTCTCAAAAATGTTGTGCCTATCTCAACGGCTTTTGTTCCGCCGTCGTCAAGAAACAGATTTATCATAGTTTTTGGCATACAGAAAAAACAGAGTATAAAAGGCACTGCCACGATAGCCGAGATAACAAGTCCTGCCTTATATCCGCTTTTTATCCTATCGTTTCTGCCTGCACCGTAATTCTGTGCAACAAAGCTTGAAAGCCCGTTAGAAAGCGTTGTAAAGCTTGTTATAGCAAAGGTATTTAACTTTATTGCAGAAGAATATCCTGCGATACAAGACGAGCCGAAGCTGTTTACAAGATACTGCACAAAGATATTTCCCACTGAGATAAAACTCTGCTGTAAAATACTAGGTATAGAATAAAGGGTTATCTTTTTAAGTATTTTTCCTGAAAACAGCGGTGGTTTATCCTCTGTTTTAATTTCTGCGGTTTTCTTCACCAAAATAAGCAGTGAGAACACGCAAGCTACTCCCTGAGCGATAAAAGTAGCCCATGCAACGCCTGCCACACCCCATTTAAAGAACTTCACGAACACATAGTCGAGAACAACGTTTCCAACTGATGAGCCGATAAGGAGATACAATGGTGTTTTCGAGTCGCCCATTGCGTTATAAATACCTGTACCCACGTTATAAAGAAACAGGAAGATAAGTCCTGCGATATAGATCTTCAGATAAAGCTCACCGTCACGGAAGATATTATCGGGCGTGTTTATCATTCTCATAAGAGGAGTAGAGAACGCAAGTCCAAAAACTGTAAGCACTGTTGCAAGTATCGTACATGAAATTATAGTAGTAGTTGACGCAGTTTTTACCTTTGAGAACTCTTTTCCACCAAAGAATTGAGATATGACCACACAACAGCCAACATTGCTTCCCACTGCAAACGCCATAAATATCATTGTTATAGGATAAGACGCACCAACTGCTGCAAGAGCGTCCTCGCCTGCGAATTTTCCTGCTATGATACTGTCGAAAATGGAATACATCTGCTGAAATATCACGCTCACGAACATAGGCAGGGAAAATTTCCACAGCACTGTCCACGGTTTTCCCACCGTCAGGTCTGTCATAAAAACATCTCCATAATATAATAGTTACCATTTTATTATATCATAAAAAAACAACCTTTTTCAACGTCATTTCGCACAGACACTTTTGATATTTCTGAAGGTTTTTTTAGCATTTTACGCTATTTGTGATCTATTAATAAAATTTTCTAAATATTATTAGCTTACCCTCTTGCTGAAATTATCTGTAAAGAATAAAGTCACAATGTTTTTTTATTGACAAAAAAGTGCGGATATTTTATACTTGTATAAGAGGTGATAAAATGAGCAGTCAAGCAGACCACGGCGGTCACAGAGAGAGAATGAGGAAGCGTTTCAAAGAATCGGGAAATTTCAAAGGCTTTTCCGAGCATGAGATACTTGAAATGCTTTTATTTTACATTGTGCCGAGAAAGAACACCAATGATATTGCGCACGAGCTTATAAAAAAGTTTGGAAGCTTAAACAGCGTTCTTAACGCTTCTGTGGAGGAGCTTTCTTCGGTAAAGGACATGGGCGAAAGCTCTGCAAACTCACTTTTATTTTTCAGAGAGCTTATAAACTACTGCTCCACTGTCACAGACAGCAGGATAGACATTAGAAACATATCTGCGGCGCTGAGTTTTGTAAATAATTGTTTCAGAAACGAAAAGCAGGAGAAGTTCAAGGTAATTTGTATCGACTCTGGCTTTCACATAAAGAGCGTAACAGACATATCCGCAGGCGGTGCGAGATTTACCCCTGTTGATTTTCGTGAGCTTACAAAAGCCGTTCTCAACAGCGGCACTGATATTGTTATCCTTGCCCACAATCACCCTGACTCACCCAACACCCCCTCTCAGGAGGACGTTACTCTCACCCGTGAGGTCATGAGATATATGAGATGTTTAGGCGTGACAGTTCTTGACCATTATATAACAGGCAATAACGGAACTATCTCCATGCGAAACTGCGGACTTATCCATGATATGGAGTGTTAAAAATAGAATATCACATAAAAAAACGGACGATATGTTTAACATACCGTCCATAAAATTTTATCTTCTTGAAGCCTTTTTCTTTGTGCTGCCTGTTTTTGAACCTGAATGTGACTTCTTTGCCTGATGTTTTTTCCAATGTACCCACAGTGTAGGTGCGATACAGTTAGAAGAATAAACACCTGATATCATACCGATGATAAGTGGGAAAGCAAAGCTCAGGATAGATGTTACTCCGCAGATTATGCAGACGATACAAACTGTAGCCATAGCAAGAACTGTTGTAACAGTTGTATGGATAGAACGTCCCATTGTCTGTGTGATAGAGAGGTTTACAAGATCCTCAAGCTCCATTTTATTGCCAAGGAGATTTTCATTCTCTCTGATTCTATCGTAAATGATGATAGTTGCGTTGATAGAATATCCAAGGATAGTCAGCAAAACTGCCATAAAGTTTGCGTTGATGTCAAATCTGCATATTACAAAGCAGCCATAGACCATGCACATATCGTGTGCAAGAGCAACTACTGAGAACACACCTGCTGAGATACCGCCTATCTTTTTAAATCTGAAACCGATATAGATGATAGTGATGACCATTGCCAGTGCGCAAGCAGCAAGGCACTTGAAGAAGAAGTTCATACCGCTTGACGCTGCAACGTCGTTTGACTCGTAAACTTCTATGTTATTATCAGGAAAGTCCTTTTCAAGAGCTGTTTTCAGGGTATTCTGCTTATCATCGCTTATACCCTTTGTTGATGAGAATTTTATTTCTACTGTCTTTCCTGCGTTTCCTGTGTTTTCGCCAAGAGTTACTGTACATTTATCTCCGATACTGTCAGAAACGGTATTTGAAACGTCAGATGTTTTTATATCGCCCTCATATGTATAAGTCAAAACTGTACCGCCTTTGAACTCGATAGCCACGTTAAGACCTATAACGAATGTAAGAATGATAAAAATTGCGATAAGTGCGCATGATATGGAATAGAATAATTTGCTGTGACCCACAACATTCAGGGTCTTTTTTTCTTTACTCATTTATTTCAGCACCTCCGTAAAGCTTGCGTTTCTTAAAGCACTTGAACTTTGAGAGGGACGAAAGCATAAGTCTTGAACAGAAGATACCGAATACAAAGTTCAGGAGGATACCTACAAGGAGAGTATATCCAAGTGAATAGATAGTACCTGCTGTACTTGCGCCGAATACTGAGAATACAGGGCTGAGAAGTGTTCCGAAAACGCTGTCTGTAGGTCCGAAGGCACCCATAAGGATTATTGCAACGAATACTACTGTAATGTTTCCGTCAAATACTGCGCTCCATGCTCTCTTATAGCCAAGCTCGATAGCTCCGTTAAGGGTCTTGCCGTTGTTAAGCTCTTCCTTTATTCTCTCGGCTGTGATAACGTTAGCGTCAACGCCCATACCGATAGAAAGGATAATACCTGCGATACCAGGGATAGTCAGCGTAAAGCTGTCGATATTTCCAAAGAAGCCTGTGATACAGGCGATAGAACCTATTACCTGACCTATAAGTGCGATAGACGCAACAAAGCCCGGCAGCTTATAGATTACGATGATATATGCAGCAATAACGATAAATGCGATAATTCCTGCAAGCACCATTGCGTTCTTTGCACCCTCACCAAGTGTAGGTGAAATGATGTTTGTGCTTGTTGTTTTAAGGTCAAATGGGATAGAACCTGCATTTATCTTATCTGCAAGAGCTTTTGCGGAATCATATGTGAATTTGCCCTCGATAACGCACTCACCGTCAGTGATAGCTGAATTTACGCTTGGGGCAGAAATGCACTTATCGTCCATCCAGATAGAGATAAAGCCTTTTCCGGCAAGCTCAGTTGTAGCGTCAGCAAAAGCTTTTTTACCGCTGTTATTGAGTGTCAGGCTTACAACATACTTGATATTTCCTGTAGTTTCGTCCTGAGTTTGTCTTACCTCAGCCTTTTTAACGTCATTTCCTGTAAGCACCTGCTCGCCTTTTTCTTCTTTACCCTTTCTGAATACAAGCTTTGCAGTTTCGCCAAGCTCAGAAACGGCAGCCTCAGGGTCAAAGCTTTCTTCGTTAGCCTGCCATGGGAATGAAACCATTACCTTATTTTTCTTATAGTCTACATAGACCTCGCTGTCTGTGATATTAAGGCTTACAAGTCTTTGCTCGATAACAGCCTTTGCAGCGTCCATTTCTTCCTTTGTGGCGTCGTAATTATCGGCAGGTTCAAACGTAGCATTTACGCCACCCTGAATATCGATACCCCAGCGGATATCTTCAACGCCCTTGATATAGCTTGTTTTTATATCTCCGTACTGAGTATGTATTCCTGCATAAGTGAGATAACCAAATGCAATTATACACAAAAGCACGATAAAAAACACGGGTTTTTTAACTTTTCGCACCTTTAATCCTCCTGATAAATTTATTAAGCCCAGAGGCTTTTTTGCCGTCAGGGCACAATACACCCATAACGAACACATTCACCTTATAATTATAAAACGTTTGATACAAAATGTCAATAGTTTTTATGAAATTCGCACTGTTACTTATATCTTGATTGTATTTCATCTATGAAATAAGTTCTCTCAAAACCTGTTTCAAAAGCCTGTTTTAAAGGGGCTTTGTCTTGACAAAATCTCCTTTTAGTGATATTATTAAAAGGATAAATATTGCGACGTAAGGAATTTTTTTTGCGTCAGCTAAAAGGAGTATGTAAAATGATAGATATTAAGCTTATCCGTACAAATCCTGAGCTTGTCAAGGAAAACATCAAAAAGAAGTTTCAGGACGAAAAGCTCGTTCTTGTTGACGAGGTAGCTCAGTTTGACGAGGAATACAGAGCAGCCAAGACAAAGGCTGACGAGCTGAGAAATAAAAGAAAGGTAATGAGCAAGCAGATAGGCGGTCTTATGGCTAAGGGTCAGAAGGACGAAGCTGAGAAGGTAAAAGCTGAGGTTTCCGCTATCGGTGCTGAGCTTGACGCTATGGCTGAAAAGGAAAAGGAGCTTGAGGGCAAGATCCGTGAGAGAATGCTCGTTATCCCTAACATTATCGACCCAAGCGTTCCTATAGGCAAGGACGACAGCGAGAACGTAGAGATTGAAAAATTCGGAGAGCCTGTTGTTCCTGATTATGAGATCCCATATCACGTTGACATTATGGAAAGCTTTAACGGCATCGACCTTGACAGTGCAAGAAGAACATCAGGAAACGGCTTCTATTATCTTATGGGCGACATTGCAAGACTTCATTCTGCAATTCTTTCATATGCCAGAGATTTCATGATAGACAGAGGTTTCACATATTTCATTCCTCCTTACATGATACGTTCAGACGTTGTTACAGGTGTTATGAGCTTTTCTGAAATGGAAGGCATGATGTACAAGATAGAGGGAGAGGATCTTTATCTCATCGGTACTTCTGAGCATTCAATGATAGGCAGATTTATCGACACTATCATTCCAGAGGGCGAGCTTCCAAAGACTCTCACAAGCTATTCACCATGCTTCAGAAAAGAAGTTGGCGCACACGGCATCGAAGAGAGAGGCGTTTACAGAATACATCAGTTTGAAAAGCAGGAAATGATAGTTGTCTGCAAGCCTGAAGATAGCATGGCATGGTATGACAAGCTGTGGCAGAATTCTGTTGATTTCTTCCGTTCACTTGATATTCCTGTAAGAACACTTGAGTGCTGCTCAGGCGACCTTGCAGACCTCAAGGTAAAGAGCTGTGACGTTGAGGCATGGAGTCCAAGACAGAAGAAGTATTTTGAAGTTGGTTCTTGCTCAAATCTTGGCGACGCACAGGCAAGACGTCTTGGCATAAGAATAAAGGCAGAGGACGGCACAAAGTATTTTGCTCACACTCTTAACAACACAGTTGTTGCACCTCCAAGAATGCTTATCGCATTCCTCGAGAACAATCTCAATGCTGACGGAACAGTTAATATCCCTGAGCCACTGAGAATGTACATGGGTGGCAAGGACAAGATAACAAAGTAATTTTGATATGCAAAAAGGTGAACGGTCATGTGCCGCTCACCTTTTTTTGTATGCTTATTATATCTTCGTTCCAATCTCTAAGGATATTTGAATCAAATAATCTTTGTATTTGTCTCATATAATTTGAAATTGAATATACACTATTTTTTATATCTATTTTTATAAGTTCACCTACTTCTTGTGAAATTTCTTGGCTTGTTTTACTTATTATTGCATTATTATTTTTAAGTTCTAACATTTTTTTCTTTTCAATATTTAAAATATATCCATTATTCATATAGGTTATTAAATTTTCTAAATTATCAAATATCTTTACAAACCCCATGGTTGGTGAATTATAAAATGTCACCTTTTGATCAAGTGGATTTATCATAATATGATTGCAAAAATCTAAATCTACAATACAACCATGTACATCTCCACAATAACCTAAGGATTTTACTTCACTCGCCATTTGATTTATATATTTCCAATAAGGTGCAAATAGTTCTATATATTTATTTACCATTTTATCGAAAATTTTATCAAAATGTTCGATATCACTACAATTACTAATCGTTTTTATTTTTCCACCAATACAAATTTTAGTGTTTATATGGCTTATGAGGAAAAATACATACTTACCTTTGTGTTTTATCATATAAAACTTTTCCCCATAGTTTTTTATTTGATTTTCTATGAGTCTTGTTCCTTGAATACGCTCTTTTGAATAATTATAAAATTTTGCATAATCTTCAGTGGTTATAACATGATACCCGTCTTTATAGTCAAAAAATGGATTGCTAGCTACACCTAAATTTACTGATTTCATTTTAAAACAATTATTATAGTATCCTATTTGATTATCTGCATAAATATTCTTTTGCAATAAATTTTGATTTTGATGAGTGTGTCCTGTAAAATAAGAACAATGCAAATCAGTCACATAGTTTAGCGACCAATCTCTTACTGGATAATGACTTACTACTATTAATTTTTTCTTTTGATTTATAGCATTATCTAATCTATTTTTATACTCCTTAAAAAACAAATCTGATTCTTTTATTTCTTCTTTTCTCGAAAATAATCTGGGTCCACACAAACTATCTGCATTATATCTTTCATTATACTTAGCAAAACCTATACCACCAAAAATAATATAATCATCATTTTCATAAGAATTATTATGCAAAAGCTTAATTCCAAGTGAATCATAAAGAGATTTATAATAATTATACGCTTGACTTAAAGTATCAAAGTTTGAGATTTCATGATTTCCTAACGTTACAAATATAGGAAGTTTTGTTTTAATAAAAGTGAATTTTTCTCTTTTTTCAACATATGGAATAATATAATTATTTATAAACCTTATTTTATAATCACATTTCGTAATTTTTTCTATAATATTTATAACATATTCAGGCAATTTCATTTTTTTGATACTTTTATCAAGATCAGAAATGTCTAATGACAGAAGTTTTTCACATAGATTTTTCTTTTTATATAATTTTCCAATTTTATTTAATCTATCTATTTGCTGATCTCGAATTTTTTCATATGCTTTTACTTCTTCATCAGGTAATATATTAGATTGATTTACTTTATATCTTTTATAAAGTACATAATTCCACCTAAGGATAAACTGATTAAAAAATAATGACACAAATTCTGCATTATCAGCGATATCTCCATTAAATAAAACAACTAAATTATTCATTGATAAATCTGATTTAAAATCATCACTAAATAAATCTTTAACTATTTTATTTATTTGCTTTTGAATGGATATCTCATAATTAAAATGATGTTCTAAATGCATATCGGATATATAATATACCTTTAGCTTTTTTTCATCACTAAATGGTTTGTCTTCTTTAAATAAAGATAATCCATTCTCAACTTCGCTAATGTCAAAAATTTGTGTCATATTATTCATTCTTTATTCTTCCGTGTTCTCAGAATCCTCATTCTCAACGCTTTCGGTATTATCTTCAATGACCTCAGCATTTTCCTCAGCCTGAGCCTCTGCTATCTCCTCGGCAGTAGCCTTTTCTACCTCTGCCGTTTCAACATCATCGTCATGCTCGGTTCTTGTGAATGAAACCACTCTGCCGTCCTCGCCGACTCTCATAAGTCTTACGCCACGGGAATATCTGCTCATCATGCTGATATCGCAGGCTCTTATTCTGATAACAATGCCGTCTGTGGATATCATGATGATATCATCTTCATCATCAACGACCTTTATTCCGCATACTCCGCCGCTCTTATAGTTCATAAGACCGTAGCCGCCTCTGTTCTGTACCTTATAAGACTCCAGCGGAACACGTCTGCCAAGACCATTTTCAGCAACAGTGAGAACGCTTGCACCCTCTCTTACTCTTGCCATTGATACAACATAATCGCTGCCCCTGAGTTTAATAGCCTTTACGCCGTGTGCAACTCTTGACATCTCTCTTATGTCAGTTTCTCTTATCCTGATAGCATAACCATTATGCGTTGCAACGATAACCTCATTGTCGCCAAAGGTCATTCTTACTCCTGCTATCTCATCGCCCTCATCAAGACCGATTGCAATAAGACCGTTCTTTCTTACATTTCTGTAGGAAGTCAGCGGAGTTCTCTTTATCTTGCCGTTCTTTGTTACCATGACTATATACTTGCCCTCGTCAAAGTCGGCAGTTTTTATCATTGCGGCTATCTTCTCTCCCTCGCCCAGTTCAAGAAGATTTACTATATTTGTGCCTCTTGAAGCCTTTGAACCCTCCGGAAGCTCATAGCATTTGAGCTTATACATTATGCCCTTATTGGAGATAAAGAGTATATTGTCATGTGAAGAACAGGTCTGAAGCTCGTCGATATAATCGTCCTCACGCTGTTTCATACCCGTTACGCCACGTCCGCCACGCTTCTGAGCCTTATACTCTGAAACAGGCATTCTCTTTATATATCCTGCATTTGTATAGGTAACAACGCTTTCCTCAACAGGGATAAGATCTTCGATATCAACTTCACCGCTGACATTTTCTATCTGAGTTCTTCTCTCGTCACCGAACTTATCCTGAATAGCCTCGACCTCTTCAATGATTATATCAAGTATTCTCTGATGATTTGCAAGGATATCTTCAAGGTCAGCTATCTTAACTTCGATCTCAGCCAACTCGTCGATTATCTTCTGTCTTTCCATACCGGTCAGACGGCCGAGGGTCATATTTGCGATATGGTCAGCCTGAATATCTGTAAGACCAAAACGCTGATTAAGTCTTTGTTTAGCCTCAGGGATATTCTTTGAAGTTTTCATTATCTCGATAACTTCGTCGATATTGTCAAGTGCGATAACAAGACCCTTTAAGATATGCTCTCTTTCCTTAGCCTTGTTAAGATCGAACTTAGTTCTTCTTGTGATAACATCGACCTGAAAGTCTATATACTGCTCAAGCATTTCCTTGAGGGTCAGCACCTTAGGGATACCGTTCACAAGAGCAAGCATTATAACGCCCACAGTATCCTGAAGCTGTGTATAGCTGAACAGCTTGTTGAGAACTACCTGCGGATTAGCGTCCTTTTTCAGTTCGATAACGATCCTCATTCCGTCCTTGCCGGATTCATCGTTGATATAATGTATTCCGTCGATACGCTTTTCCTTAACAAGGTCAGCGATAGACTCAACAAGTCTTGCCTTGTTTACCATGTAAGGTATCTCAGTGACAATAATGCAGTTTCTGCCCTTTATCTCCTCGATAGAGGTCTTTGAACGCAGTGTTATCTTTCCTCGACCAGTACCGTAAGCCGCTCTGATACCAGACCTGCCCATGATGATACCGCCTGTAGGGAAGTCAGGACCCTTTATGCTCTGCATAAGCTCATCAAGTGTGCAATCAGGGTTTTTCATGACAGTTTTCATTCCCTCGATAACTTCATGGAGGTTATGAGGAGGGATATTCGTTGCCATGCCCACAGCGATACCTACTGAGCCGTTACAAAGAAGATTTGGAAATCTTGACGGCAGCACAACAGGCTCTTTCAGTCTGTCATCATAGTTTGACTGAAAATCAACAGTTGTTTTGTTTATATCTGTCAGCATATTTACTGACATCTTAGCCATTTTAGCCTCAGTATAACGGTAGGCAGCCGGAGGGTCGCCGTCAACGGAACCAAAGTTTCCGTGACCGTCAACAAGAGGATATCTCATTGAGAACTTCTGAGCAAGTCTTACAAGTGCGTCATAAACTGATGCGTCACCGTGTGGGTGATATTTACCAAGCACAGAACCTACTGTGTCAGCACATTTTCTGTAAGCTTGATCAGGTGTAAGACCATTTTCATACATGGTATATAAAATTCTTCTGTGAACAGGTTTAAGTCCGTCCCTTACATCAGGTAAGGCTCTGGATACAATTACCGCCATTGAATATTGAATGAAAGATTCTTTCATTATCGCTTCAACATCAGTGTCAATAACGTTATAATCGCTCACTTTATCCACTCCTTTTTAACCTTTCGGTTTACTTTGAAAAGAACATATCCTGTTCTTATTTATTATCTATCATTTCATAATCGCTATCAAGCAGCTCTGAAAAAGTTTTTCTCAGTGTTTCCTGCTGCTGCTCGTTCATAACTCTTTTTGCAAGCACATAAATAGTTTCCTTTTTGAGTATTATAATAAACATTTCGTCATTTTCCAAAACGTTCAGTGAGATATCCTCAAAACCAACTATCCTCGGTGGAACAGGGGTAAAGTCCTCCTCCTGCTTTTCCTCCTCTGTCGGCAGCGTTTCTATTTTGAAGCTGTCATCATAGAGGGTGAAAACATACTTGTCGTCCTCAAGAGGTTTAAGTGCCTGCATAAGATATTTTCTTATTCTTCTGGTGTTATACCATGTGAGAACGATTATTGCAAGGCATATGAACGCCAGCACCCAGTTAAGATATCCCGAAGGGTTTCTCACTATGGACACTATAAAAAGCACCGCAACAACGCCGAAAGCCGCTGTTATCTTCCAGTTATGCGCATAAACGAATTTTCTCTGAAAGGCTAAAAAAGCTCTTTCCTCTTCCTCGTTTTTCACATCATACTCAAAGCTCAAAACAGGCTCTTTTTCTATCTTTGCTTCTTCCACCTCATCAGCATTATCCACAGCTTTCTCAGCCGTTTCAACAGTTTCCTCTGTCTTTACCTCTTCAAGCTCTGTTTCCTGATTTTTATTTTCGTTGTTATCCAAAGCAGTATCCTTTCTTTAAACGTCAAGATCCTTTACATACTCTGCATTTTTCTCTATAAATTCTTTTCTCGGTGCGACCTTATCGCCCATAAGAATAGTGAATATCTCGTCCGCCTTAACAGCGTCCTCCATTGTCACCTTTATCATAGTTCTTCTTTCAGGATCCATGGTTGTTTCCCAAAGCTGTTCAGGGTCCATCTCACCAAGACCTTTATATCTCTGAACGTTTACCTTCAGGTTGTTCTCTCCTGAAAGCTCAGAAATATACTGATCTCTTTCTGCGTCTGAAAAAGCATATCTGACCTGCTTGCCCCTTGCAACCTTGAAAAGCGGTGGCTGAGCAAGATAGATATGACCATCCTCGATAAGAGGACGCATAAATCTAAAGAAGAATGTAAGCAGAAGCGTTCTGATATGAGAACCGTCCACATCGGCATCGGCCATGATTATAACTTTGCCGTAACGAAGCTTTGAAAGGTCAAAGTCCTCGCCTATTGATGTTCCAAGTGCGGTAACAACAGGCATAAGCTTTTCATTGCCGTATACCTTATCTATCCTAGCTTTTTCAACGTTGAGCATTTTTCCCCACAAAGGAAGTATAGCCTGATATTTTCTATCTCTGCCTTCCTTTGCAGAACCGCCCGCAGAATCTCCCTCGACGATATAGATCTCGGTGAGTGAAGCATCTCTCTCTGAGCAATCTGCAAGTTTGCCAGGCAATGAAGAGGATTCAAGAGCAGATTTTCTTCTTGTAAGTTCTCTTGCTTTCTTTGCGGCTTCTCTTGCCTTTTGTGCCTGAACGGATTTATCAAAAATAGCCTTTGCCACAGTAGGGTTTTCCTCAAAGTAGTTCATAAGCTTTTCGGTAACTATCTTGTCAACGAAAGGTCTTACTTCAGGATTGCCAAGTCTGCCCTTTGTCTGTCCCTCAAACTCACAGTTTGTGAGCTTAACGGATACTATAGCCGTCAGACCCTCTCTTACATCGTCGCCAAGAAGCTTATCGTCGTCTTTAAGATAGCCGAACTTCTTACCGTAGTTATTTATTACCTTTGTAAGAGCATTTTTGAAGCCTGTTTCATGAGTACCGCCGTCAGGAGTATGGATATTATTAGCAAATGACAATATAAGGTCATTATAAGTATCGTTATACTGCAAAGCTATCTCGGCAAAAGTATCGCCCTCCATGCCGTTGACATAGATAACTTCCTCAGAAAGCGGAGTAACGCCTCTTGTTTTGTGGATATGCTCCACAAACTGTCTTATACCGCCCTCATAATGGAGAGTTTCGCCCACAGGCTCTGATTCATTTCTCTTATCAGTGAATATTATCTTTATACCAGCATTAAGGAATGCCTGTTCTCTAAGTCTTTTAAGCAGTGTTTCATAGTCAAACACTGTTGTTTCCTGAAAGATCTCAGGGTCAGGCTTAAAGAGAACGGAAGTACCTGTTTTATCAGTATCGCCGATTATTTTCAGCGGCTCTGAATAATTACCTCTGTCAAATCTCTGAAAATGAATATGTTTTCCGTCATAAACTGTAAGCTCAAGATATTCTGAGAGGGCGTTTACTACAGACGCACCAACGCCGTGAAGTCCGCCTGCTACCTTATATCCGCCGCCGCCGAACTTTCCGCCTGCGTGGAGAATGGTATAAACTACCGTTGCAGCAGATATTTTCTCCTTTGGGTGTATACCTGTAGGGATACCACGTCCGTTATCGGTAACTCTGATAATGTCCCCGGGAAGTATCTCTACTTCTATCTCAGTGCAATATCCTGCCAATGCCTCATCGATAGCGTTGTCAACTATCTCGTAGACAAGGTGGTGAAGTCCCTTTGGACCTGTTGATCCGATATACATACCAGGTCTTTTTCTTACCGCTTCAAGACCCTCCAGCACCTGTATCTGATTTTCATTATAATCATTTTGCTTATCCACCATGGATATTTCCTCGGTGTTCTGGATCTCGATCTCGTTGTTATTTTCCAAAAAATAACCCCCTCATCACTTGTTTTTTATCTTATCATCTTATTTCTTTGATTCATCATTCAGGAATTCTTTTGCTTCTTTTCAAAAGTGTGGCACAGCTCATCTGACTTATATACACAGTTTCCGTAAAGTCTTTATCAAGGCACACCACAAAGCTTTTAGGCATCTCATATGTGCAGTTCACAACACGTCTGTTTTTTGCCGCAAAATTAAGAAATTCCTTTGTGTTGGCAGAAACAGAGGTGTTCTCTATATCGAAGATCCCTATGATATCTTTAGTATTGACTAAATAGTTATTTCCTAAATGCAGAAACATCACTTATTCTCCTGAACTATCATTCCGTTTTCTATATTGAATATCTTTCCATGGCTTTTCTCGTCAAAGGGAATATTCCTGTCACAGCAGGTTATAAAGACCTGCATATCGTGTATTTTCGAGATAACGAACTTCTGCCTTGATAGGTCAAGCTCGCTCAAAACATCATCGAGAAGTATACACGGGCTGTCATCTATCTCCTCGGCAAGTATATAAGCCTGCGAAAGCTTCAAAATAAGAGCAAGAGAGCGGTGCTGTCCCTGAGAAGCGAATTGTCTAACTGCCAGTCCGTTTATTTTTCCCGCAAGATCGTCTCTGTGAACACCTTTCTGTGTAAATCCTGCTCTTATATCGTCCTCAAGATTATTTTGCAGGCAGTTCAGATACTCTTCAGCCATTTCTCCTGCATAATCTTTTCTGCCCTCCAGATTTGAATACACAGTGGAATAATATTCAAGCTCCAGCCTTTCTCTGCCCTCTGATATATCCTCATAAAGCTTTTTTGCGAACATATCGAGCTTTTTGGTATAATTATATCTTAAAAGCGAGATATAAGCCCCAAGCTGAGCAAGCTGGATATCCCACACTTCAAGCTCTTCTCTTTTTGATCTGCCGTAACAGATATTTTTTAACAATATATTTCTCTGCTCTATAAGATCATCATATTTTGAGATAACAGAGCTGTAGGAATTTTTTATCTGTGACACTGAAAGGTCAAGAAACTGCCGTCTGTTTTCGGGAGAGCCTTTTGAAAGCTCCAGATCCTCAGGAGTAAAGATAACACAATCAAGGCTTCCGAAAAGCTTTGAGGGAGTTTTCAGTTTTACGCCGTTCAAGGTGACGTTTTTTTCTCTCACATTAGGTCTAGCCATTGCAAAATGTATATCCTGACTGCGAAAGCTGTTTTTAAATGAAATGTCGATATTCATGAACTGTCCGTTTATATCTATCATTTCTCTGTCTTTTGTGTTGCGAAAAGACCTCACTCCGCTGCAAAGCCATATAGCTTCTATAAGATTTGTTTTGCCCTGAGCATTCTTTCCGCAGAAAATATTCATTTTCTCATGAGGATATATCTCGACTTTTTTGAGATTTTTAAATCCGTCTGCGGAAATTTTGGTTATCACCATTTTATTTTACCACTATCTCTGTAGCTATCTCGTCTATCTGCACCTTATCTCCGGGGCGGATCTTCTTTCCCCTCATTGTGCAGACCTCACCGTTTACTTTAATTCTCTCCTCGAGGATTATCTCCTTGCCAATGCCGCCTGTTTCCACAACGCCTGCATATTTAAGCAGAGAATCGAGCTTTATAAACTCTGATTTTATATTTACATCTATCTGTTGATATTTCATATTCTTATTCCTTTGCTAGTCTTACAGGGAGAACGAGGTAAGTATAAGCGTCGCCCTCACACGGAACTATCTTCATAGGCAGCAGACTTCCGCTCATCTGCAATTTGACCTTATCTTCCTTTATGACCTTCAGAGGGTCAAGAAGATATTTGCACTTGAAGCCTATCTCGATAACAGGACCTGCTATATCAGCCTTTATCTCGTCTGTTATCTTTCCAACGCTTGTTGAGCAGTTTATTTTTATAGAATTATTTTCAAAATAGCATCTTGCAGGTGACGGTGTTCTGTCACTTATAAGTATCAAACTTCTTTCAAGAGCGGCAATAAGCTCTTTCCTGTCAACAATGACCTCAGTTGTGCAAGTAGTCGGTATAGCTGACTTATAAGGGTGGAACTCGCCCTCGATAAGTCTTGAATAAACAAGATAGCCGTTTAATTCAAACACAACATGATTTTTTGAGAGATAAACGGAGGCTGTTTCTTCGTCATTATCTCCCAGAAGTGCTGCTATTTCAGAGAGAGTTTTTGCAGGAACGACGAATTTAAGACTTCCGTCATACTTTATAGGCTCATATCTCACAGCAAGTCTATATCCGTCAAGGGCAACAAGAGTAAGAGTACCGTTTTCGATCTCAAAAAGCTCGCCCTTAAGAACAGGCTTAAGGTCTGTAACAGCCACGGCAAACTTTGTCTGATTTATCATATCCTTAAGAACAGGCTGAGAGATAGTTATCTTGTTTTCTTCCTCTTTCTTAGGTAGTGCAGGATATTCCTCTGCTGATGTTGCAGGGATATTGAATGTGGTAACTCCTCCTGAGATCGTCACCTGAAAATTTTCAGAAACCTCTATCAGGATCTCTTCAGAAGGCATTTTCCTTATCATTTCAGCAAAAAGTCTTGCATTAAGTATAAATTCTCCCGAATCGTCGCTCTTTACTGGTATAACAGTTTTTATACCTATCTCAAGGTCATAGCCGGTAAGCTCCAGCATTGAGTTTTCAAGCTTGAATTTTATTCCCTCAAGAGATTTAAGTGCAGCACGTTCTGACACTGCTTTTGAAACATTTGTTACTGCTCCGCAAAGTGAAGCATTATTACACAGAATTTTCATAGCAATTTCCTTTCTAAAAAAATTACATTTATCTGACTTTTGTTTTTTCAACATATGGATTTCTCAAACTTATATTTTTTTGCTCTGATAATATATAAATAAATCAATATTAAATTAGTATTAGTAGTAGAGTGTGTTGAAATGGTTGAAAAGTCATTCAAAACCTTTTGCAGACTTGTTTTGCTTTTCAAGTTTATTTTAACATCACTTCAACTGTGTTTTCAAAAACTTTTTTTGTGTTTGAAAAGTTGAAAAAATGTTTGTTGAATGTTTATTATTATCGCAAAAAATGTTGAAACCTGAAAATCGGTGTTTTATTTTATAACACCATTGTTTAAACTTCATTGTGCAAAGTTTTGAAAAACATTCCGCAAAGCTTTATATATCCAAGTCCGGATATTCAACAAAATTGTTGAAAACTATGTTGAAAATGTTGAAATAGTCCGTTTAATTGTCCTTGAGGTTTTTGATTATGTCGTCAACGGTATCTTTTAGCTGTTTATTCTCTTTAAGATTTTTAACAACGTCCTGATAGTGTATGGTCATAGTTGAATGATTTTTGTTAAGCTCATTTCCTATCTGTATAAAGGTCATGCCCTTTACGTCCTTGAAGAGATAGATCGCTATTTTTCTTGCAAGGGATACGTTTGCACGTCTGTTTGTTGACTTTATGTCGTCAGCAGTAACGTCAAATGCCGCTGCTACCTCCTGAAGTATCCTGTCAACCGTTATCTCAGCAGGGTGATTTTCAATGATTATTTCCTTGATTATCCTCTGAGCCATAGATATGGACGGGCTTTCATTCGTATAAATGGTAAGAGCCTTTATTTTGTTTACAGTTCCCTCAAGCTGACGTATGTTCGTCTTTATCTTCTCTGCTATTATCCTTACGACATTGTCAGAAAGCTGTAAGTCCAGCATATCAGCCTTTTTCTTTACGATAGCCATTCTTGTTTCAAAATCAGGCGGCGTAACGTCTACCTGAACGCCCAGTGAAAATCTGGTAAGTATCCTGTTTTGAAGCTTCGATATCTTTGACGGTGCAATATCCGATGTGAGAACTATCTGCTTGCCCGCATTGTAAAGATCGTTGAAGGTATGGAAAAATTCCTCCTGCATACGCTCCTTGCCTGCAATGGTCTGTATATCGTCTACCATAAGATAGTCGGCATTCCTGTATTTATCATGAAATTTATTAGTTTCCTTTGACTCGATAGCTTTAACGAGCTGGTTTATAAAGGATTCACCTGTGGTGTAAATAATTTTCAGCTCAGGGTGATTTTTCTTTACCTCATGCTCGATAGCTTTCATAAGGTGAGTTTTTCCAAGTCCCGAATCACCATATATGATGAGAGGGTTGAATATAGTATTTGTGTTAGACGGCGTTTTCTGATCTTCGTCATACTTATGTGCGACAGCCGTGCTGAAAGCATAGGCAAGATCATTCGATTTACCTTTGATAAAGTTATCAAAGGTAAGATTGTTGTTTTCTTCATCAGAAAAGTCAGCCACCTTGACTTCTATATCCTTTTCCTCAGTTTCATTAACTTCTTCTTTGTCTTTAACAAGTATTTTTATATCTACCTCAAAGCCCAAAGTATTGAGAAAAGCTTCTTTTAAAAGATTCTCATAGGCGTTCATAGTGATATCTCTTGAAAAATCAGAATCAGTGAGCAAATAAGCCACATTGTTTTCAAGCTTCATCGGTTCAAGTATCTTTATCCATTTGTTATATCCCGGCTCGCTGATACTTTTGCAGTTTCGGCAATATTTCAGGACCTCCTGAAATACGTCATTAAAGGAATCCATTGTTTCTCCATAACCTCCTAGAAAATAGCTCTGCCTGTGCGGTGTTTCCGCTGTCCGCCGTGACCCCTGTCAAACAGACGGCAGGTCAGAGTTTTAAAAAAAATATAAACAGGCATAATTAATCAATTCTATACTATTATAGCACACTTGACTTAAAATTTCAAGTCCTATATATTATATATAAGGAAAGAAATAAGAATAAAAAGTATGTTTTTCAAAGATAAGAAAAAACACTTAATACAGATAAAATTTATATTTGGCACACAATATATTGTATGCTCATAAAAAAGGAGGACGTAAGCGGCAGGTTTTTCGGACAGTAAGCCCCTCAAAGCAAAGAAAAATAATATCAAAAAAAATATAAAAATATTATGAACAGGCTTGACAAATGGTGTGTGAATGAGCTATAATATTAAATTACAAGGGCTTTTTTCATAGCGATATTGTAATTTGCTGTGACCCTATAAGTTTAAACATCTCCGAGGACGTTTTTTTTGTATAAAATGACGGAGTGTTGAAAGCGGAAGGAGGAGAATTCGATGAAAAGAACATATCAGCCTAAAAAGCTTCAGAGAAAGAAAGTTCACGGCTTCATGAAGAGAATGTCTACTGCTAACGGCAGAAAGGTACTCGCAAGAAGAAGAGCAAAGGGCAGAGCTAGACTCAGCTACTAAGAGATACAGGCAGTTTCTGATGATAAGTCTGACAGGCATTATTCAGGCGGTTAGTTACGCCTGAATCGATGTCCCTAGGCAGTTGTATTTAAGCGTCGTTGGACGCTGCCTCAGATGACCTATATACCATTCATTGATTTGCATGGTATTGGGTCTTTATCTTTTTTTGGCAAAATTGCCGTGAAAAGGCGAAAAGAGTAAAAACAGTACACAATGGGGAAATGAAGATGCTGTTCACAACGGTTTTAAAGGATAACAAGGCATTTTTAAGGTGCTATAAAAAGGGAAGATTTTGTGCAGACAGTTTTGTAGCAGCATATTTTTATCCCAACGGCAGCCCATACAACAGGCTTGGCATAACGGCGGGCAAAAAGCAGGGCTGTGCAGTAACGAGAAACAGGATAAAGAGAATAGTTAGAGCCGCCTACAGACTTAACGAGGCGGAATTTCCGCTGGGCTATGATATAGTTTTTGTGGGAAGAAACGATATAGGGGAAAAGAAAACTCAGGATATTGAAAGATTTATAAAAAAAAGACTCATAAAAGAGATGAATAAGCCTGTTCCAAAGAATAACAGGTCAGGCAGGGCAAAGAGAAAGTAAAATGAGTAAACTGGCTCAGCTGCTGATAAGGTTTTATCAGCGATTTATAAGTCCTCTTTTCGGACCAAGGTGCAAGTATTATCCAAGCTGTTCGGCATATGCGCTGGAGGCTTACAGAAAACACGGCTTTTTTAAAGGCACGCTGCTCACTGTATGGAGACTGCTTAGGTGCAACCCGTGGAGTCTGGGAGGGGTTGACTATGTTCCTGACAAGCTTACCACTGAGTATTTTAAAATCAGAAAAAAATAAGCCTGAGAGCTTAATCAGATATATAGGTTATCAATATGACAAATAATTGATCTGGAGGATATTAAATGGGTATTATTGCGACCCCTTTGGGCTGGATAATGAAGGGCTGCTATTTTGTATGCAAGAACTACGGAATAGCACTGCTGCTTTTCACTATCCTTACAAGACTTATAGTATTTCCGCTTAACGTCAAGCAGCAGAAGAGCATGGCAAGAATGACCATGCTTCAGCCTGAGCTTGAAAAGATAAAGAAGAAATACGCTAAAAACCAGCAGAAGATGCAGGAAGAGCAGATGAACCTTTACGCCAAGGCTGGCGTAAACCCTATGGCAAGCTGTTTGCCAATGGTCATCACAATGGTTATTCTGTTTGCTCTTATCCCTGTTATTTACGGACCTCTTACCTACGTTTCAAACGCAGATAAAGAGGAGCTTACAGACTCAAACAACATGATATCAAATCTTTATGTTGTCAGTGCTGAGGTAAAAAGCAAGGATACTACAATAGAAAAGCTTATTGAAAAGTTTGAGAAAGACGGTGCTACTGAGGACGAAGCTTATGATAAGCTTGAAAAGCTTTTAACAGATAAGGACAAGTATCCAAAGTCTGCAAAGGCACTTTCTAATGACAACAAGATATCGAACGTTATGGATGCTATTAAGGCTCATAATGATATAGATACTTTTATTCTTAACGAGAATTACTTCTCCACAAACCTCATTCAGTCAAGACCTGAGCTTATGACTTTCGTTTTCACTGAAAAAGAGGGCGGACAGTATGCAGATGTGCTTCCAACAAGCGTAAAGGCTGCGGCTGAAGATTTCAACTACAGCATTTTCGGACTTTTCCTTGGAAAGATACCAACAATGAAGGATCTTTCCTGCATTATCCCTATTGTATCAGCACTTTTGCAGCTTATAGTGACATTCGTTTCACAGCATTTTGCAAAGAAAAACAATCCTGACGCTGCTAATATGGGCGGAATGGGAATGAAGATAATGCTTTATGGTATGCCTATCTTCTCACTGTGGATCGGTTTCAGCTATCCGGCAGGTCTTGGTCTTTACTGGTGCTATTCTTCACTGTTTGCACTTGGACAGACTATCGTACTCAATAAGATCTACACACCTGAACACGTTGCAGAGCTTGTTCAGAAGGATATAGCAAAGCAGAAAAAGAAGGGCAAGCCTACTCTTATGGAGAAAATGGCTGAGGCTCAGATGATACAGGCTGGTAAGGATCCTGCTGAGATCAGAAAGTCACTTTCTGACGATGAGGATTACGATGAGCCTAAGAAGAAAACAAAGACGGAGCTTAAAGATGAGCAGAGAAGACGTCTTAACGAAGCCAGAAAGAGAATGGCTGAAAAATATGGCGACGAATATGACGATTCACAGGATTGACCTGTTGTTGACTAAACTTTTTTAGCGAGAGGAGCAGAAAAAAATGAAACAGATCTTTACAGCCGCAACTGTAGACGAAGCAAAGAACAAGGCGGCAGTTGAATTTGGAACAGAAGTAGAAAAGATCACTTTCACAGTTCTTGAAGAGCCTAAAAAGGGCTTTTTCGGAAAGATTAAGGGTGAGGCAAAGGTAGAAGCTGAATATGAGCCTGAAACAAAGGTAGAAACTGTAACTGAAAAAACAGAGGCTGTTGAAGAAAAGGCAGAAGTTCAAGAAGAAGTCAAGGCAGAGGCAGAGTGGAGCGACACTTTGCAGAAAAAGGCTGACTGTGCAAAGGAATATATACTCAATGTTATAAAGGCAATGGGCATAGAAGACACAGAGATCGAGGTAACAAAGCTTGAAAACGGTGCACTTTTTGAGATAAAGAGCGAAGAGTTCGAGAAGCTTATCGGCAAGAAGGGCGATATCCTCGATTCACTTCAGTATCTTGCATCACTTGTATGCAACAGGATAGACAGAGAATATTTCAGAATATCCACAGATTGCAATGGTTTCAGGGCAAGAAGAAAGACCCAGCTTGAAGAGCTTGCAAGAAAGATAGCAAACAACGTAAAGAGAAGCGGTCGTTCATCAGCTCTCGAGCCAATGAATCCATATGAGAGAAGAATCATTCACGCTGCTGTATCAGAGATCGAGGGTGTAACATCTCAGTCAAAGGGTGAAGAGCCATGGAGAAAGGTAATAATCAGCTCTACAACACCTAGAAAATATGACAACAGAGGCGGCTACAAGAAGAACGGCGGCAGAAGAAGAAACAACAATCGCCGCTCAAAGGGTTTTGACATCACAACAAGCTTTGAAAAGGACTACAAGAAGCCAAAGCCTGAGGACACAATGAAGGATTCAGGTCTTTACTCAAAGATAGAGTTCTAAATTAAAAATGACAATAAGAAAACACGCTGAACAAAAATTCAGCGTGTTTTTTTGCTATTTTGCTTGTTTTTATTGTAGGGGACGGCGCCCCCGACGTCCCGCTTATCGATGTTTCGGTTTCAATATCATTTGTATTTTTTTACAAAATGTTTGGTGCAAAAATTTATAACATTGTCTGCTTCTTTTCATTCGTGACCAATCCAAGTCTAGCCGCTTCGATGTCGGGCTGTCGAGGGCGCCAGCCCCTACACATTTGTGTCTACAGTTTGTCCGCTGCAAAATCGCTGTCGCTCTTTGCGGATTTTACTTTGTATAAGAAACTACAAAAGCGGTGCAGAGATTTGTTCTCCGACACCGCTATGTATTTTGCTTTAGTTCGTATTATAATTTTTTCTTTTTCATTTGACCCTTGTTGCGTGGATATTTCTCAGGTGTTTCAGATACTTTTCTTATGAGGATAAGCGTTCTGCCGTCACCTGTTGGAAGTTCATAGTCAAAAACCTCTTCGACCTTTCCTCCCAGTATCTTAATAGCATTTTTAGCCTCTTTCAGCTCGTCATTTCCTCCTGAGCCTTTCAATGCAACGAAATATCCTCCGACTTTTACAAAAGGCAGACAGTATTCACAAAGGTCGCTGAGGTTTGCTACTGCTCTTGCTGTGGCAATATCAAATTGTTCACGGCACTCCATGCTTCTGCCAAGCTCCTCTGCTCTGCCATGTATACAAGTCGCACCAAGGTCAAGACTGTCTGAAAGCTGTGCAAGAAAATTTATCCTCTTATTAAGGCTATCCAAAAGTGTAAGCTTTATATCGTCACGGACGATTTTCAGTGGACAGGACGGAAATCCTGCCCCTGTGCCGACATCTATTACCGTTGCATTTTCTTTTACCTCGAAAAGTGTGAAAGGATAAACGCTGTCAAAAAAATGCTTTATTGAAATTCCCTCAGGGTCAGTGATAGCAGTAAGATTTATTTTCTCGTTCCATTCACAAAGCAGATCTGCATAAGCTTCAAAGCGTGAATAATCACTGTCAGATATTGTTATATCATAATTATCAAAAAGCTTTATAAAATCGTCCTTAGAAATAAGCTTTGACATACTATTCCTCCCTATGGTCATTCTTTGATGAGAGCCATACCAAAAGCACACCCACGTCCGCAGGGTTTACTCCGCTGATTCGGCTTGCCTGACCAACTGATACAGGCTTTATTTTATTGAGCTTTTCAATTGCTTCAAGTCTAAGACTTTTTATATCATTATAGTCAATATCCGCAGGCAAAGCCTTTTTCTCCAGCTTTCGCATAGCCTCTACCTGTTCAAGCTGTATCTTTATATAGCCGTCATATTTTATCTGCAATTCTACCTGTTCTTTTACTTCTGCTGAAAGCTCAGGTCGTTCCTTATCGAAAGGAGCAAGACCGTCATATGACACCTGTGGTCTGCGGATAAGCTGAGCAAGCTTTATGCCGTTGTTGAGAGGGTCAGTGCCTACAGATTCAAGATAGGCATTTATCTCAGGATTTGGCGCAATATTTATCTTTGAAACACGCTTTATCTCAGCGGCTATCTGTGCATTTTTGTCAAGCAAATGCTGATATCTTTCGTCTGAGATAAGCCCTATCTCATGACCTATAGGCGTGAGCCTTATGTCAGCGTTATCTTGTCTTAGCAAAAGTCTGTATTCGCTTCTTGATGTGAGCATTCTGTAAGGGTCTGAACAGCCCTTTGTAACAAGGTCATCGATAAGAGTGCCTATGTATGATGACGCTCTGTCAAGAATAAGCTGTTTTCTGCCGAGAATTTTCAGTGCGGCATTTATGCCTGCGATAAGACCTTGTGCGGCGGCTTCTTCATATCCCGAAGTGCCGTTGAACTGACCTGCGCCGTAAAGACCGTCAAAAGCCTTGAACTCCAGCGTAGCAGAAAGCTCTGTAGGGTCGCAGCAATCATATTCTATGGCATAGGCATTTCGCATTATCTCAACGTGTTCAAGTCCTTTTATAGTGTGCAAAAATTGAAGCTGAACGAACTCAGGCAGTGATGACGACATACCTTGCAGATAATATTCGTCAGTGTCAAGACCCATTGGCTCAATAAAAAGCTGATGCCTTGGCTTATCCGAAAATCTCATTATTTTGTCCTCGATAGACGGACAGTATCTAGGACCAATAGCGTGTATCCTACCCGAATATATAGGTGAAAGATGTATGTTATCTCTTATTACCTTGTGTGTTTCTTCATTTGTATAAGCCACATAACATTTTACTTTATTTTCAAGTTTTTCATGATTATCAAAAGAAAATGGTGTTATATCATCGTCACCGCACTGAACTTCAAGCTTGTCAAAATCTATGGAACGCTTGTGTACACGGGCAGGAGTGCCTGTTTTGAAACGTCTTATTGTCATTCCTGCCTTTTTAAGACATTCTGTCAGACTGAGTGCAGGCAAAGTTGCGTCAGGGCCGCTTGAATATGATACTGCACCTACATGGACAGTGCCGCTAAGGTAAGTTCCCGTTGAGATCACAACAGCCTTGCAGTCATACTCAGTGCCAAGCTTTGTACGCACACCACGGACAGTTTTGCCGTCCTCCTCAAATAAAATATCAGTTATCTCAGCCTGCTTCAGATAAAGCCCGTCAGTATCTTCGATAGTCTTTTTCATAAGCTTATGATATTCAACACGGTCTATCTGCGCCCTCAGACTATGAACGGCAGGACCTTTTCCACGGTTGAGTATCCTGCTTTGCAGAAAAGTTTTATCCGCCGCCTTGCCCATTTCTCCGCCCAAAGCGTCTATCTCACGAACAAGATGTCCCTTTGCAGTTCCGCCTATAGAGGGGTTGCATGGCATATTGGCAACACCGTCAAGTGTTATGGTAAAAAGTGCCGTCTTTAGTCCAAGGCGTGCCGCCGCCAAAGCCGCTTCACAGCCTGCGTGACCTGCACCTACCACAATAATATCAAAATAGTCCTTTTGCATAATAAAACCACCTGTCTGAAAATAAGACCATATAAATTACTTTCCTACGCAGAATTTTGAAAATACCTCGTCTACCACCGCTTCTGTAGCTTTTTCTCCTGTCAGCTCCAAAAGTGCATTTGCGCCATTGTCTATCATCACAGTAACAGCGTCCAAAGTCTCTCCCATATCAAGGCTTTCAAGAGCCATGGCAAGATATTTTCTTGCACGTTCTGCACAGGCTATTTGACGCTCGTTTGCAAAAATCGTGCTGTCAGCGTCATATCCGCCAATGCCCAAAAGCTTCTCTGTGGCTTTTTGCAGTTCTTCTCTGCCCTCGTCAAGCTTCGCAGAAATCTCTATCACATAGTCTGAATATTTTTCAAGCAGAGACCTTTCAACAACATTTTCAAGGTCAGACTTGTTGAGAACTATGATAACTTTCTTTCCAAGCTTTTTCACATATTCAAGAAGCTCCAAGTCTTCCTCGTCAAGCTCTCTTGAAATGTCGAAAACTTCTATCACAAGCATAGCGTTTTTAAGCTTTTTCTTTGCGATATCAACGCCTATTTTTTCAACTTCATCATCAGTTTCATGTATACCTGCAGTGTCGGAAAGCTTCAAAATAAGCTCGCCAAGCTTTGCACTTTCTTCAATAACATCTCGTGTAGTGCCTGCCACATTTGTGACTATGGAGCGGTCATATCCCAACAGCATATTCATAAGTGTCGATTTTCCAACGTTCGGCTTGCCTGCGATAACAGTGTCAACACCGTTTTTCAGTATCATACCGCTGTCATGATCTGCTATTATTTTATCAAGCCCTGCCAAAGCGTTTTTAAGGCTCTCTCTGAGATTATCCTCAGATATCTCAGGCAAGTCCTCCTCTGGATAATCAACCCATGCCGCAAGTTCACCTAGTATTGTGACAAACTTTCTTGACATATCAGAGATCAGCCTGAAAAGCCTGCCCTCTTTTGTGAGATTTGCAGAATTAAGTGCATATTCTCCCTGAGCGGAGATAGTTTCCATTACGCCCTCAGCCTGAGTAAGTGAAAGCTTTCCGTTGAGAAAAGCCCTTTTTGTGAACTCGCCCCTCTGAGCAAGCTCTGCACCCTGCTCAATACAAAGCCTGAGAACTTTTTTTGTAACATATATTCCGCCATGGCATGATATCTCGCAGACGTTTTCACCGGTGTATGACTTAGGCGCACGGAAAACCGTCAGAACGCCGTCATCGACTTCTCTGCCGTTTTTGTCAACTATTTTTCCGTATGCACAGGTATAGCCTGCCATGTTTTCAACACTTTTGCATGACAGCGGTTTAAAAACCTTTGCACCTATGCTTATGGCGTTTTCTCCGCTTATTCTTATGACTGATATACCGCCCTCAGCGAGTGGTGTCGAAACTGCACATATATCTTTCATTTTTACCTCTTTTTACTCCGACAGAGCCTTTCCCTGCCATGAATTTCTTCTTCCCATTTCCTTGTCTATCTCGTTCATAACGCAGAATTTTTTCAAACTCCACAAAGGTGCAACAAGGTCGTCCTTTGCACCGTCACCTGTGACACGCTGTATTACTATCTCCGCAGGCAGAAGCTCCAACTGGTCGCAGACGATATTAACATACTCGTACATTTCAAGCGCTCTGAACTCTCCACGCTCATACATCTGCGCAAGCACAGTGCCTTTTAAAACGTGCAGAAGATGTATCTTAATGCTTTGTATATCAAACTGACCGAGAGTTTTAGCCGTTTCAAGCATCATATTCCTATCCTCACCGGGAAGCCCGTCGATGATATGCACGCACACATTCACATTGCGTTTTCTCAGCATTTCATAGCCTTTGAGAAAATCCGCAAAAGTATGACAGCGGTTCATTTTCAAAGCCGTTTCGTCATGGATAGTCTGCAAGCCAAGCTCTACAGTAAGAAAAGTCTTTTCCGCAAGCTCACCGAGCAGGTCGGCTTTTTCTTCGTTGATGCAATCCGCCCTTGTTGCGATAGAAAGCCCTGCCGTATTTTCAAATGACAGGGCTGTATAAAACATTTTTCTCAGCGTTTCAACGTCAGCATAGGTGTTTGAGCCTGCCTGAAAATACGGTATGCACAGACCATTGCTCCACTTTTTGCTCATTTTCTCCCTTATCTCTCTGTACTGAGTAAGGATATCCTCATGAGGGTCGCCTGCAAAATCTCCGCTCATTTTTGCCGAGCAGAACACACAGCCCCCCACACCTTTTGTGCCGTCTCTGTTCGGACAGCCAAGGTCAATATTAAGCGGTATCTTGAAAACCTTAGTGCCGAACTTGTGCCTTAGATAATAATTGTAGGTATGATATCTTTTATTGTCATCAGAATAGGGAAAAGGGTTATCAAATCTGCTATTCATCTGACGGTCCCTCAGTTTGCTCAGTGGTAGGTTCTGTAGTTTCTGGTGGCTGAGTTGTGGTTTCAGTTGCCTTTGTTGTGGTCGTGGTAGTAGTAGGACCAGGCTGTACTATAGGCTCAGTTTCGGTGACAGTATAGTAAGGCTTGTCATTATTTGTGGTAGTGGAAGCCGTTGAAGTCGTTGTGGTGCTTTTAGTTTCCTCTGGTCTGTCAATAGCAGTGGTAGTTGTTGTTTTTTTCTTGTCCTCTTTTTTCTTTGTGGTAGTTACTTCACCGTCCTGCGGTTTTGCAGTGGTGGTGATAACATTTTCGTCAGGATCATCACTGTCATTATTAGTCGGATGATCGAAGCTGTTGTGGTTAGAATCAGTATTGTCAGGCGTTTCTTTTATAGGGTCAGTGACCTTATTGCCGATACCATAAATAAGAGAGATACGCTCCTCAACAGCTTTCATGGCGTCAGGAAAAGGTATACTATTATTATAAGAGTCCTCCAAAGCCTGAGTGTAATCCCCTGAAAAGAAAGTCTTGAATGTTAAAGACAGATTGTTGTCCTCCACAATGTCGCTTCCTGAAACTGAAATAAAGAATATGCAGGCAAATAGCATTATGACCGCTATGGAAAGAAGATTTATAAAGCTGTAATGCTCCTCCAAATTCGTTTTGGCAAGCTCTTCAGCCGCTTCCTCCGCAGCCTCGCATTCCTCCGGTATCTCATATTCATCGTCACCGTGAACGATATTGAATCGTGTAGTTTTCTTATCCATTAGTATTTTCCTCTTTTTATGCCGCATATTCCGCCGCAAGTGTTATAACGCTCACTGCAAAAACAAGCACTGTCATAATGGTCTTTGTTATCATAACTCTGCCATAAGCCGCCTGAGACTTCTGTGAAAGCTTTTTAAAAATCTTGCAGAAAGCCCTTTTTGCAGGTGGGCAGACAATAAAGAACGATATTACTATAAGGGTGATATTTTTCAGCACTGCACTTTTTACAGACACGCTCAAGGTGTATTTCACATTTACTCCTGCAAGTGCAAAGAGCCATTTTTTGTAGCCATAGAAGCTGTCAAAATAAAGTCCGCCAAAAATAACGAGAGCAGTGAGTACAAGATAGATATACTTCACAAGGTCAGGCAGTTTTGAAAGCGGTCTTTCAAGAAACAGCTTTTCAAGGATACAAAGCACAGCCGCACAAAGTCCGACGATAATGAAATTCACCTTTGCCTGATACCATATAGAAAGAGCCAGACCGCAAAGTATATAGCACACAAAAGTAAAGACCTTGTTCATGTTTTTTTTGCAGCAGAAAACCTCGCTGAAAAAGTCAACAACAGTTGTATTGAAGCTTTTTATCATACCAGTGAAAAGTCCGTCAGCCTCAATGTTTGTGTAGTTGTCAGGATAAACAAAGCCGTTTGTAAGACCAAGACCCTTTGCCATATCCGAAAGTCCTGTGAAAAGAAAATAATACTGAGCCAAGAATGACAGCATACCAAGCCAACAGCCAAGGGTAGTTATCTCTTTGCCGTTAAGTCCTGCAAGCTTTATCTGTTCAAAAACGCCTGCAAGAAGCACCACCTTGCCAAAACCAAAAACTATCTTATTAAGCCCCTGGTTGAGCTTTGCTCCTGTGATCTCACGATGCCTTATCTGTGGCTCAATATCACCGTATCTCACAAGAGGTCCCACAAGCATGAAATGCAGTGACACCATATAAGTCAAAAGGCAGAAAATGTTTTTTTCTGCTTTGCAGTTGCCCTTGAAAACGTCATAGACATAAGAAATTCCTCTGAGCATATAATAACCCATACCAAGTGGAAGTATGGCGGCGTCAAAACTGAGCTTTTTTACCTTATTATAAAGGATATTCTGACCGAATATTAGCATAAGAGATACATTCATTATAATATCCAGCGCCAAAACTATCCCGCAAAGGGCTTTGTTCTCACGGTTTTTTGAAATAATAAGACCAAATATCCAATCGAGGATAACTGACAGGAAAATAAGACAGAACACAAAAGGTCTGCCCCAACTGAAAAACAGCAGGGAACAAACTATCAGAATGAGGTTTTTATATTCTGCACTTCTGTCGAAAAGCGAAATAATGGTCATTATCGGGAACATTCCCAGTATAAATATAAGATCGGAATAAACCAAAATAAATTGCTCCTTAATATTTTTATATGTAAAATATTTTTTATATTTTTTTGTTTATGATTTATACCTATAATTTTATCACAATTCACTAAATATAGCAAGCAAAATTATAAAGAAAATCTAAATTTTTCAGTTTTCTTCAAAAAGTATTTGCAATTAATAAAAACTGTGGTATAATTATAGTAAATAAATGTGCAATTCTACTTGGGGAAGGAGTGGCAGAGTTGGCTTCAATTTTAGTTACAGGAGCAAGCGGAATGATAGGCTTGTACCTTACATCCAGCTTACTGCACAAAAAGCATCGTGTATTCGGTATAGATACACGCAAAAATGAGTTTATTGGAACTGATCCAAACTATACTTTTATCCAGTGTGATATTACAGATAAGGACGCTATTACAAATGTAATCGATAGTAACAAGATCGACGTTGTCGTGCATCTGGCAAATTCTGTAGATAACGATATAGATCCATATGTAACAGACGCTGAGATGAAAAAGAGCAAGATATGTGATAAGTTCATATATGCGGCTGCAAACAAGGCTGAGGTAAGGAGCTTTATCCTGCTCAGCACAACAGCAATATATGGTGTACAGAAAGGCAGAGAACCAATAAGGGAAACTGCTCCTGAAAAGGGAAATTCAAACTATGCGGATCTTAAGATGACATCTGAGAAGATAATGCAGAAGGAATTTAAAAAGTCTGAAACTATACCTGTTATTGCCAGAGTAGCTCCTATTTATGACGCTGAGTATACACAAAATCTTAGAGACAGAGTATTTGACGCAAAGGAAAATGTTGCATACATATTCAATGATGGAGAATACGGTTTTTCATTCTGTTGTGTATTCAATCTTATCGACTTTATAAATGGTATTATCAATGTACCGTCAGGAAGATATGAGGGAATCTACAATCTTGCTGATTCAAGGCTGATAACGGCAAAAGAGATAATTGATTATGAAAAGGAACATCACCGCATAGGTGCAGTTATCCAGAAATCACCTGGAATGGGACTAAGCATCAACAAAGGTAAGATGAAAACTGATTATCGCTATTTTGACCCATCTATCACATTCAACAACTGGAACATAGACAACACAAGGGCAAAGAGAATAGCACCTTTCAGATGGACACTTTCAAACACAAAATAAACTCACAAAGGCAGTCCCAGGGCTGCCTTTTTTGTATTGTTCCATGTGGAACATTTGATAAAACAGGAGAGCTAAGATATTATGGAAAGCAATAGGTTAGTTAAAATATTATGTGTTGTCTGTGCGGCAGGCTGTTGTCTTTCCTCTTGCGGAAGCACAGGGGAAGAAAAGCCCAAAAAGCTTTCAAGCGTCAGCACAGGAGTCACCACAACTGTGACCACAAATAAAAAGTCTGCCGAAATTATCACGGGTTCAGTGACTACTATACAAACAGCAGCGACTTGTACAAAGATAGTTTTTGATGGTGGCTATACCCTTTTTGCAAATGTGCAGGGGGGATATACTCTTATAAACAGTTCAAATGAGATAGTGAACTCTTTTGAGATAACTGATGATAACGGTGATAAGCTTGTACTGACCTGTGACGGAAATACTGTCACTATCACTAAGAACGGAAAAAAGGTCAACTCGTTCAGTTATAAAGGTACAAGGATAATAATATCAGCCAACGAGGTCTACTATGCAAACACAAAGGTGACATATGTTGATGAAAGCTTCAGCAGCTTTAACGTAACTGACAAGGTGACTATAAGGTGTATCGCAGAGAATAAGTTTGAGATTGTAAAAGACGGCAAGACAGTAAAGAAAGCTACTGTAAAAGATGTGAACGGCTCAAAGTATGTGCTTGAAACCATGGATAAGGGCATGGAGATAACAAACACTGATAATGAGCTTATGGAATCCATAGTGGTAGGCAATAACTACATAAGCGTGTCAGGGGATAAGGTTATCATAAACGGAAAGACCATGCGGCCACCTCACAGTGCAGATATAAAAGCTGTGACTACAACTGTAACTACAACGACGACAACGGCTACTACTACCACAACGACTTCAAAGAAAACTGAAAAGAAAACAGAAACGCAAACTGAAACTGTTACCGAGCCTATGCAGGAAGAACAGCCCTCTGCTCCTCAGCCTGCCGAACCTACTGAACCTGATTCAAGCACGAATATGTCAAATAGAAATCTTTCTGCTGAAACATCTGAAATGCTTGGCTATGTAAATGAGGTTAGAAAACAGTATGGTTTAAGAGAGCTTGAGGGACTTGAACTTCTTGACTCTGCGGCAGATGTGCGAGCAAACGAACTTCTAGGAAATTATTCTCATGACAGACCTGACGGCAATTCATACATCACAGCTATAGAAGAAACTGACCTTCCTGAATGGCGTGCGGCAGCTGAAAATATCGCATATGGTATGAACAGCATGACCACAGTAAAAGAAGCTTTCGACGCATGGATGAACTCACCGCCTCATAGAGAAAATATCCTCAACCCTGATGTGCGTTACATGGCGTGCGCAAAAGCTGTAAAGTCGGACAACGGGGAATACACCTATTGGGAACAGCTTTTTTACAGCGATATATAAAAAAATTGGACAGACTTTTGAGCCTGTCCAATTTTTTTTGTTCCATGTGGAACATTTTATTCTGCCTGCTTTTCCGATGGTATCTTTATAATATATTCGATATAATCCTCGTGATCGATACGTTTTGCATCAGCGTTCACTCCTGCCAGTCTCATAACATCTATCGCCTTATTGACACTGTTGAAAAACAATCTAACATCTTTTAACATAGCCGCTCTTTTGTGATAGCTTGCACGCTTTTCATCATCTTTCAGAAGCTTGGCAATATATTTTTCCAATGTGTCAACTGTCCACCCACTTTCAGCCGCTTTGTTCAACACAGCAAGCCTGCGGTCATTATCTGTGATCTTTAGCAAAGCCCTTGCGTGACGTTCTGACATATTGTTATCGAGAATTATTTTGCGTTCCTCAGCGTTAAGTTTCAGAATACGAAGCTTGTTTGCAACTGTGGATTGAGCAAGTCCCAGACGAATAGCCGCAGATTCCTGAGTCATGCCATATTTTGTGATGAGCTGAGAGATCGCTTCGGCTTCTTCAAAAAAGTTCAGGTCACAACGTTGGATATTCTCTATAAGTGCAATGACCTGCGAACGTTCCTCTGTGGCATTGATAAGTATACACGGCACTGACCTTAGTCCTGCAAGCTTTGCCGCACGCAAACGCCGTTCGCCTGACACAAGCTCAAAAGTGCCTTTTACACGCCGCACTGTGAGAGGTTGTATGATCCCGTCCTGAGAAATGCTTTTTGCAAGGCTTGTTAGTTCGGCAGGTGAGAAATATCGCCTTGGCTGAACAGGGTTCGGCCTTATCTCTCCTATGGAAATGTCGATTATTTTGCCTAACGTCTGATAGGGTGAAGCCCTCTGTGATTCGTCAGTTTCTTCGCTGAAAGCTTTTGTTAATGTTTTTGGGAAAATGCTCATTTTTTATACCTCCGTTTCGTTTTAAAATAATCATAACACTTCACGAAACTCAATGCTATATTTTATTCAGAAAACTTTTCTGCTCTTTATGACCTTGATTTTGATATTGGTACTTTATTCTTTGTATTGTTTTCTAAATTGTCATGGGCTTTGTCGGATAAAGTAAAAATCTGATTTGTTCCATGTGGAACATTTTCAAGAAAATTTGTAAAAGGGTCTTTTCAAAAGTGAAAAATTGTAGTATAATAAATATGATATAATTCTACTAAGAAAAGAGGTCAAGAATATGGGGAAAATAATTGCCGTTTCAAATCAGAAAGGCGGCGTTGGAAAATCTACTACTGTTGTAAATCTTGCAGCGGTTTTTGGACTAAAGGGCAAAAAAGTTCTGATCGTTGACTTTGACCCACAGGGCAATACTACCACAAGCTTTGGTATAAAGAAAAAAAGTATCAGAAATACAGTGTTTGATGTAATATTTGAAGAATGTTCGATATTTGAGGCTGTCGTGCCAACTTCCTGCCGTGGAGTTTCAGTTGTGCCGACAACTCAGGATCTTTCAGGCGCATCTGTGTCACTTGTGAATGAAAAGGACAGAGCAATGAAGCTTCGCAACGCTCTTATGCCTGCAAAAGAATTTTATGACTACATATTTATAGATTGTCCCCCAACTCTCGATATGCTCACAATAAATGCACTTGCGGCGGCTGATTCTGTACTTATCCCTCTCCAATGCGAGTTTCTTTCTTTGGAGGGTCTTGTTGAGCTTCACAATACTATCAACAGAGTAAAAGTTTCTTTCAATCCTGACCTTGATATTGAGGGCATTTTGTTTACAATGTGCGTTGAAAGATACAAGATAACAGGTCAGATAATAAGCGAGGTCAAAAAGCACTTTGCAAAGGAAGTCTTTGAAACTACCATACCGAGAAACGTTGCCTTGTCGGAAGCCCCAAGCTTTGGTGAGCCGGCTATTTATTATGATAAGAAGGCAAAAGGCTCAAAGGCATATGAAAATCTTGCAAAAGAAATAGCTAAAAGAGAAAAGAAAAAAGTAGCAAAGAATAAAGAAAAATAATGTTCCACATGGAACATTGTATCTTATAATGTGAAAGGAAAATACAATGGCTAAAAAAAGCAAAATGGACAGAGGCTTGGATAGCCTGTTCTTTGATAATTCTATAGATGAGGTCACACGATCTGATAGTAAATCGGAAAAAAATGATGATGGCGAAAATGGCATTTCCACAGTAAGGATATCTCTTATTGAGCCTGACAAAAATCAGCCGCGTTCTGAGTTTGATGAGGACGCTCTTAATGAGCTTGCGGAAAATATCAGACAGCATGGTGTTTTGCAGCCTATACTTGTAAGACCTCTTGACAATGGAGGATATAAGATAGTTGCAGGCGAGCGTAGGTGGCGTGCGGCACGTCTGGCTGGACTTGATGAGATACCTGTTTATATAAAGGAGCTTACAGATCTTGAAGCCGCTGAGATATCCCTTATTGAAAATATCCAGCGTAAAGACCTTACACCTCTTGAGGAGGCCACCGCTTATCAGACTCTTATGGAAACCTATGGTCTTACTCAGCAGCAGGTGGCAGAAGCTGTTGGACGTTCACGTTCCGCTGTGGCAAACTCTATCAGACTTCTTTCCCTTAGCGAAAGTGTGCAGGAAATGCTCCGTGACCAAAAGCTCACCGAGGGTCACGCAAAGGTGCTTGCAGGCGTTGCGGATAAGGATACTCAGGAGAAGCTTGCTACAGAGTGTATAGAAAATGGCTGGACGGTAAGAGAGCTTGAAAAAGCTATCGCCGCTTTGGAAACAAATAAAAAAGCTGAAAAGAAAATAAAGCGTACTATCACAAATCCTATGTACACTGAGTTTGAGATAAGAGTAAATCAGGCCACTGATAAGCTTCGTGTAAGTTTAAGCGAGGATAAAAAAGGCGGCTCAAAGCTTGATGTAAAATTCAGTTCTGATGTTGACGTGGATAAGATACTCAATGCCCTCGCCGAACTTCTTATGAACTGCTAGTTTTATAATTTAAATATATGAAAAATGTCTGTTTCGGCAGGCATTTTTTTTATCTATGTAATACAGCACGTCTGAAATATGAGGAAGTCATAACTAACCGAAAATAGGGGGTTTACAGCGTATAAATCAAGAAAAAATGTGGTAAAAGGTCTTTACAAATTGAAAAATAAGTGGTATACTATAAGAGTTAAAACAGATGTATCCTGAGAAAGTTTGTTACAGCTTACTTTTGAAGAAAATATCTGCTGTCCTTAAACAGACGTGCTTGAAAAAGTACGCTAAAAAGGAAATTTGAGTTTTGAGCTTTTGCTTGAAATATCGAGAAAGGAATGATTCTAAAATGGCAAGAAAAATGAAAACCATGGACGGAAACAACGCTGCTGCTTGGGCGTCATACCCATTTACAGAAGTTGCTGCTATCTATCCAATCACACCATCATCTGTTATGGCAGAAGTAACAGACCAGTGGGCTGCCAAGGGTAAGGAAAACCTGTTTGGCACTCCTGTAAAGCTTGCAGAAATGCAGTCTGAGGCAGGTGCTTCAGGTACAGTACACGGCTCACTTGCAGCCGGTGCGCTCACAACAACATATACAGCATCACAGGGACTTCTTCTTATGATCCCTAACCTGTATAAGATCGCAGGTGAGCTTCTCCCTTGCGTTATCCATGTATCTGCAAGATGTGTAGCTTCACACGCACTTAATATTTTCGGCGACCATTCTGACATCTATGCTTGCCGTCAGACAGGTTTTGCTATGCTTTGTTCTTCAAATGTACAGGAGGTAATGGACCTGGGTACAGTTGCTCACCTCTCAACTATCGAGGGCAGAGTACCATTCATCCACTTCTTTGACGGATTCAGAACATCTCACGAGATCCAGAAGATCGAGACATGGGATATGGAAGACGTAAGAGATATGGTTGACTTCGAGAAGGTGGAGGAGTTCAGAAAGAGAGCTCTTAACCCTGAGCATCCTGTACTTAGAGGTACAGCTCAGAACCCTGATATCTTCTTCCAGGCAAGAGAAGCTTGTAACCCATACTATGACGCTATCCCTGGTATCGTAGAGGATTACATGAACAAGGTAAACGAAAAGATCGGCACAAACTACAAGCTGTTCAACTACTACGGCGCACCAGACGCTACACACGTTATCGTAGCTATGGGTTCTGTTTGTGACACTATCGAAGAAACAATTGATTACCTCAACGAGAAGGAAGGCACAAAGCTCGGTCTTGTTAAGGTTAGACTTTACAGACCTTTCCGTGCTGACAAGCTCGTTGAAGCTATCCCTTCAACTTGTGAGCAGATCTCAGTTCTTGACAGAACTAAGGAGCCAGGTTCTGAGGGCGAGCCTCTTTATCTTGACGTTGTTGCTGCTCTTAAGGGTACACAGTTCCATGATGTAGCTATCGCTTCAGGCAGATATGGTCTTGGTTCTAAGGATACAACTCCTGCACAGATCAAGGCTGTTTACTGGAATGCAAGCTGGAAGGATACATATAAGCCAAGATTTACTATCGGTATCGAAGACGACGTTACAAACCTCTCTCTCGAAACTGAGGGCAAGCTTGACTCTGCTCCAGCAGGCACAACTGCTTGTAAGTTCTGGGGTCTTGGCGCTGACGGTACTGTTGGTGCAAACAAGAACTCTATCAAGATCATTGGTGACCATACAGATCTGTATGCTCAGGCATACTTTGCATATGACTCTAAGAAGTCAGGCGGTGTAACAGTTTCTCACCTGAGATTCGGTAAGACACCTATCAAGTCAACATACCTTATCAATCAGGCTGACTTTGTTGCTTGTCATAACGAGTCTTATATCACTAAGTACAACATGGTACAGGATATCAAGCCAGGCGGAACATTCCTTCTGAACTGCCAGTGGGAGCATGAAGAGCTGGATAAGCACCTCCCAGGTCAGGTAAAGAGATATATCGCTGAGAACAACATCAAGTTCTATACTATCAACGGCGTTAAGATCGGTAAGGAGATCGGTCTGGGCAACAGAATAAACACTGTTCTTCAGTCTGCATTCTTCAAGCTTGCTAACATCATTCCTATCGACGACGCTATCAAGTACATGAAGGACGCTGCTACAGCTTCTTATTCTAAGAAGGGCGACGCTATCGTTAAGATGAACCATGACGCTATCGACGCTGGATGTCAGCAGGTTCACGAAGTTAAGGTTCCTGCATCTTGGAAGAAGTGCAAGGATACTCCAATGGGTATGCCTGCCGCTAAGTGCGCAGATAAGACACTTCAGGACTTCGTAAACAACATTCAGATCCCTTGCAACGCTCAGGAGGGCGACAAGCTCCCTGTTTCAACATTCACAGGTATGGCAGACGGCACATTCCCACAGGGCTCTGCTGCATTTGAGAAGAGAGGTATCGCTGTTGACGTTCCTGCATGGAATGGCGACAACTGTATCCAGTGTAACTTCTGTTCATATGTATGTCCACACGCAGTTATCAGACCTGTTGTAATGACAGACGCTGAGCTGAAGAAGGCTCCTAAGCTTGCTCAGGAGAAGGCAGTAGCTATGACAGGTATGCCTGGTTACAACTTCGTAATGACAATGTCTGCTCTGGACTGCACAGGCTGCGGTTCTTGCGTAAATGTTTGTCCTGGTAAGAAGGGCAACAAGGCTCTCAGCATGATGCCACTTGAAACTCAGCTCGCTGAGCAGGAAGTATTCAACTATGGTCTTACACTTGCTGAAAAGCCAGAAGTATTCGAGAAGTTCAAGGCAACAACAGTTAAGGGCTCACAGTTCAAGCAGCCACTGCTTGAATTCTCAGGCGCTTGCGCAGGCTGCGGTGAAACACCTTATGCTAAGCTCATCACACAGCTCTTTGGTGACAGAATGTACATTGCTAACGCAACAGGCTGCTCATCAATTTGGGGTGGTTCTGCTCCTTCAACTCCATACACAGTAAACAAGGACGGCAAGGGTCCAGCTTGGGCTAACTCACTGTTCGAGGATAACGCTGAGTATGGTTACGGTATGTACCTTGCACAGTCAACTATCAGAAACAGAACTATCGCTAAGGTTCTTGAACTGTCTAAGACAACTAAGGCAGCAGCTCTCAAGAAGGCTTGCGAAGAGTATCTTGAAACAGTAGACGACGGCGAGAAGAACTCACCAGCTACAGATAACCTTATCGCTGCTCTTAAGAAGACAAAGAATAAGGCTACTGAGGAGATCCTTAAGGACGCTGACTATCTGAGAAAGAAGTCAATGTGGATCTTCGGCGGTGACGGCTGGGCTTACGATATCGGATTCTCAGGCGTTGACCACGTTATCGCTCAGGGTCAGGACGTAAACATCTTCGTATTCGATACTGAGGTTTACTCAAATACAGGCGGACAGTCCTCTAAGTCAACTCCAACAGGTGCTATCGCTCAGTTCGCAGCAGCTGGTAAGGAAGTTAAGAAGAAGGATCTCGCAGGTATCGCAATGTCTTACGGCTATGTATATGTAGCTCACGTTGCAATGGGTGCTGATTACAATCAGTGCATCAAGGCTATCCACGAGGCTGAGTCTTATCACGGTCCTTCAATCATCATCGGTTATGCTCCATGTATCAACCATGGTATCAAGGGTGGTATGTCAATTGCTCAGACAGAGGAGAAGAAGGCTGTTCAGGCTGGTTACTGGCATCTGTACAGATTCGACCCACGTCTTAAGGCAGAGGGCAAGAATCCATTTATCCTTGATTCTAAGGCTCCAACAGCTGACTATAAGGACTTCATCATGGGCGAGGTACGTTACAACGCACTTGCTAGACAGAATCCTGAGAGAGCTGAGAAGCTCTTTGGTAAGGCTGTTCAGAACGCTAAGGACAGATATGATTATCTGCTCAGATACGCTAAGCTTTACAATACTGAGGAAAAGTAATCTAAGTTACTATAAAAAAGACGCTCATGCACTTCGGTGCGTGGGTGATCTTTTTTTTCACCACAAAAAAAGGTACTGCCACGTTGACAGTACCCTTTTTATATGCAGTGGCGAACAGCGTTCGACCGTTTCTTTTATCGCATGGTTAAAATATTATGGACTACATATCCTTTTTGATGAGATAAGTTTTCAGTATAGCCGCAGTTGTCTTTGCGTCAGGGAGCTTGTTTTCCATGACCATTTTGTAAGCTTCTTCAAGAGGCATTTTTGTTACGTCAAGGAACTCGCCCTCGTCAAGGTGCTGCTCACCGAAATCAAGTCCCTCTGCCATATACATATGGATTATCTCGGTATCATAAGCCACTGTAGGATAAATACAGCCAAGATAAGTCATTTTTTCTGCGGTTGCACCTATCTCCTCTTTAAGCTCACGCTTTCCGCACTCCAAATGATCTTCACCGTATTCAAGCTTTCCTGCAGGTATCTCCATAAGTGCGGTCTTGAAAGGATAGCGGAACTGCTTCACAAAATAAACATTCTCGTTCTCGTCAAGAGCAACGATGCAAACTCCGCCAGGGTGATGAATGACCTCTCTAAGCGTCTTGTAGCCGTTTTCAAGCTCCACTTCATCACAAGTCAGGTGAACGACCCTGCCCTTGTATATCTCTTTTTCACTGATAGTTTTTTCGTTCTGATACATTTTATATCCTCCCTTTCAGGTTTATGCGTTCTTTTCAACAGGCTGAGCTTCTTCTTTTTTCTTCCTGCTTGTAAATCTCACTGCGCCAAGGTAAACGATAAGCGAGCCGAAGCCAACGGCTGTTATTACCTTGCCCCAGAAAAGACCCTTTGTTTCGTAGGTGAACTGGATATCGTTTGAACCCGCAGGACAAAGAACAGCCATAAAGCCGTAATCCACCTTTTCTATTTCCACGTCCTGACCATTCACCTTTGCGCTCCAGCCGTCATCATATGGAACTGAGAAGAACACAAGGTTATCCTTGTCAAGGTCGATCTTGGCGTTGAAGCCGTAAGAATCATAACTGAATGATGAACAACTGTTTGCACGTCTGTCAAGGCAGTTCTGATAATACTGATCTGTTGAGTAGTCAGTACCCTTAAAGCTGTAGTAGCTGAGGATATTATTGTATTTTGCAGCCTGCTCAGGGGTAAGCACAAGGGCTTTCATGAGCATTGATGTCTTGTCTACCTCTGAAGCCTTCTGAATGTCGCTGTCAAGGCAGTAGTAATCATATGTGAAGCCCATTGGTACATAATATTTGTTTTCGTAAATGTTGAAACCATTCTGAGTATCAACATATTCAAAGCCGTAGAGATTTGCAAGAGTTTCAGGCTTCGATACCTCTGTGATACCTTTTCTCTCACTTTCAGTAAGTTCATTGAAATAGTATTTTACGGAAAACAGGCTTCTTAGTGGATAGACCTTAGTTTCCATTCTTGATGCAACATCTCTCGTTTGTCCGATAGAGCTGTAGAAATCCATGATAGATGTTGAAACAACGCTGTGGAAGCATCTCATTGATGAAAGCTCCCAGAACATACACCAGTTGTCAACATTTTCTGAGGTATCTATTCTGTAGAAATTGTTGTCAGCATTGTAGTTCTCTGATCCAGACTCCAGCTTATCCATGTTGATGTTGTCGCCACCGTTTATTGCTCTGTTGATGTAGTCGGTGTTGTCAGTACCCTGGGTTACGCCGTATACGATAGAAGAAGTCATGCAGATGACCACAGCAACCGCCGTCATTGCAGAAGCGATCTTCATGTAGTCGAGCTTCTTCTCTGCGACCACATATATAAGCGTGCCAAGCATTATTATCATTACTATGGTAACGATAGCCTGAATGTAGTAGAGTTCAATATATTCAGGAACTTTGCCATAGGATACAACGCCGTTTTCGTTTGTCGGAAGCAGACCGATGCCAATAAATATCGCACATACTACACAAACAGGCACAAATCCCTTTTTCAGATCGTCCTTGTTTTCTGCGATGACCTTTGCTGTCATAAGGCACATAAGCAGTATAGGCATATAATACCATCTTGCATAATATGACGCATTGAAAAGGACGAAAGAGGAGTTCAATATAGGCACGCAAGCCATTATGCCGAATACGATAATAGCCTTTGTAAGCCAACTGTCTTTGCCTTTCTTTCTCGTTCTCATAAACGCTATAACGCCTGCCATTGAGAACATAGGCAGATAGCCTGCCATTGAAGCCCATCTTGCCTTGTCTGAGTTAAGGATATTTATTCTTGCAGGCATATCGGAAAGCATAAAGAACGATTGGATAATTCTTGGTATTCTTACATTTTCACCGTATATAACAAGGTCAAGTCCATAAAGTCTTTCGTTTACACGGTAGTTGCCCATTACGCTCAGCGCTGACGGCAGGAAGATAACAGCGGATATCATCACACCGATAACAGCCTCAAGGATAAGCAGACCGAACTTCTTCATGTCAATTTCAAAGTCCTTGTCAAGGCATCTCAGGAAGAAGTAGATAATAACGAATACGACCTCGCAGGCAAAGAAGAAATAGCTTATGGTCGCACATATAGCTACCGCTACCGCAAACGGACCCTTCTTGTTCTTTTGAACCAACAGTTCAAATCCTAAAAGCATGAGAGGGAAGAACGCAGTTGCGTCGTGGAAGTGGTTGAAGAAAACGTTGTAGGTCTGGAAGCCTGAGAAAGCGTAAAGCAGACCACCTATAAAGCAGGCGCTTGTATTGTCAACAAAAAATCTGATGTAAGCGTAGGCTGTTATTGCGGCGATAGCCGTTTTCAGCGCAAGGAGCCATGGTATCAGATAAGGCACTGCACCTGACGGGAAAAGTGTAGTGAGCCAGAAAAATGGCGAGCCAAGGAGATAGAAAGCATATGAGCCAACAAAGCTCGAGCCTAAGTCCGTTCCCCAGTCCCAGCCCATGTTTCCGCTGCGAACAGCGTCATGACAGTGCTGATAGAACATCATCTGCTGTGAGTTGAAGTCGCCATAGTAGAGAAAGATGCCCTTGTTCACTATCATTGACGGTATGAACGAGATCATCATGCCGATAAAAGCCACCGCAAACAGCAGCAGATACTTTTCTTTTGGCTTGCTGTCAGGGCTTTTTAGAAGTCCGTTTTTCTTAAACATTGTCTTGTCCTCTTTTTCTTTACTGATAATATATTGGTAAAAAACCATACACAATTCATTATAACACAGCTACATATAAAAATCAACATTTTAAACAGTCTTTAGAACGATTTTGAATAAAAAAGCTCATATGCAAAAGCATATGAGCATAGTTACAATATTATTTGTTCCCTTTTCTCTGAACAATAAAGATACCCGAGCATACAAGGATAAGTGCGGCTATCCCCTGAACGCCAAAAATGCCTTTTTCACCAAGCAGGATAGTTGAAAGCAGCACTCCGCACACAGGGTTCATAAAGCCGAAAATCGCCACCTTTGAAACAGGGTTGTGCTTCAAAAGCACTGCCCACAGAGAATATGCCGCCGCTGATACAAAGGCAAGATACAAAAGCATCAAAAAAGCCTTTGCGCTCATGTGACCAAGCCTGCCGCCCATTAAAAAGCCTATGACAGTGAGAACTGCTCCACCGAAAACGAACTGCCAGCCGCTAAGCATAACAGGGTCTTCTGTTTCGGAATAGCGCTTCATATATACCGATGAAAAAGCGTATGCACAGGTGCAAAGAAAAATAAATCCGTCCCCGAGAAAGTTAAAGCTTACCCCAGAAAGTCCCCCGAGATTTATAACAATGATACCCGAAAATCCAAGTATACAGCCTGCTATTTTCACAGCGGTGAGCTTTTCAAGCTTGTATAAAAGCGATGACACAAGTATCGCAATAAAAACGTTCGCCCCAACTATTATCGCTGCCTTTACCCCCGTTGTGTGGGCAAGACCTATGTAGTAGAAAAAATACTGCAAAATTGTCTGAAAAAGGCTTATTATCATGATCTTTGGTATGGAAGTCTTTGTTGGCAGGAGAATTTTTCTCTCCGCTCCGCTTCCCATGGCAAGAGCCATTAGCCCTGCCACAAAAAATCTTATGCCCCCAAACACAAGCTGAGAGCCGCTGTCATTGGTGGTTATGTTCATAAGGCTGTAGCCTATTTTCACGCAGGAAAATGCACTTCCCCACAGCATACAGCATATGGACGCAAGGACAGCCACTACCCATGTTTTTGTCAGAATATCTTTTTTCTCGTTCATACATTATCCTATCTATAGCAAATTGTGGATCTTCACAGAAAGACCGCAGCGGCGTAAAATGCTGCTGCGGTCGAAAGTTACTTTTTGTATTTTTTTGCTTTCTTTTCCTTTTTGCGTTTCTTCTTGTTTTCCTTTATTATCTTCAAAGGGTCGCCGAAACGTTCCTTATCGTCCTTGACAGGTTCGATAGTTTCGCTCTTTGTCATGATATCCGTCATCTGCTGTAAAAGCATGGACTCCTCGAACATATCCACAGCTTCCTCGCAGGTGTCAGCCTTGCCGTCCACAAGAAACTGTTTTATCTGCTGAACGTTCTTCATATAGTCAAGTGACATGAAAGGCACTCTCTTTTCAAGAGCCTTGTAATAATCATCTCTCTGACGTTCTACCTGCTTTATTCTGTCATCAAGCATTATTATCTGTTCGTTTATGCCCTCGTTCACTTCAACCTGCTTCTGTTCAGCAGCAGTAAGTCTGTATTTGTTGAGAGCGATACCGAAAACGCCTACACCGATAAAAATAAGTGCACCTGCAATAATGCCCACTATAATAAGCTTTGTGCCAAGGAGCAGCCACAGCAGCAGGAAAGCCGCCACGCCGATAGCCGCACTTATGCCCACAGCCTTAACGATCTTATTTTTTATATTGAAGTTTTTGACAACATAGTCGTTGTCATGGATATAGGTTTTGAGATATTCCTTGTTTTCCTTGCTGACCGTTACAGCGTCCTCAAACTCAAAATATCTTTCAAAGTATTCGGCAGCACGGTCAATTTTTTCAAGCTCAGTTTCGTTAGCCATATATACTCCCTCAGATCACGAAAAAAATTTCTAAAAGCAGAATCTTTTAGTCTTTTGCGTGGTGCGTGATAGTGAACACTGCACAAATAACACGCTTTATTTCCCACCATATTACTACAATTATAACACACGGCATGATCTTTGTCAACTATATTAAGCATAGTTTTCGTAAAAATAAGACACGGACTTCTGTAATTAGATTTTTATAGACAGGTAAAAAAAGAGGACGGACACAGTCCGTCCTCCGATATGCTTAAGTATCTTACTCTGCTGTTTCGTTGTTTGTAACAGCAATGTCAGGAGCTTCGCCATTTTCAGCAGCTTCTTTAGCCGCCTTGCGCTCCTTTGCTACTCTTATGAGAGTCTGCTTGATAGACTCAAGCATTTCCTGAGTGAAAGGAAGGTTCTCGCCAAATGGGTTTACAACAAATCCCTGTACCTTTGGCGTCTGCTCAGTGAGAGCAGCTATATCCTGAAATCTCATTGCAAAGCTCTGGAATGGCTTGTCATACTGAAGTTTTTTAGCCTCCTCAGGGGAAGTGAAAACAGGGAAAAATGTGCCGTTTGTTTTGTTGTTGTTGAGAAGAATGAACTTAGCCTTGCTCTTGTCCTCAAAATTAACATGGTTTTCAGCGTCGGCAACAAGCTCTGTTGTCTTTTCTACCATTGCAGGCACGAGAAATGTGCAGGCAAGTGCTGTGTTTATTACCTTGTTTTGAGTTTCGGCACAGAAATTCTTTCTCATTTCTGCGATAGCTTCTATAAGCTTAGGGTTGTTGTCGAAATTTGGTTTCTGATTGTTAGCCTTGAGTTCTGCCATTTTTAATTACTCCTTGTCTGTTTCTTCAAGATTTGTTTCGATTATAAATTTAGGTCTAGCCTTTGTTTCCAAATAGATCTTGCCTATATATTCTCCGATAATGCCTATAGCCAAAAGCTGAAGTCCGCCTATCGCCCATATAGACGTGATAGTTGAAGCCCAGCCCTGAACAGTGTGTCCCACTGCCCATGTTATAAGGAAATATATAAGCATTATAAGTGATACTAAAAATACTATTATACCGATAGTGGTGATAAATCTTATAGGCTTTACAGAAAGTGAGGTTATTCCCTCAACTGCAAAGGAAAGCATTTTTTTCAGCGGATATTTAGATTCGCCCGCCACACGCTCGTTTCTTACATACTTAACGATGTCGCTCTTGAAGCCGACCATAGGCACAAGACCTCTCAGAAACAGATTTACTTCCTTAAACTCTGCCAGAGCGTCTATAGCCCTTTTACTCATAAGTCTGTAATCAGCGTGATTATATGTTATCTCAACGCCCATATGCTCCAAAAGCTTGTAATATGCCTGAGCAGTTCCACGTTTGAAAGCGGTATCCTTTTCTCTCGATGAACGAACGCCGTAAACAATATCACAGCCCTCTGCCCTCTTATCAAGGAAGCCGTCAATAGCGTTTATATCGTCCTGCAAGTCAGCGTCCATGGAAACAACGATATCAGCATAGTTTCTCGCCGTCATAAGACCGGCCAGCAGTGCGTTCTGATGACCTTTGTTTCTTGAGAGCTTAAGACCTGTGAAAACAGGGCTTGCTTCGTGGAGCTTCTGTATTATCTCCCACGTTTTGTCCTTTGAGCCGTCGTCAACGAACATGACCTTGCTGTTCTGTGCGATGCGACCTTCTGCCTTCAGCTCATCGAACTTTTTTATAAGCGCTTCCGCTGTGATAGGCAACATTTGTTCCTCATTGTAGCATGGTATTACTACATACATAGTTTCTGTCATTTTGTTCTCTTATCCTTTCTCATATTCGATCCCGAACAGGCGGCAAGCGTTTCTATTTGTAATGTCAAGCACTTCCTGCGGATCAAGTTTTTTTATCTCAGCCACGACCTTTGCCACTTCTTCTATCATAGGGCTTTCGCACCTCTGTCCTCTGTAAGGAGGGGGCGCCATGTAAGGGCAGTCCGTTTCAAGAAGAAGCCTGTCCATTGGGACAACTTCAAGAGCACGTCTGGCTTTTTTAGCATTTTTAAAAGCAAGCGCACCTGTAAACCCGATGTACATACCAAGCCCAAGCACTATCTCTGCGGTCTCCGCCGAGCCTGAAAAGCAGTGAACTACACCTGACGGCGCATATTTGTTCAGCACGTCAAGGCAGTCCTGAGTGGCTTCACGGCAGTGAACTATAACAGGCAGACTTTTCTTCACAGCATATTCCACCTGCTTGTCAAAAAGCTTTATCTGTCTTTCTTTGTCATATCCCTCATAATGATAGTCAAGCCCTATCTCACCGACCGCAACAAGCTTGTGAGTAGAGCAGGCTTTCAAATAAAGCTCGTCAAGCACCTGCATATAATTTTCAGGAAGAGTATCCATACACTCAGGGTGAAAGCCCACAGAGGTATAGAAATTCTCATATTTTTTCGCAGTTTCAATTCCGAACAAAGACGATCTTTCGTCTGTTGCAGCGTGGCAGACCTTGTCTACAGGAGAGTCAGGGTCGCAAAGAAGCCTGTCAAGGACTTCGTATCTGTCCTCATCGAAAGCGTGATCGTCATAGTGACAATGTGAGTCAAATATATTTTTTATGGCAAGGACGTCCTTTCGTAAAAATATACAAACATATTATATCACAACTCGCCAATTTTGTAAAGCTTTTTATTGTAAAAACGGGCATAAAAAACGGGCGAACAAACCGTTCGCCCGCAAAGATCTTTATTTTACTAGAAAGCTATCTTCTTTTCGATATAAGCTACCAGCTCGTCGATCTTGATACGCTCCTGCTCCATTGTATCTCTGTCTCTTACTGTTACACAGCCGTCCTCAACAGAATCAAAGTCATATGTGATGCAGAATGGTGTACCGATCTCGTCCTGACGGCGATATCTCTTACCGATAGAACCTGCCTCGTCATAGTCAACAAGGAAGTGCTTTGAAAGCTCTGCATAAAGCTCGCCTGCCTGCTCGCTGAGCTTCTTGGAAAGCGGAAGAACGCAAGCCTTGAAAGGAGCAAGTGCAGGGTGGAAACGCATAACAGTTCTAACGTCAGGCTTCTCCTCTGTGCCGATGTTCTCTTCGTCGTATGCTTCGCAAACAACTGTCAGGAACAATCTCTCAACGCCAAGGGAAGGCTCGATAACGTATGGAACATATCTCTCGTTTGTTTCAGGGTCAAAGTAATCAAGGCTCTTACCGCTTGTCTTGATGTGCTGATTAAGGTCATAATCAGTTCTGTCGGCAACGCCCCAAAGCTCGCCCCAGCCAAATGGGAAGAGATACTCAAAGTCAGTTGTAGCCTTTGAATAGAAGCAAAGCTCCTCAGGTGAATGATCTCTCAGACGAAGGTTTTCTTCCTTGATGTTAAGGCTAAGGAGCCAATCCTTACAGAATCCTCTCCAGTAGTTGAACCACTCAAGGTCTGTGCCAGGCTTGCAGAAGAACTCAAGCTCCATCTGCTCAAACTCACGAACACGGAAAATAAAGTTACCCGGAGTGATCTCGTTTCTGAATGACTTACCTACCTGTGCAACACCGAAAGGTACTTTCTTTCTTGTTGTTCTCTGGATATTTGCAAAGTTTACAAAGATGCCCTGTGCAGTTTCAGGACGCAGATAAAGCTCAGACTTTGAGTCCTCAGTTACACCCTGAAATGTCTTGAACATAAGGTTGAACTGACGGATATCAGTGAAATTGTGGCTGCCGCAATCTGGGCATGGGATCTGCTTTTCCTTGATGTAGTCCATCATCTGCTCGTTTGTCCAGCCTGCAACGTTAGTGCCGTCGAAATCTTCGATAAGGTTGTCCGCTCTGTGACGTGTCTTACAGTCCTTGCAGTCCATAAGAGGGTCAGAGAATCCGCCGATGTGACCTGAAGCCACCCAAGTCTGCGGATTCATAAGAATAGCGGAGTCAAGGCCAACGTTGTACTTGTTCTCCTGAATGAACTTCTTTCTCCAAGCGTTCTTGATGTTAGTTTTCAGCTCAACGCCAAGCGGACCGTAGTCCCAAGTGTTTGCAAGACCGCCGTAGATCTCGCTTCCAGGGTATACAAAGCCTCTGTTTTTACAGAGAGCCACGATCTTATCCATGGTTTTTTCAGAATTATTCATGAAACATTCTCCTTATACAAAATATAATACTACCATTATATTTTATAGCAAAATTCCGCAAATGTCAAGGCGTTTCAGCGATTTATTACTTTGTGTAGTTATATGGCTTTTTATCGTTGCAAAAAATCACGCATTGTGCTATAATAAAATAGTATCGCTATGACTATTCGTGTATTGGAACATATTAGGAGAATTTGACTTGATGAACAGTTTTTTTATCGGAAACGTTGAAATAGAAAAGACCGCCGCATTAGCACCCATGGCGTCGGTGGCAGATAAATCATATCGCCTTATGTGCAAAGAGTATGGTGCGTCATATCTTGTGAGCGAGATGATATCATCGAAGGGTCTGTGCTTTGGCGACAAAAAGACTGCACGTCTTTGCGAGATTGAGAAAGAGGAACGCCCCTATGCTTTGCAGCTTTTTGGGGAAGACCCTTATTATATGGGAAAAGCGGCTTATAAGCTCAACGATTATTCCCCTGATATCATTGATATAAACATGGGCTGTCCTGTGCCTAAGATAGTAGGCAATGGTAGCGGCTCTGCACTTATGAAGCTTCCTGATACTGCGGCAGAGATATGCAGAGAGGTGGTAAAAAACGCAAACTGCCCTGTTACAGTGAAATTTCGTGCAGGCTGGGACGAAAACAGCATAAATGCAGTGAAGTTTGCAAAGCTCATGGAGCAGGCAGGGGCAAGCGCCGTCACCTGTCACGGCAGGACGAGAACGCAGTTTTATTCAGGCAAAGCCGATTGGGATATAATAAAGCAGGTAAAAGCCAACGTTAAGATACCCGTTATAGGCAACGGCGACGTTGTTGACGGAGAAAGCGCAAAGGCAATGTATGAGCAGACTGGCTGTGACCTTGCGATGATAGGCAGAGGAAGCTACGGCAGACCATGGGTTTTCCGTGACGTGAAGCATTATCTTGAAACAGGGGAAAAGCTTCCTGAGGTGAGCATAGAAGAAAAAATGGCAGTGATGAAAAAGCACTGCGAGCTTATATGCAAATACAAGGGCGAACGTCAGGGCATGAAAGAAGCCAGAAAAAACTGCGCATGGTATGTTAAAGGGCTGAAAGGCTCTGCAAGGCTAAGAGCGCAGTGCGGTGGGCTTAATACCATTTCTGACCTTTATGAGATGATAGACCACATACTTGCAAACGAGTTAGGAGAATAAACAATGGGAATTTTATCCGTAGTAGGAACGCCTATAGGCAACCTTGGAGATATGACATATCGTGCAGTTGAGACCCTGGAAAAGGCTGATTTTATCTGTGCAGAGGACACAAGAGTTACCGCAAAGCTTCTCAATTATTTTGACATAAAAACGCCACTTGTGAGCTATCACGAACACAATGCAAAACAGGTGGGCGAGAGCATTTTGAACAGGATAATGGCAGGCGAGAACGCCGCTATCGTCACAGACGCTGGTATGCCCTGCATTTCAGACCCTGGGGAGCTTCTTGTGAAGCTGTGCGCTGAAAACGGTGTTAAAGTGGAGGTAGTACCAGGTCCGTCAGCGGTGGTATCAGCACTTGCCATAAGTGGACTTGACACTGCAAGATTTCAGTTCGAGGGCTTTTTGTCAACCACCAAGAAGCAAAGATTAAATCATCTTGCCTCGGTGAAAAACTGCACCAATACCCTCATTTTCTATGAAGCCCCCCACAAGCTCATCTACACTTTGAAGGATATGCTGGAATATTTTGGTGACAGAAGAATATCTCTTTGCAGGGAGCTTACAAAGATACACGAAGAAGTTTTCCGCACCACCCTTGCGCAGGCTGTGGAATATTATGAAGCCAACAAGCCAAAGGGCGAATTTGTGCTTGTTATCGAGGGTGCAAAAGAGGACGAGCTTTGCCCTGTGGAGAATATCGAAGAAGCGCTGGAGCAGGTAAAAGCCCTTGTGGAAAAGGGGATGCGTGGCGCTGACGCCTGCCGTGAGATAGCAAAGGCGACTGGATTTTCTAAGGGGGAGCTTTACGGACTCTTGTTTAAATGAGGAATGAGGAGTGAGGAATGAGGAATTAAGGTATCGCCTGCGGCGATTATCATTTCTCGTAGGGGCGAACATTGTTCGCCCGTTGGCTTTCGCAATTTGTATATTATATATTAATTTAGATTTTTGAGGTGATTTTATGAGCATAAAAGAATACATAGGCGGACAGTGTGCTAATCCAGAGGGATTGGGCGGTATAGCCTGTGCAAAATTCATGAATTTTTTCAATGCAGAGCACTACAGAGCGGTGAAAAAATTTGTCTGCAAGCTTGACGGTGCAAGGATATTGGATATAGGCTTTGGAAACGGTGTGACTATCAAAAAGCTTAGCAAGAATATAAACGCTAAATTCTATGGCGTTGACATTTCTGCGGATATGGTGGAAAAAGCCAAGCGAAAAAACCGTGACGGAGTGAATACCAACAAGGTGATCTTACAGCAGGGAAAAGCTGAGGAGCTTCCTTATAACGATGATTTTTTTGACACTGTTTACACTGTGAACACCATTTATTTCTGGGAGGACACCGCAAAAGTTCTTGACGAGGTAAGGCGAGTTCTCAAAGACGGCGGCAATTTTATCTGCACATTCTATACAAAGGGCTACCTTGATAAGCTCCCGTACTGCGACACAGGTTTTGACAAGTTCACTCCTCAGCAGGTGCGTTCAATGGCTAGAGAGCGTGGCTTCCATGATGTAAAAGTCAAAATTCTGAGCGACTGCAAGGCGTATTGCCTTGTTGGCACGAAAATAGAGGGCGAATAAGGTGGCAGATGTGACCATTGTGCCTCTTTCAGAGGAAAACGTACAGCTTTTTTCACAAACTGCGGCGAAAATTCTGCCCGAAGCTTGGAGTTTTGAAACCTACAAAAAACAGCTTTCAAACTCTGACGATATATCGTTTCTTGCCCTTTGTAATGGCGAAGCCGCAGGCTTTATAAGTGTGTGGTGCGTCTGCGGAGAAGCTGAGATAAACAATATAGGCGTTTTGGAGAAGTTCCGCAGAATGGGCATTGCAAAAGCCCTTTTTGACAGCGCATACAATGCCGCAAAGGCTGAAAAATGGTATCTTGAAGTGCGGGAGTCAAACCTTGGGGCTATAAGCTTTTACGAAAAATTGGGCTTTGAGAGGGTAGGCATGAGAAAAAATTTCTACACCGCCCCCACGGAAAATGCTGTTTTAATGGCACTTCAACCCACTGAAAATGGAGAAATAAATGACATATAACGATTTTACATTTGAGTCCTTGGGCGAGGGCATTGAGATATGTATATCTGACGAACACCGTTTTGGTACTGACGCCTTTCTGCTTGCGGATTTTTCAGCAGGACGGCACAAGGATATCTGCGCAGACCTTTGCACAGGAAGCGGCATAATAGCGCTTCTTCTGCACAAATTTTACAAGCCGCAGAAGATATATGCTGTTGAGATACAGGAAAAGGCTCACGAACAGCTTAAAGTATCTCTTGAGAGGTCGAAAATAGATACTATCCAGCCTGTTTTGGGCGACTTGAATGATTGGCGAAGCGAAAAAGAGCTTGACCTTATCACTTGCAATCCGCCCTACAAGATAAACAACACAGGTGCAAAAAATGACAGCGAAGCGGTTTCTATCGCACGGCATGAAATGCTCTGCACTATTGATGACGTGTGCAGATGTGCAAAGAAAAATCTGAAATTCGGTGGCAGGCTTTGCATATGCAACCGCCCCGAGCGCTTATGCGATATAATGACGGCAATGAGAGCCAGTGGCATCGAGCCGAAGCGTTTGCGGACAGTTCACAAAAACCCAGAGTGTCCCCCATGGCTTATTCTCGTTGAGGGCAAAAAGGGCGGAAAGCCTTTTGTGCAGATAGAAAAGCCGTTGTATGTGCGTTCCGCAGACGGGGGAAACTCGGCTGAAATGAAGAGAATATACGGACTTCCTTGAAAAGTGAGGAATTAAGGTATCGCCTGCGGCGATGATTATTTTTTCGTAGGGGCGACCTTTGTTCGCCCGCTTGCTCCAATTTGTCTGCTTATTAAATGTATATGATATGCTTATATTTACGAAATAAAAAGAGGGTAATAAAATGAAGATTTTAGGAATAGAAAGCTCCTGCGATGAAACAGCCTGCTCTGTTGTGGAGGACGGAAAAACGGTGCTTTCAAATATAGTTGCAAGTCAGATAGACGAACACAGGCTTTATGGTGGAGTTGTGCCTGAGATAGCCTCACGCCGCCATGCGGAGAACATAACATGGGTAACAAAAGCCGCTCTTGAAGAAGCAAACTGCACAATGGACGATATCGACGCTGTTGCAGTGACCTATGCCCCGGGACTTATCGGAGCACTTCTCGTGGGAGTGAGCTTTGCAAAGGGACTTGCAATGAGTGCAGGCAAGCCTCTTGTGCCTGTTCACCATATCGCAGGTCACATTGCCGCAAATTATATCTCCCACCCTGAGCTTAAACCGCCTTATCTTTGCTTGGTCGTGTCAGGAGGACATTCACATATTGTAGAGGTGCTTGATTATTCAAGATATCATGTTATAGGCAGAACAAGAGATGATGCCGCAGGCGAGTGCTTTGACAAGGTAGCGAGAACATTGGGCTTTGAGTATCCGGGCGGAAAGTTTATCGACAATGCCGCAAAGTCAGGTGATCCTAATGCCTATAAGCTCTCTCACCCAAAGGTGCAGGGCAGTGAATATGACTTCTCTTTCAGCGGACTAAAAACTGCCGTTATAAACCTTGTGCATAATGCCGCACAAAAGGGCGAAACTGTCAATGTGAACGATATGGCGGCTTCGTTTCAGAACACCATATCCGACATTCTTGTAGACAAAGCAATGCTTGCCGCAAAAGATCTTGGGTATACTACCATAGGGCTTGCAGGCGGCGTTTCGGCAAACTCAGGGGTAAGAGAGAAGCTTCAAAAAGCCTGTGACAAGCGTGGCTATAAGCTTTATATGCCTGAGTTCAAATACTGCGGCGACAACGGTGCAATGATAGCCTGTCAGGGATATTTTGACTATCTTGCAGGCAGACGAGCAGACGAAAGCCTTAACGGCATAGCAACGCTGTCGCTGGATAAGATTTCGGAATAATCTTATGGATAAACCTGTAAGGAAAATCATAAGACTTGACAATTATGATTATTCAAAAAATGGACTTTATTTTATTACCATATGTACTGTCCACAAAAACGAGTTGTTGTGGGCAACAGATGTAGGGGACGGCGCCACCGACGTCCCGTTATGTTGCGCACACGCTGTCGGAAAGGTCTATCTTTCAAGCTTTGGTAAAATTATCAGAGATAATATCCACAGAGCAAACAGTGTCTATGATGACAAAAAGATATTGCAATATGTCATAATGCCAAATCATATCCATTTTATACTGAAAATCGGTGCGGGAGTCAGCGGGACGTCGAGGGCGCCGTCCCCTACAAACGAGATAGTTCCACAGTATGTGTCAATGTTGAAAAGATTTATAAATAAGGATATTGGTTTTAATATTTTTCAGCGTTCATATTATGACCATATCATCAGAAACCAAAAAGAATATATAGCAATTTCAAAATACATACACAATAACCCTATCAAGTGGGACGTTGACGAGTATAATCCAAGAAATGAGAACAATAAAGCGGAGGTGCTTGGACTAGAATGAAACTACTAGCCATAGACGGAAACAGCATAATGAACAGGGCTTTTTACGGAATAAAGCTGCTGTCAAATTCAAAGGGACAGTTCACGAATGCCCTTACGGGGTTTATGAATATTTACCTCAAGGAGATAGGCGAGGTAAAGCCTGACTGCGTGGCAGTGGCTTTCGACCTTAAAGCCCCTACTTTCAGACACAAGGCAAATGCCGCCTACAAAGCCAACCGAAAGGGTATGCCTGAGGAGCTTGCTCAGCAGATGCCTGTGATAAAAGAGCTTTTGGGCGACCTTGGTATAAAGATAGTACAGTGCGAGGGCTATGAAGCAGACGATATTCTCGGTACGCTCTCAAAAGCCGCCGCAGATTCAGGCAACGAGTGCTATATCCTCACTGGTGACAGGGACAGCTTTCAGCTCGTTTCCGACCGTGTGACAGTGCGCCTTGCCACCACAAAGGAAACAAAGATATATACCCCTGACAGGATAATGGAAGAATATGGCGTTACCCCTCGTCAGATGATAGAGGTAAAGGCTCTTATGGGAGATACCTCAGACAATATCTCAGGCGTAAAGGGCATTGGCGAAAAGACCGCCCTTTCCCTTATCAAGCAGGAGGGCGATGTCAAGACCCTTTATGAACACCTCGCAGATATCAAGCTTACCCCGTCTGTGCGCACAAAGCTTGAAAATGGTCATCAGGACGCTATAGACAGCCGCTTCCTTGCCGAAATATGTCTTGAAGCCCCTGTTGAGAAAGCTACAGAGTTTTATAAGCTGGGCGAGGTTGATACCGAGAAAACAAAGGCTCTCCTTGCCGACCTTGAAATGATGCGCCTTATAGACAGATTGGGTCTTAGCGGAAAAGCTGTGGAAAGCGCAGACAGCGCAGTGCAGGAAAGCAAGCTAAAGTTTTCCGACCTGCCTAAGTTTGAGGTCAAGCCACTTGATGAGAGCGTTATATCTGTTCTCGGCAAGGACAAAACAGTGTATTTTATCTTTGCCGACAATAAACTTTCTATCCTCTGTAACGATGTTATCTACACCACCGAGGACAATGCAATTATCACAGCTTTCATGGGAACAGCCTGCGAAAAAATAACCTTTGAGGGCAAAACTGCCCATAAGTTTGCGTTCTCAAATGGCACTCACCTTGAAAACCTCACTTTCTGCTGTGACCTTGCAGGATATCTTCTCAATTCACAGTCAAGCGAGTATACAGCGGAAAATCTTTGTCTTTCATATAAGTGCCTTTACCGCTCTGATATGGGGGAATATGCAGACCTTTCAAGCCTGCCTGCTCTTAGTGAAAATCTGGAAAAACAGCTTGAAATGACAGAAATGACAAAGCTATTCGACGATATCGAAATGCCACTTTGCGAAGTGCTTGCTTCAATGGAGTTTTACGGTGTAAAGGCTGACGCAGAGGGCATAAAGGCTTTCGGTGAGGACTTGAAAATAAAGATAGACGAGCTTACTTCGCAGATATATATGTATGCAGGCAAGGAGTTCAATATAGCTTCCACAAAACAGCTTGGGGAGGTGCTTTTCGAGGACTTGGGTCTGCCTGCAAAGAAGAAAACAAAGTCTGGCTATTCCACTAATGCGGACGTTCTTGAAAGCCTTATGGACAAGCACCCTATCGTGCCTCTTATCGTTGAATACCGCACACTCACAAAGCTCAATTCCACCTATGTTGACGGACTTTTGAAGCTTATCCACCCTGACGGCAGAGTTCATTCTGTTTTCAAGCAGACCGAAACAAGAACAGGCAGGATATCTTCCACCGAGCCTAATATGCAAAATATCCCCGTGAGAAAAGAGATAGGCAGGAATATGCGTAAATTCTTTGTTGCCGAGGACGGCTATACTCTTCTTGACGCTGACTACAGCCAGATCGAGCTTAGAGTGCTTGCTTCCGTGTGCGGTGACAAAAATATGCAGGAAGCTTTCTCAGAGGGCAGAGATATCCATACCTCAACGGCGGCACAGGTCTTTGATATCCCTGAGGATTTTGTCACCCCTGAAATGAGAAGTGCGGCAAAGGCTGTAAACTTTGGTATAATCTATGGCATAGGAGCATTTTCTTTGTCGAAAGATATTGGCGTGACCGTTGCGGAAGCAAAAAGATACATCAAGAATTATCTTGACAACTTCCCGAAAGTATCTGAATTTATGGATAAGACAGTTGATGACGGCATAAAAAACGGCTATGTCACCACCCTTTTCGGCAGAAGAAGATATATCCCTGAGCTTTCTGCTTCAAACAAGGTCTTGCAGGCTTTTGGAAAGAGGGCGGCAATGAACGCACCTATCCAAGGTGCTGCGGCTGATATCATAAAGATAGCAATGGTAAGAGTATACAAAAAGCTCAGAGAAGAAGATCTTGACGCAAGGCTTATTTTGCAGGTGCATGACGAGCTTATTATAGAAGCGGCTGAAAAAGACAAGGATAGAGCCGAAAAGATACTCAAAGATGAAATGGAGAACGCTGTAAAGCTTGCTGTGCCAATGACAGTGGACGTAAACAGCGGCAGAAGCTGGTACGAAGCGAAAGACTGATTTTTTTAGTGAGGAATGAGGAGTGAGGAATGAGGAATTAAGGTATCGCCTGCGGCGATGATCTTGATTTCTATATGTAGGGGCGAACAGCGATCACCCGTTTATCCGTATTGCTTATTTTATATGTTTTGCTCTTATTATCTTTGTCACCTTCGTGGTTTGGCTGACAATTTGTTTGTGATTGTTGACGACTTTTTGACGGCTGTCACAATAATACTTGACTTTTGTGAAATTTGTGGTATAATTCTCTATGTAAAAAGTGTGTAAGAAAGATAGATAAAAAGTAGAATAATAGGAATTTGAAAAACGAAAAGGGGCTGGGAAAATGAAAAAATTGCTTTTTGTGTTCAACCCCCATGCTGGCAAGGGACAGATAAAAGATAACCTTTGCGACATTGTGGATATTTTTACAAAGGGCGGCTATGAGGTAGTCACATACCCTACGCAGGCTAAGCTTGACGGCTATAACAAGCTTTGCCAGTGCGGTCAGGATTATGACATGATAGTCACATCAGGCGGTGACGGAACATTGTCTGAGGCTGTCAAGGCAATGATGACATTTGATAAGAAAATACCGCTTGGATATATTCCTGCCGGTTCAACAAATGATTGTGCGCAGTCTTTGAGCATACCGAAAAAAATGCTTGACGCCGCAAGGGAGATAGTTGACGGCGTGTATTTTGATTATGACGTTGGTAAGTTCAACGGTCAGTATTTTGTGTATGTAGCAGGCTTTGGCGCCTTCACTGACGTTTCTTATGAAACCTCACAAACGATGAAAAACAAGTTTGGTCATGCCGCATATGTGGCAGAGGGGATAAAAAGGCTTTCAAAGATAACAGGTCAGCAAATGAGAGTGGAGCATGACGGCGAGGTAATAGAAGGAAGCTTTATACTCGGTCTTATCTCAAACACTATCTCAGTGGGCGGAATGAAAAAGCTTATTGCTTCCGGGGTGTGTTTTGACGACGGACTTTTCGAGGTGGTTCTGGTAAAGACCCCTAAGAACGCTATCGAGCTGAGCAACACCATAAATGAAGCAGTGCTTAATAAGCTCAACGATAAGCATTTTGTGACTTTCAAGACCTCAAAGGTCACATTCACAAGCGTGAATGAAGTTCCTTGGACGCTGGACGGAGAGTCAGGCGGAAAGCATACATATGTTGAGATAGAAAACTGCAAGCAGGCAATAAGATTCAAACTCAAACCCAATGACATAACCGCAGAGCAAACGGCTGTTCAGTGCAGTGCAGGGGATATGATAATGACCGAGGACGGCCACCCTGTTGTCATTGAAGATCAGTATGAGATAGAAGATTAAGCTGTTTTGCAGGGGCGACATTTGGTCGCCAGCCTTTTAATAGATATTTGACAGAACAAAAGCGGACGAATTCTTTTCGTCCGCTTTTTGCATATGCCTATTTCTTGTTTTTTAGCCGAAACTGGGAGGGGGTCATGTTGTATCTGCGTTTGAACTGCCGCATGAAATGCACGTCATTTTCGTATCCGCATACGGCGGCAATGTTTTTCACTGTCATGTCAGTGCTGAGAAGATAGTATTCAGCGTTTTTCATTCTTGCACAGAGTATATCCTCATAACAGCTCACACCGAAACGTGAGGTGTAAAGATACTGAAAGTGGGAGGGGCTTACGCTGAGAGTTTTCGCCATATCGGCAATGTTCCTGCTCCCGGAGGGGGAGCTGTAGATGTCAGCCCTGAGCCGCTCAAGTGCGTCAGCGTAGTGACTGCGCTTTCTTGGCGGCTGACCGCTCTTGCTGAGAGAATATTCCTCTCCAAGTCTTATGAGCAGCATTCTGAGCATAAGCTCGATATAATCCTCACGCCTGCCGCTTTCAGATAAGCTGAGTCTGCTTATGGTGGATAAGATATCCTCAGTTTTCTCTGCGTCTGATAACATAAAAATCGTATCATATGGGAGTGAATAGTCACGGGTGAGCGTATCGTCGCAATCAAAATGAAGCCAGTGGTTTATGTAAAAACCCTTGCAGGCACGATATATCTGCTCAGTGCCTTTTTTGTATAGTATTGCGCTGTCAGGAGAAACTGAGTATTCCCTGCCGTGCAAACGCACCACCGCAGAGGATTTGAATATAAGCAGAAGATTATCCCCCGAACCGTTTGGACGGCGTATATCAAAAGACCCGTCATGGCTGTAGTTTAGTCCCAAAGCGTGAAGTTCCATAGGTTTTTCCTTTCTAATTTCGTATGATGTATCAGTATAATAATAGGATATATCATTGTTGTTTTTTTGTCAAGTGATAAAATATAATTGAAACTAAAATCATATACTTTTAGGAGGTCACAATGAAGAATATTTCAATGCTTATCAATACCGCAGACAAACGTTCCCACATCAACCCGGAGATATACGGACACTTCTCCGAACATCTCGGCAGATGTATCTATAATGGAATGTACGTTGGCGAAAATTCTGAGATACCGAACATAAAAGGTGTAAGAAAAGACGTTATCGAAGCTTTCAAGGAGATAAAAATGCCTGTTCTCCGCTGGCCGGGAGGCTGCTTTGCTGACGAGTATCATTGGAAGGACGGCATAGGCGAAAAAACACAGCGCAAGAAAATGATAAACACCAATTGGGGCGGCGTGACAGAGGATAACTCTTTCGGCACAAATGAGTTCTTTGACCTGTGCGAGGAGATAGGCTGTGAGCCGTATCTTGCAGGAAATCTCGGAAGCGGCACTGTTCAGGAGCTTTCCGAGTGGATAGAATATATCACCTTTGACGGTGTTTCGCCTATGGCTGACCTGAGAAGAAAAAACGGCAGAGAAAAGCCTTGGAAGCTTAAATATCTTGGTATAGGCAACGAAAACTGGGGCTGCGGCGGCTCGATGCGCCCTGAGTATTACTGTGATGAATACAGAAGATATCAGAGCTTTTGCAAGAATTTCAGCGGCAATGAGCTTTACAAAATTGCCTGCGGACCAAATTCCAACGATTATAACTGGACGGACGTTGTAATGTCAAACCTTGGGGAGTGGCACACAAAGGCTATCTCTTTGCACTATTACACCGTTCCTACAGGAGATTGGAACAAAAAGGGCAGTGCAACTGAGTTTTCAGACGAGGAGTATTACGAAACCATATCAAAAACTCTATATATGGACGAGCTTATAAAACGTCACAGCGAGATAATGTCACGCCGTGATCCAGAGGGTAAGATAGGTCTTATAGTTGACGAGTGGGGCTGTTGGTATGACGTTGAGGAGGGCACAAACCCAGGTTTCCTCTATCAGCAGAACACAATGCGTGACGCTATCGTGGCGGCTTGCAATTTGAACATCTTCAATAACCACAGCGACAAGGTAGTAATGGCAAATCTTGCGCAGGCTGTGAACGTTTTGCAGTCTCTTATCCTCACAGAGGGCGAGAAAATGGTAAAGACGCCTACCTATCACGTCTTTGATCTTTTCAAAACTCATCAGGGAGGCGAGCTTTGCTACAGCTATGCCAACAATTGTCAGGCAGGCGGAAAGATCCCGATGATATCACAATCTGCCTCAGTAAAGGACGGCGTTCTCACTGTCACTATAGCGAACTGCTCTATAGATGATGACGCTCATATCTGCTGTGATATAGCAGGAGAAAATTATCAGAACATTGAGTGCAGGATACTTGACAATGAAGTAAGGGACTATAATGATTTTGATAACTGTGATAAGGTCGCACCAAAAGAGTACAGTGCGAAAATGACAGAAAAGGGCTTTGAGATAGACCTACCAAAATGCTCCGTTGTAGTTGTGACAATGAGATAAGGACTATAAGGAGAGTCAAAAATGACAGTAAAAGATAAAATTTTGCAGGGAAGAACATATCTTGGCATAGAACTTGGCTCAACAAGAATAAAGGCTGTTCTTATAGACGATAGCTTTTCTGTTATCGCATCAGGGTCGAAGCAGTGGGAAAACCGCTTTGAGAACGGCTGTTGGACATATTCTCTTGATGATATCCACGGGGGCATACAAGCCTGCTATAAAGACCTTGCAGAAAACGTAAAGGCACAGTATGGCATTTATCCTGAAACATACGGTGCAATGGGTATTTCTGCTATGATGCACGGCTATATGGCTTTTGATAAGAATGACAAGCTTCTTGTGCCTTTCAGAACATGGCGCAATACCATGACAGCTCAGGCGGCAGGAGAGCTTACAAAATTGCTGGGCTTCAATATCCCACAGCGTTGGAGCATCGCACATCTTTATCAGGCGGTGCTTAACAAAGAAGCCCATGTTCCTTATATCGCTTATATCAATACCCTTGCAGGCTATGTGCATAAAAGGCTCACAGACCGCTTTGAAGTTGGCGTTGGCGAAGCTTCAGGTATCTTCCCTGTGGAGGGCATAGGATACAAAAAAGAGTATTGCGAGCTTACAGAAAAAAGCCTTGCTGAAAAAGGCTTTGACCATAAGCTGAAAGATATCCTCCCTGCTGTGAGAAATGCAGGAGAAAAGGGCGCTGTCCTTACAGAAGAGGGCGCAAAGTTCCTTGACCCGGAGGGACGCCTCAAAGCAGGCGTGCCGGTCTGCCCGCCTGAGGGTGACGCAGGCACAGGCATGGTGGCAACGGACAGCGTGCTGAAAAAGACCGGAAACATCTCCGCAGGCACTTCCATATTTGCAATGCTCGTCCTTGAAAAGCCACTTAACGGTGTTTACGAGGAGATAGACGTTGTTACCACCCCTGACGGCTCGCCTGTGGCAATGGTGCATTGCAATAACTGCTGTTCAGAGCTTGACGCATGGGTGAATATGTTCGGTGAGTTCGCAAAGCTCACAGGCAATGAGATAGACAAGAGCAGGCTTTATGAAACTCTCTATAAAAATGCCATGACAGCCGACAGCTCATGCGGTGGCGTGACAGCCTATAACTGTCTTTCGGGTGAACCTGTTATAAAGCTTGACGAGGGCAGACCAATGTATTTCCGCACTCCCGACAGCACTTTGACCTTGGGCAGCTTTTTCAGAGCACAGCTTTATTCTTCTTTCACCGCACTGAAAATAGGCATGGATATACTTTTTGATAAAGAGCAGGTAAAGGCAGAAAAGATAACAGGTCACGGCGGACTTTTCAAGGTCAGCGGAGTGGCTTCACAGCTTATGGCAGACGCACTTTCTACCCCTGTTTCAGTAATGAAAACAGCAGGCGAAGGAGGAGCATGGGGCATGGCTATCCTTGCGGCGTATATGGAGCTTTCAAATGGCGAAAAGCTTGCAGACTTCCTTGACAAAAAGGTGTTCGCTGATATGGAAGTGACAACTTCTCAGCCTGAGCAGACAGGCTCAGAGGGCTATAAAAAATTCTTAAAAAGATATAAAAAGGGATTGGCGGCAGAAAAAAACGCACAGTTCTGAAAAAATCATAGAAATTCATATATAAATCGTAGTGGCGATCTGAGGTCGCCCACCTGCCCACTCAAACTGTCGGTGAGCTATTCACTTGGACGGAAAATGAGCAGACAAAAGGTGCATTTACCAAATCAGAGAAAGGAGAATTTTATGCTTGAAGAATTAAAACAACAGGTGTGCGAAGCAAATCTGCTTCTGCCGAAATATGGACTTGTCACATTCACATGGGGAAATGTTTCTGCTATCGACAGAGAAAAGGGCCTTGTAGTCATAAAGCCCTCAGGCGTGCCTTATGAGGGCATGACAGCCGATGATATGGTGGTAGTTGATCTTGAAAGCGGCAAGGTTGTAGAGGGAAAATATAAGCCTTCCAGCGATACTCCAACACATTTGGAGCTTTACAAAGCCTTTGATATCGGCGGAATAGTACATACCCACAGCCGCTGGGCAACATCTTTTGCTCAGGCAGGAAAGGGCATAATACCAATGGGCACAACTCACGCAGATTATTTTTACGGCGAGATACCATGCACAAGAGCAATGACCCCTGAGGAGATTGCAGGTGAGTATGAAAAGGAAACAGGCACTGTTATAATCGAGGCTTTCAAGGGTCTTGACGCAACTCAGATACCTGCCGTTCTGGTAAAAAGCCATGGCCCCTTTACATGGGGAAAGGACGCAGCAGAGGCTGTCCATAACGCAGTTGTCCTTGAAGAGGCTGCGTTCATGAACTTCCACGCAATGATGCTGAACCCTGAGATAGGTCATATGCAGCAGGAGCTTCTTGACAAGCACTTCCTTAGAAAGCACGGAAAGAACGCATATTACGGACAGAATTGATGTCAATGCCTCAAAAAGCATGATATAAGTCCGTTGAAAAAATGAGTCAAATAACGGGCGAACACTGTTCGCCCCTACATATAAAAGATTTGTTTAGCACATCCTCGATAAAATAGCGCCCCGATTTTCTGGGCGTTTTTTTGTGCCTTTGCTCACATATTGTGCAAAATGTATATTATGTGTACGCTGATTTGTACAAAAGGGTAGTTTTTTGTACTTGTTATAAGTAAATTCTTGACTTATGTTTTAATAATATGTTATAATTAAAATAATGTCACGGTAATATTTATTGTGTCACAGCGGAAATGAATGGAATATAGTATAGATATTACCTCAAGGCAATGCCATGCAAGGTTTGCCTTAGAAACGAGGAACGGAGGCTTGTAATGAAAAAGCAAATTGATTACGGCAGCTATGCGTCCTATAAGGAAACGGTAAAGGGTCTTACAGAGAACCTGAAATCGCTGCTTGGATTGAGCGAGGAGATCGCTCTTGTCAATACTGCGGAATCTATTCGGGAAACATTGGAGAAAACTGCCGAGGAGCATTTTGAGGTCGCTATAGTGGGCGAGTTCAAGAGAGGAAAGAGTACCCTTATCAACGCAATGCTGGGTCAGGAGGTACTTCCTGCTGACGTGCTGCCTGCAACGGCTACCCTTAACAGAGTTACATATAGCGAAGAGCCGTATGTGCAGGTGGAATACAAAAACGGCAAAAGTGAAAGGGTGGATATAAATAAGCTGGAGGACTATGTAACAAAGCTTACAGCAGAGTCGGAGGAAAGAGCCGAAACTGTCAAGGAAGCCACTGTTTATTATGATACCGAGTTCTGTAAGAACAACGTGGATATCATAGACACTCCGGGTCTTAACGACGATGACCAGATGACCAACGTTACTCTGTCTATCCTGCCGAAAATAGACGCAGCCGTTTTCGTTATCAGTGCAAACTCCCCTTTCTCACAGTTTGAGAAAGAGTTTCTTGAAAAGAAAATGCTTACTTCTGACGTGGGAAGAATTATCTTTGTTGTAAACTGCTTCGGTACTTTCTCACAGGCAGACGAGAACAAGATAGTCGAAACTGTAAGAGGACGTATCGGAAAATACGTTATGGAAAAGGCTAAAAAGGTCATGGGCGAGGATTCCCGTGAGTTTGCGGTCTATAAAAGAAAGATAGGAACTCCGAGAGTTATCGGCGTTTATGCAAAGCAGGCTCTTAATGCCAAGGAAACTGGGGATAAGGAAGCCCTTGAAAAGAGTAACTTCCCTGAGTTTGAAAAGGCTCTTGAAACCATGCTCACAAAAGAGCGTGGCGTTATCGCATTGCAGATCCTTGCAAATAAGATAACAAATTCGGGTACTGAGATACTTAGAAGCGTTGTTATGCAGGAAAACGCACTCATGATGGCTAACGATGAGTTCATGGAAAAGTATGACGAGGCTATCAAAGAGATAGGCGAGATAAGAAATAAGAAAAGACAGGAATTTGTCAAGATCAACGATGCCGCAAATCAGGTGTTCAATGACCTGCAGCCAGTTCTGGACAGCTATTGGACAAACATCGAGCAGACAGCTATGGAGGTTATAGACAACTTCCAGATGTCCTCTGACGATTTCAAGAAAGACCAGCTCAAGCTCGTTACCGCAAAGCTCACCGAGAAAATAAAGGAGAGCATAGAGGCAAGAGCGCAGATAATCTGCGAGCAGATACAGAACAGCATAAACTTCGCTGTTTCCTGTGAGGCTGAAAGACTTCAGGAATTTGAGGACGAGTTCTTCGAGTCCGTTACAAAGATACAGCAGATGTTCACTATCTCCGACAGAGTTTCAAAGAACGGCGGCGTAATGGATAAGATAATCGGCGTTGCTATCGGCTCTTACGGCGTCGGAGGATTGTTCCTGGGCTTTAGAGAGTCTGGCGTAAAGGGCGCACTTTTGGGCGGAGCAACAGGCTTTGCAGGATTTTATGCTACTTATTATACTGCTATATTCTTTGCAGGCTTCTTTGGCATCACCGCTACCCTGCCAGTGACCCTCTGCCTTATGGCTCTTGCAGGCATTGCAGGTACTTTTACTTCAAACTTTGCCGTTGATAAGATACTTGTTAAGGAAAGAATAGATAAGTATAAGTCAAACTTTAAAACTCAGGTGAGAAAGCAGTTCCACGAAATGAAGCTTAATAATGACTTCACTGAAACTGTCCGCCGTCAGGTATTCTCAGCATTTGAGGGTCTGAAGGGCAAGATCGAGAGCGAAACAGAGATAATCCTCCGTGATACTCAGGAAACACTTGATAATCTTAATGATCTTAAAACAGAAAAGAGCAACATTTCTCAGAAGGAAATGGAACGTCTCCATGATATTGCCGAGAGCGCAAGCGCTATAGTTCAGGAAGCATATCAGGTAAGACGTGTGCTTACCGAAGCTATGGAAAGCTGACGGTCATATAAAAATATTATTTTAAGATCAAGGGAGGACAGGTCATGAGTACAAATACAACGGAAAGGGAAAATCCGCTGCTACAGATTGACACAAGCTTCCGCACATATTTGAACGCTTATACAAGAAGCTATCAGAACCATATAGTTGACGGCGTGCTTGACTATGCTTTTGAGTCCGACTTTGCCGTAAGGCAGAAGATAATGGGACTTGGGGGCTGGGGAAAGCTCGTCAAGGCAGCAGGCTCGCAGGACGTTTCTGCCGAAGCAAAGCACTTGTTTCTTAAGTGCGAGCAGGTTGGCCCGCTGAAATATCCTGATATCTATGACATTGTGAAGAAGTGTGCCGAGCGGCTAGAGCTTGTTGTGCCTATCGTCTTTGTCAGAGGGGATATGGATAAAGCACAGGTCTACTCTGTGGCAAGCGATATCATCGAGCCTTGTATCGTGCTTTCAAAGCAGGTAGTGGAAATGTGCAGCAAGGAGGAGCTTATGTTCCTTATAGGCTGCGAGTGTGGAAGAATACAGAACAATCATTGTGCCTATAATATGGCATTTACATATCTCAATTACAATAAGTATACTTACAGACCAGTTGAAAGGTCATATAAGCAGACTGTGAACAATCAGCTTTATACAGCGCTTGTTCAGTGGGTGAAGTATGCTGATATAACTGCAAACAGAGCAGGCATTATCTGCCTCGATAAGCCGGGAATGTTCATAAGCGTCATAACAGGGCTTTATAACAAGGGCTATATCGACTTCTATGGCAGACAGCAGAAGAATATGGATACCGACGGACTTATCAAAAAGGCTGAGAGCGTCCATGCAGTTTCTTCAAGAAATCTGAAAACAGATAATACTATGAGCGAGCTTGAAAAGCTTGTTGTCGCAGCTACTGAGTTTCTGTATTGCTCAGTTCTTTATGAATGGCGTGGCGACGCAGAGGATTCTGACAGACACCTTGTTTCAGGTCAGATATGTGATGTGCGCAGCAGTATTATAATCGGAAACGGAGGCGTGATAGGTGGATAGTGCTAATATCAATACAGCGGAGCAGAATATTGCACAGGTAAAGACCGCTCTTAAAGCCTTTGTTGAAAATGAAAAGATAGCGAAAATGCTCGGCAAGGATTTTGTCAGCGAAATGAACGATTGGGAAGCTCTTATCGAGAAAAAAAGCGAAGAGCCTTTCACGCTGGTCATACTTGGCGAGTTCAAAAGGGGAAAAAGCACCATTATAAACGCCCTGCTGGGCAAGGAGCTTGCACCTATAAACGTTACACCTGAAACTTATACTATAAACGAGATATCTTTCGGCCATACACAGTATGTGGAAGCTATCCTTGAAAACGGCATGAGAGTGCCACTGTCGCTGGAGGATATCACAAGAGAAAAGCTTGAGCAGAGAATGAAGCTTTTCCCTGCAAAAATAAGCTATGTTCAGATAAAGGACAACGCCCCTATACTCAAAGAGATAAGGATAGTGGATACCCCAGGCCTTTCTGACTTGGAGAGCCTTGACAAACAGGTAATGGATTATATTGTCAATGCCGACGCTATCATGTATGCGGCATCATGCCTGCTGCCTTTTTCTGAAAGCGAGCAGTTGTTTCTTGCAAGCCATGTCCAGCCTCAGCGATTTGGTATGCTCTATATCCTCGTGAATATGATAGACGCAATGAACTCTCAGAAGGACGCTGATAAAATACTAAAGCGTGTGAGAAACATATCCGAGAGGATAGTGCCTAACGCTATCGTATACGGCATAAGCGGTGCAGACGAGCTTAGCCGAAAGCTTGGCAGAGAAAGACCGCTGGACAAGGGTACAAGAGAGTTTTACGAAACTCAGTTTTTCCAGTTCGAGCTGTCTTTGCAGCGTGATATAATCATGCAGAAGGACGTTATACGTTCAAAGCGTGTTCTTACAATGCTTTCGCAGATGTGCGACGAAACAGCCGCAAAGCTTAGACTTATAAGCGATATGGCAGAGCTTGACAAGCAGAAGCTTGCCGACAGAGCAAAAGAGTTTGACGAGCAGTGTGAAAAGCTTTCAAAGGCTCTTGAGGAGAAAAAGCCTGCTTTGCACCTTTCTATTATCGAAATGCAGCAGGAAGCCGAAGCTTGGATGTATGAGTTCTTCTCAAAGTTGAGAGCAAGCATTTTGGATTGCCGTGGAAAAGACGCAGACGGAAACGACCTTTACAGCTCTGAGGATATAGAAAAGCATTTCTATTCGTTCCTTATGGAAAAGGTGGGCGAAGCATATCGAAATTGTATCGAGAGCCATAGAGATAGGATAGCCGAGATAGTGGAAGGTACAGGCAGAGAGCTTGCCTCCGCTCTTGGCATAGACGATCTTTCAAAGGCGGCAAAGGCTCCGTCAGTGGAAATGATAATGACCTCCCTGAACAAGAACGTAACACGTTCTGTTATGGGCGTTCAGCTTTTTGGCACCAGCGAAACCTTTCCTCCTGCCACAATGTCAGTTTTCAGCCTTATCCTTAAAAAGAAAAAGCAGACCGATATAATTGATATCGCTCTTGAAAACTATGACGATATCAGAAATAATATCGTCAAGGATATAAAGACAGTTTATCAGGACCTTGAAACAAAGGCAGCCGCAAGGCTCGACAGCCTTTATCAGTATCAGGTGGAAATGGGTAGAGAAGCCCTCAATCAGGCTCAGCAGCTCATGATGGTTTATGATAATGACGAGATAAGGCAGACCCTTGTGGAAGCAAAGCAAATGCTTGCCGAGCCACAGAGAATACTGGCAGAGAGCAAATTATAACAAAAATAAAAACGTCCCATTAAGTTGGGGCGTTTTTTTGATAATGGTGTAAATATGCTTCTTGACAAAAATAAAACAGGCTGTTTTTGCAGCCTGTTAAGAATATCTAAAAAGTATCAGATCAACAGGCGACCTCAGGTCGCCGCTGCATTTTGTATGCAGTAAATTATTTGTCTTTGTATTGCTCAACATTGTTTTCTATCTTGTCAACAGAGTTTCTTTCTGTTATGTCAACACGATAGTTGTACTGAGCGTTCTTTGTGACAGTGTTTTCAGTGAAGTATTCAAGTTCACCGTCTTTATCGAAAAAATAGGTTGTGGAAAAGCCCTTTGTGCCTATCTCCTCAGCGTCCTTTCCCAGCTTTGAAACGTCATAAACATACGTCACAGTAACAGAGCCGTCATCACCGATAATGTCAGAAACAGACTCAACAGCTTTCGGTGCAAACATCAGCATACCCTCGTCAGCTTGTGGGTGCTTTGCCTTTCTTGTGTACTTTGAAAAGTCCTTGTCGCCCTTTACCAAATGTGAGTATTCTCCGTTATCATAGGTGTAGCTCTCGATTCCGTTGTTATACTGAGCGTATTCCTTTCCACCGTTCTTGCCGTAGTAAGAATAGGTCAGCACATCCTTTTCGTCATACTTGAAAGTGAACTCCTGCTCGATATCACCAGTGTCCTCGTTGGTTATAACGACTTTTGCGGAGTCAAGCGCCGCATAGTCCTCCCTTGCCTGATATACCAATGTGTCATGCTTTAGCTCAGGCGTACCGCAGGAAGTGCATAAAAGGCAGACAGCCACTGTTAAAGCTACTGCTGCTGTTTTTAGAAATCTCATTTTAAAATTTACTCTCCTTAAAGCCCCTTGCAGGTCTTTGAGAACACTATAAGCGCCGCAGCAATAGTGAATATCTGCGAGATAGTTGCATGGACCATAAGACCTATATTGAATTTTATCACATACAGGTCTATAGCAAAGCTTTCAACGCCTACATTTTTTCCCCATGCAAGCCAGCCTACATAATCCTTGCCCTCACAGACGTAAGCTATGAACGCACCAAGTATTATTCCTGCCAGCATGAAAAATATAAACGCAAAAGTCTTTTTGAAATTTTTCATGACTGAATATCCTCTGTTTTATGTATCGGTATCTATTTTCTTCTTGACGGAGATTTTCTCTTGTTGTCAATGACTTTTTTCAGATCAGAAAATCTCTCCTCGCTTGACGCCTTGAACTTGCTGAGCATATCCTCAAAATCAGCGTTTCCTGAATTGCTGTCAGCATTGTACACCGGAGGCGGATTTTTAGCAAAATCCTGTGGCGCTCTGTCTCTGTTGTGATCCCTGTTATAGTCGTTTCTAGGTCTGCCCTGAGAATTGCCTCCCTGACGGTTGAAATTTCTCTGACCACCGTTAGGTCTGCCCTCTCTGCCACCCTGGTGACCGTTCTCTCTTGGCTTTCTCTGTGGCGCAGGCTGAGCCTTCTTGATAGAAAGCGATATCTTTCCGTCGTCGCCTAAATTAAGCACCTTTACCTTGACGGTCTGACCCTCGGTAAGATGATCCTTTATCTCGTTTACGAATGTGTTCGCAACCTCCGAGATGTGGACCATTCCTGTCGTATCCTTGTCAAGCTCCACAAATGCTCCGAATTTTGTGATACCTGTTACTTTTCCTTCATAAATTTTTCCTACTTCAAGCTGCATTTGATTTTTGTGTCCTCTCTGCAATAAAAATTCTGCTATATGAACGGTCAAAAGACCGTGTTTGCCTTAGTCGCTGTTGTTTACAATATAAAATCTGCGCTCATTAGGATAAGCATAGCCCAGCTTTTCAATAGCTATCTTCTCCATATACTCCGCCTCATCGTCAGAACTGAGCAGCCTTGTGTATTCATCATTGAGCTGCTTGGCGGCGGTTATCTTTTTATTTATAGCGTCTGACTCTTTTCTGAGCTGTGCTATCTGCGCCTGCTGTGAGATGATAATCACCCCTGAATAAACAACAAGAGCGGCAACAGCAAAAATAGTCAGAAGCTTAACAAATCTTGATCTTTTCGGCTTTGGATTTTTTTTTGCAGCGTCCTTTTCAGCGTCAGCCGTTTCGGACGTTTTATTTTTAAAACCTAGCATTGCGTACTCCTTTTTTGATTACAAAACCGACCTTTCCATAAGCAATACCCCAATAACTGTCATGAGGCGTTACCTATACTCTTTTCTATTATACACTAATCAAAAGAGAGTTTTCAAGTGCTTTTAGAAGTTTTTTTTCGCAGAGAGGAAATTTTGCACTTTTTCACAAAACAGTCCCTGAAACCGTCTGCTCTTTTGGTAATAAATTTAACCACAGGCGAAAACGTTTTAGCAAATAGTTTTCTGATTATTGAAAAAAGGCTCCTCAGAACGGATACAACAGCGTTTCCTACAGTAAGATGTTCTATCACAGAGCCTGTTAGCATACCCACTAAAACAAACCCTCTTATAGCCCCCGTCAGCCCGGTGCAAAATGTGAAAAGTGCAAAGCCGTAAAGAAATGTGTAAATGATATCCTCAAAAAAGGTGAGTATCTTCCCATGTGGCAAAGCCACCCTGAATACCCTGAAAATATCATATAAAAGCCCCAGCCCGCAGCCCAGAACCACAGACAGCAGAAAAAGCTCCCTTTCAAGCTCTAGCCCCAGTTGCATTTCTTTCATTTATCTTTCCCCTTTCTCCGACCTCTTGCACTGTGCAATGACATTGCATATACTTTTGGCTTAAAAACCGCCCGAATACACACCCCCCACTTGTAGGGGCGAACAGCGTTCGCCCGCCTGTTCGCAGTTTTTTCGGTGAATAGCTATCCAACAAAAATGCGGATATACCGACCGCAATTAGCGGTCAGCCAACGGGTGACCTAAGGTCGCCCTTACATATGTTATCTGAATATCTTCCCTATCGCCGAGAGCTTTTTCTTTCTGTCCTTTTCTCCATAAACCAAAGCCCAGATATCTCCCTCCACGGAAACATCTCCCGATTCAACGCTTATTTCGTTTATGTGCAGGTCTTTGCCTTTTATCGTCAGCTCTCCAAGCTGTGTGAAAAGCCTTATCTCATCCTCGTCAAAGCTGTCAACGTCCGTCACGCCCGAAAGCTGTAAACGCTGTCTGTTTTCAAGAATGGCATTGTGCCTGCCCTGAGTATCATTCATAAAAGCACCCCCTGATATTTTTCTTATCTATGTATATTCGCTCCGTGTAAAAATATTTCTCTGAAAACGTTTTATATCCTTGACAAAAACGCCTTGAAAAGCTAAAATAAACATATGCAAAAAATCATAGTATCGAAAGGATATGAAAAAATGGCAGAGAATAAAAAGCTTATAACAGCAGACAACAGCTTTCTTACTTATATGGGCAGAATAGACTTTTCCGACAAAACACGCCCTGAGTTTTATTACGCAGGCTCAAATGTAAAAATGACTTTCACAGGCACAAGCGTATCCGCCGTGATAAAAAACCATAAGTATTTCAACATTCAGGAGCTTGGCTTTGTTATGGACGGCAAAGAGGGCAAGGTGACTTTCGATAAAAATGACGAGGATATCACCCTTGATATCGCTTGTGACCTTGAAAAAGGCACTCATACCGTCACCCTTTTTAAAAGGCAGGACGCTTCCCATTACTTTGAGTTCGTGGGCTTTGAAATAGACAGCGACGGAGAAGTTCTTGAAAATCCTCCTCTCCCTGCAAGAAAAATAGAGTGCTATGGCGACTCTGTTTCTGCAGGCGCAGTGTGCGAGGCAGTTGACTTTGTTGCAAGCTGTGACCCTGAGGATCATCAGGGAGTATATGATAACGCATGGCATAGCTATGCAATGATAACAGCAAGAAACCTTGGCGCACAGATCCATAATATCGCACAGGGCGGTATCGCAATTTTCGACAACACCGGCTATTATCATGCCCCGAATTATATCGGCATGGAGTCTGTATACAATAAGCTTTGCTATTTCCCAGAGGGCGCAAAGGGCGTAACGCCTTGGGATTTTGAGAATTATACCCCTGACGTTGTGCTTTTTGCAGTGGGTCAGAACGACCCTCATAACGAGGGTCACGAGGATTTCGATATCGCCGACCCTGACTACAGAGCAAAGTGGAAAAATGCCTACAAGAGCATTATCCTTGACCTTAGAAGCAAGTATCCAAACGCAACATTTGTGCTTCTGCTGACAGTTCTCTGCCACGGTGAGGAGTGGGATAAAGCCGTTGACGAGATAGCAAACGAGCTTAATGACCAGAAGATAACACATTTCATGTTCACAAGAACAGGCAAGGCGACCCCCGGTCACCCAAGACTTCCTGAGCAGTATGAAATGGCGGAGGAGCTTACAGCTTATCTCTCAAACATGGGCGATAAAATCTGGGGCTAAAAGCTAAAAGATAGAAATAATAGGGCGAACAGCACTCCCCCTACACTGACTTTAAAAGCATCTGTAGGGGCGAACACTGTTCGCCCGTTTTTTACGCAAACTTATCGTTTCTATGCATCATTATTGCACTTATTATCCTGCTATAGTCAGCTTAAATCCTGCTGTTCCGCCGCCTGCCTGTCAAGCTCCATGCGGTAAGCAGAAAGTATCTCTCCCTCTATCTCCTTGCGAAGCTCGCTGTCGATGGGGTGAACGATATCACGGAAAACCCCGTTGTCATCACGGCGGCTGGGCATAGCCACAAAAAGTCGTTCCTCTCCTTGCACTATCTTGATATCATGTACCGCAAAACTGCCGTCAAAGGTCAGGCTTACAACGGCTCTGAGCTTGCCCTCGTTTATAAATCTTCTGAATTTTACCTCTGTTATAGTCATTTTCATGCGTCCTTTCTTGTGATGTAATGCCTGTAGTAATATTTTTGCCTCTTTTTTTGAAAAATAATCAAAAAAGGGGTTTATTTTTTTTTAGAAATGTTATATAATAAAATAAACATACATTCTGAATTATCTATTATTCTAAGGAGTATTACAAAGATGATAACAAATGAGATCTTGAAAAATATAAAGCACGTTCATTTTATCGGTATAGGCGGCTCTGGTATGTACCCTCTGGTGCAGATATTCCATTCAAAGGGATATTTCATCACAGGCTCAGACAATAACGAAACTGAAACTCTTGAGGCCGTAAGAAAGCTTGGCATCGAAGTCTTTCTCGGTCAGAGAGCCGAGAATATCAAGGGTGCAGACCTTATAATCTATACCGCCGCAATAATGGCAGATAACCCTGAGCTTATCGCCGCAAAGGCAAGCGGTGCGATCTGCTGCGAAAGAGCCGAGATACTTGGCCTTGTCACAAGCTGGTATACGAACGCTCTTTGCGTTTCAGGCACTCACGGAAAGACCACAACTTCTTCCATGCTCACACAGATATTCGTTCAGGAGGGTACTGACCTTTCCTGCGTTATAGGTGGAAAGCTCCCAAGCATAGGCGGCTCAGGCAAGGCAGGCTCATCACAAACTATGGTCTGTGAATCCTGTGAGTTCGAGGATCATTTCCTCAGACTTTTCCCTGACGTTTCAATTATCCTGAACGTTGACGCAGACCACCTTGAGTATTTCAAGAATATCGAAAATATCATAAAGTCTTTCCATAAGTTCGCAACCATGGCTTCAAAAGCCGTTATCTATAATGGCGACGACGCAAATACTCTGAAAGCCGTCGAGGGCGTTGATAAGGAAATGATATCTTTCGGCTGGGATAAGAAAAACGATTATTCCGCCGTTATAAAGTCCAAAAAAGGCTTGCAGACACGCTTTGAGCTTTATTATAAGGGCGAGTTTGTCAGAGAGCTTACTATCCATGTTCCCGGCGACCATAACGTCATGAACGCCCTTGCAGCTATCGCTGCCGCAAGATATTCAGGCGTTTCATGGGAGGGTATCGAAAAGGGACTTGATACTTTCTTTGGCGCAATAAGACGTTTCGAGAAGATAGCCGAGGTCAAGGGCGTTACTATCGTTGACGATTACGCTCACCACCCAAAGGAGATCGAGTGTACACTGAAAGCCGCAAAGGGTCTTGATTTCAACAGAGTGTGGGCAGTTTTCCAGCCTTTCACCTATTCAAGAACAAAGATACTCATGAACGATTTTGTGAAAGCACTTTCTATTGCAGATATTGCCGTTGTAACGGATATCATGGGAAGCCGTGAGAAAAATACCGACGGTGTTTATGCTGAACAGCTTGCAGAGAAGATACCAAATGCAGTTTGGTTCAAGACCGACCATGAGCTTGTTGATAAGCAGACTGCACAGCAGAAGGAATATAACTTCTCACAGTGTATCGACTATATAAAGAAAAACTGCAAGGAGGGCGACCTTGTTATAACTCTTGGCTGCGGAGATGTCTATAAGCTTGCAAAAAGGCTTGCAAAAGAGCTTTAGGTTTAGAAGATAAAGATTTATTGATATAACAGAAAGGACGGAGCTATGAGAAAAGTAACCGAGAACGAGAAAATGGTATTCGAGTTCATAAAGGATCGCATAGAAGAGGGATATCCGCCGACAGTTAGGGAGATTTGTGCGGAGTTTGGCTTTAAGTCTACCTCAACAGCCCATAGATATATAAATAATCTCACCGCAAAAGGCCTTCTTGAAAAGGGAAATAACCAGAACAGAGCCATAAGGCTCACAGGCGGCAACGGCATGAAGATCCCCCTTGTGGGAACTGTCACCGCAGGTATCCCTATCACTGCCATTGAGGAGATAACAGACTATATAAGCTTCCAGCCTGCAAGGCATTACAGCAATCCGCTTTTTGCCCTAAAGGTAAGGGGAGAGTCCATGATAAACGCCGCTATCCTTGACGGAGATATGGTAGTTATAGAGCAGACCCCATATGCAGAAAACGGCGATATAGTCTGCGCGCTTGTTGACAACGAGTCAGCTACCATAAAGACTTTCTATAAAGAGGACGGCCATTACAGACTGCAGCCTGAAAATGACACCATGGATCCTATCATAGTAGACGAAGTAAGCATACTTGGCAAGGTTGTGGGCGTTGTAAGATATCTGTAAATATAGATAAAGAAGATTTGTAGGGGCGAACAGCGTTCGCCCGTGTCATTAAAGAAAACGGGCGGATAGTCCAACATAGATATAGAAAAAACTTCGACAAACAAAACAGTTCTAAGTGTGTAAAGGATTGGTAATAATGAGCAGACATTGTACATTCTGCGGTTCTAAGCTGGAGGACGGAGCTAAGATATGCACCAACTGCGGAAAAATGGTACCTATCGCCTCATCGACCCAAAGACGTGGCGAGCAGGAGTTTATAGACCGTTCAAGGATACAGGGCATACCGAAGCGTGTTTACGAACACCCGAAAAGAGCCGAAGCAGAGGAAAGAATGCGCCGAGAGCAGGAAGCTCGCAGGGTAAAGCGTGTAAGAGAGACAGAGCGAAACAGAGAAATGAGTGCGGCAGACTATAGGCGCACCCCAACTGAACATTCAAGCAGCGGCAAAGAGAATTATGGTAAGGGCAAAAAGATACTAAAGACCTTGCTTAAGATCGCAGTGGTAATATTGGTGATATATTTTGCGATCGCCTTTGTGAGAATATTCAGCGTAAGACATTCCACATACGATTTTGATACCGAAATGAAATTAGCAAGCGAAAATTACGGTGAAGCCGTTGACGCATATTTCAAAGACGGCAAGTGGAAATATAACGTCTTTAAAAATCAGGTGTCCTATGAGGGAACTTCCGAAAGTGGCGACGATTATGTTATGATATTCGGCAAGAATGACGGTCAGACTGTCGTAAGGCAAATGACAAAGAACAGCAAGAAGGTCGCTTCTGACAGCATAATGAACGATGTCATGGGAATGTTCATGTTCGAGAAAAAGGTCACAGGATAAAAAAATAAGCGCATAATTATGTAGTCATTTGTAGTGGCGAACAGTGTTCGCCCGCATTTTGATACGCATTATAAAACGAAACGGACGAAGTAAAAAAAAGCTTCGTCCGTTTATTGTTTTGTAGGGGATCGGCGCAATTTCTGCATTGCAGAAATGCGAAGTCCCACTTTTTTGTTGTTTGTGTTTTTTAACAGCCTAATTTATACTATTGTCACGCTTTTCATCAAACATTCTGTAATACTGCACAGTTTCATATTCGTTCAGCGTGTCCTTGTATTTGTCAGCCACATCGTTTATAGAATACCATTCTCCGTCAGCCGTCTTGTAGCCGTAAGAGCTTATTATCGGAATGTCACAGCGTATCTTGTCAAGCTCCTGTTGATATCTCGACTTTGGGAGTCCAGCCGCTTCCATGACCTCGTTTGAAAGATAGTTAAGGCTTATATCGTCTATCTTCTCCGCTTCAACGCCCTTGTTGCTCCAAATAAGGAAAGGAGTCTGTCGAAGTCTTGAGTAATCCTCCGTTGAAAGCAGAGCCACGTCCTTGCCATAGAGATATTCCGTGAAGTTTATGATATGCGGATAATGGTCGCCGAACATTACGATTATGACCTCTTCCTGCTTGTGTCGGAAATAGTTTATAAGCTCTCCCAACGCCTTGTCAGACTGATAGATAAGATTTAGATATTCCTGTGCCGCAGGGTTGTTGTAGTCCTCAAAGGTTATCTCAGACGGAACAGAACTGAGGTCATCATACGGCGCATGGTTCTGCATGGTCGCTGTCCATACAAAATAAGGCGAGCCTGCGTGTCTTTCATATTGCTCTTCAATATATCTGAAAATGGTTTCATCTGTGATATTTCCGTTGAAATATTGGATATCGCTCATTCTGTCCTGACAATTGTATATCCTGTCTTTGAATTGAAGCTGTTCATAGGCGTTGCCTATATCCCATAGTCCCTCAGAGCAAGGCGAGATAGCCTGCGTTGTGTAGCCAAGCTCGTTTAGCCAGCTTACAAGACCGTTTTGTTTGTCGTTGAGATATTGGGTGAATACCGCACTTCCAGACGGCAAAAAGCCAAGAGTGTTGCCGGTGAGAAATTCATACTCAGAGTTGCAGGAATAACCGCCATATGCCGAAACGGAAACATATCCGCTTATGCTTTCCTCCTGCAATTTGTGATAGTTGGGCAGATAGTCTTTGTTAGTCTTGAACTGAGCGATATGCTCAAAGTCTGCAAAGGATTCGTTCATGATAGCAATGATAGCAGGCTTTTTGTCAGCCTTTTGTACCTCATACTGAGTTATGATATCCTCAGCCTTTTGAGTGGAGTAGCCATCAGGCTTCGTCACACGGTTAAACATTCCGTCAAAGCAGAACATAAGGTCATAGCCTACGCACCTGTATGTGTCTGCATTTTCCGCACCTGAAAAGTTCAGCCTGATGTATCTGTTCTTTATACCAAGGTCATAGGCAAACCTGCCACCATATACGAATACGAAACACCCTGCGATAACAGCTACACCCGATATTATCCTGCTGCGTATTTTTATCTTCCTTACTTTTGTCGTCACCGTTACAGCGATAATAAGAATAAGATCACAAAGCACAAACATCACGTTGCTGTCTAAAAACAGTGAGTACATTCCGTTTATCTCACTGACTGACTTTATGTTGGCAAGGTCGGCAAACTGAACAGGATTCCCCCTGAACTCGGTGACATAATACTGTGCCAAAGCATATATGACAAATATGACGTTCACTCCGCAAAACCAGGCGTGTGGCTTCGGGAATATCACCGCACCTATAAGATATAAAAGCCAGCAGAGCAATATTCCAAGGAGAATGTAAAGCACATTGCTCTTTGGGAAATATGACCCCATTACAAAATCCGGAAGAAAATAAGAATTTAGTCCAAGCATAAAAGCCGCCGTGAAAGGGTCGATGCAGCCTTTTGTTTCACTCTTTTTCAGCTTCTTTTGCATTGAGAAAAATTCCGCAATAATAAATATCAGTGCCAGCTCAACAGCACAAGCCCCTATAAGCGCATAATTTCGCTCTTTCGGCAGGAAGTTGTCCTTGTCCATGTATATGCCCAACAAAGCACAAATGACTCCTACCATTATAACTGCCACTATGGCACTTATAAATCGTAATGTTTGCATTCCGTCAGGCGACGCAAACCATGCTCCTATTTTTTTCAGCAAGCCTTTTTTATCCTTTGCCTGCTGTGTTTGAATGTTTTGTTGTTTTTCCATTACAATATACTCTTTTCTGTTGATTTACACGCATTTTACAATACCTATTCATTATAGCATAGCTATCAGCAAATTACAACAGCTAAAATCAACGAATATTTTCCTGCTTGATGTCAGGTGTTCACAATTAATTTACCCCATGCTTCAAAGAGTGTGTAAATTGCTCTTGAAAAAGGGACGGCAACGTGTTATAATATTTATGTATTTCAAAAAACATAAGGAAAAGAGGTAAATATATGTCACATGAGAAGATACTGGTGCTTGACTTTGGCGGACAGTACAATCAGCTTATCGCAAGACGTGTGAGAGATCACCACGTTTATGCAGAGATAAAAAGCTTTGAAACTCCGATCGAAGAAATAAAAGCAGCAGGCTATAAGGGCATAATCTTCACAGGCGGACCAAACTCCGTTTATGATATGACTTCCCCGCATTATGACAAGGCTATACTTGATCTTGGCATACCAGTCCTCGGCATCTGCTACGGCTGTCAGCTTATTTCATGGATGAGCGGTGGAAAGGTAGAAAGCTGTAAAAAGAGCGAGTATGGCAAGATAGAGATAACAGTCTCCGCAGAGAGCAAGCTTTTCAAGGACGTTCCTGATAAGAATATCGTATGGATGAGCCATACCGACTATGTCAGCGAAGCACCTGAGGGCTTTGTTATCACTTCCCATTCAGATGATTGCCCATGTGCGTCAATGGAGAATGCAGAGAAGAAGATATATGCCGTTCAGTTCCACCCTGAGGTAACTCACAGTGAGTATGGTAACGTCATTTTGAAAAACTTCCTTTACGAGGTCTGCGGCTGTAAAGGCGATTGGGTAATGGATAACTTTATCGAGAACACAGTTGCAAAGCTTAAAGAGCAGATAGGCGATAAGAAAGTAGTTTTGGGACTTTCAGGCGGAGTTGACTCATCAGTTGCCGCAGGACTTATCAGCCGTGCAGTGGGCAAACAGCTCACCTGCGTATTCGTAGATCAGGGTCTTATGAGAAAAGACGAGGGCGACTTTGTTGAAGAAACTTTCACAAGACTTTTCGATATGAGATTTGTAAGAGTAAACTGTCAGAAGCAGTTCCTTGAAAAGCTCAAGGGCATAACAGATCCAGAGGAAAAGAGAAAGACTATCGGAACAGAGTTCTATAAGGTATTCTGGGATAAGATCAGAGAAGAGGCAGACGGCGGATTTTTTGCACAGGGTACTATCTACCCTGACCGAATCGAAAGCGGAAAGGGCGACGCTGCTACAATAAAAACTCACCACAATCAGGTAAAAATGCCTGAAGACATCAACTTTGACGGCGTTATAGAGCCATTGGGCGACCTTTTCAAAGACGAGGTAAGAAAAGTCGGCGAAAAGCTCGGCATACCAAAGGAGCTTGTATGGCGTCAGCCGTTCCCAGGCCCAGGACTTGGCGTAAGAATAATCGGTGAGATAACAGAGGATAAGATAAAGGTGTTGCAGGAAGCAGACGCCGTTTTCCGTGACGAGATCAAGAAAAGCGGAATTGAAAGCAGCCTGAGCCAGTTCTTTGCAGTTCTCCCGAACGTCCAGACAGTAGGTGTAATGGGCGACCACAGAACCTATGACCACCTTATAGCTATCAGAGCCGTAACAACAGACGACTTCATGACAGCCGATTGGGCAAAGATACCATACGATGTTCTTGCAAGAATATCCAACAGGATAACAAACGAAGTAGACCATGTAAACAGAGTAGTTTACGATATAACCTCAAAGCCACCGGGAACGGTGGAGTGGGAATAAATTGAAAAAGTCTAAAAACCCAGTAATATCAAGGTTTTCAAGGTTTTCAAAGAGCCCGTTGATAAGATTTTGATAAGATTCTGCTCGGTACCTTTTATCGTGTGTATCGAGTGGTTTGTGAGTAAAAAGTAATATCTTGTGGCTCGCAAAAATACCATATTAACATTAAACCCCGTACTGACGGATTAAAGTCAGTACGGGGTTTTTGTCGTTATTATTGCCATTTTATAGTCTAAATTTCCCAAGCAAAAGAAACTAAGTGATAGGTTTGGAGTACATCTCTTTTAGGTGCATCGCAAGGGAGATTATCGAAATCACCTACATAATAAGTTGCATTATGCAATGATGGATATTTTATTAAATTATCTTCTAAAAAATCCGCAATAAATGTGCCAGCTACAAATGAATCATATATTTGCTTCTTTTTTCGGGTTTCAGTCCAAACATCTGCCAATATCACACCAAAAATTTGATAGTTTGAGATATCAGGAATTCTTGACATAAAATCGGGCGAATATTTGTTTTTGACATTTTGAATTCGATCAATATCATTAGCGATACTTTCAATTTTTGTATGAGGATTTGAAAACCGTTTTGATTCGATCAGAAGAAGCCTTTTGTTTTCAGGGTCAATTATTACTGCATCATAATGTAAATTGTTATTTTCTCCAAACTGGAATTCAAACCAAGTAATTGCAGAAGGATTTATCCGTTCATATGCATTTGCAAAGTTGACAGATAAATTTCTTTCCGTAAAACCTGTACTGTTTTTAGATGGATAAAGTATGGAAAAGATGCGCTGATAGTTATAACGATAATTTTCAAAAACATCTAAAAAATACTTTGGCATAAATAATCTAACCTCCAAAAATTGTTTACCTCAAATTTTCAGTTTACAGCTTATCCTTGAACGCTTCTACCATAGCGTCGCTGAAATTCTGTGATGGTACTTTTACAAAACCGGAAGTTTCATCATACTTCGGATAATTGTAGCGCCACTTATCATATTCGTCACGGTTAATATCGCCGTTATGATATTTCTCCGATTGTTCAGCCCACGCATTAAGCATTTCCGAAAGCTCGGCGGCATCCGTCCCCTTGCGAGAGTCTGCATACATTGAAACACCGTTTTCCGTCTTTACTATTGTCAATCCATATCTGTCCTCTAATGTAAACAATGTGTGCATTAACCCTATGTAGCTGTCGATGTCGGGAACAGATAGCGCCTGTGGAGATATATCGAAAACCTCTGCAAGTTTATTTGTTAAATCTGTTTTTGGTGTTCTTGAGCCGGATTCATATTGTGCCATGCGAATGTCAGCGGTCTTTTCGGGAAATCCGACCACCTGTCCTAAATATTTCTGTGTCATTCCCCGCAAATTGCGGAAAAACCGAATTCTCTCACCGATTGCCATAGCGATTACGCTCCTCATTTTTTGTTCTGTGCAATCAGTATAGCATACAGCTTTATGCAATTTAATGCCTAAATACTCTCGCACAAACCTTTAAGAGTATTGTAAGCCTTGTCAAGATCAGTTAACTTGGGAACAATTACAGTGATACCAAAACAATCGTCCCATTGGAAAATCAGCCCAAGCTCATCATTGTCTACTTTGTATTGCATTGAGTCGGATATCGCCCTGATCTTGCCGTGAACCATGTCTCGGTATGCTTTTAAAAGCACAACAAATTCGTCAGGCTCACCAGGATAATCACAAAATATGAATATCCACCTTTCTTTATTAGGCCAACGAACTTCATACATAAGACCACTTCCTATTTATGATGATTTTACTACATTATAGCATGTTGTTCAAAGCGGGTCAATAGCTGTTTCCTCACATAATAAAAAATACTTTGTCAGTTAATAAAGCAGAAATAGTCCCATCTTCACATTATTCAAATAATTTCACAAAATTACAAATACCCCCTTGACACTTCTCCCGTTCTGCACTATAATACTACACAAGAGAACTTTTTTAGCGTTGTGCATACGTTAAAATGAGCATAATAAAGCTCAGAAAATAAGCTTTTTTGTGAGATGTGCCGCAAAAGTGTCCTGTTATTTGTTAAAGTGTAGACAAACGGCGCATAATATGATATAATGTAGGGTGAGAAATGAGCGGTTTAAAACAGGCGGTCAGAAACACCGCCAAGATCATAATGTTCAAAGGAGTATATCCCCTTTGCTATAAAGTGTCAAGCCTTAGACCTTTGAGAAAAAACAAGGTCATCTTTGCCGAGATAAGAAGCGGTACGCTGACGGATAGCTTCCGCTATATCTATGAGGAGATAAAGACCAGAGGACTTGATCCGCAGGTCTATTACGTCCATAATAATAAGGGCGGAATGGGCTATCTGCTGAGATATCTGAAGCTTACTTGGCTAATGGGAAACGTGGGTTGCGTTTTGCTTAACGATACCTGTAATCTGTTCGGAGCTTTTAAGTTCAGAAAAGGCACAAAGGTCATTCAAACATGGCATTCCTGCGGAGCTTTTAAAAAGTGGGGAGAAAGTATCACCGACCTCTCTTTCGGTGAGTCGCTGGAAGAATTGAGAAAGTTCCCTGCCCATACAAGCTATACACTTTGTACCGTCAGCAGTAAAGAGTGCATATGGGCTTTCAAGGAAGCTTTCGGTTTTGACCTTGATAATAATAGCGTGCAGGCAATAGGCGTATCTCGTACCGACTTTTTCTTTAAAGAGGAAAATCGTGTGAAAGCCTTTGAAAATCTCTATAAGAATTGCCCGAACGCACAGTATAAAAAAGTCCTGCTCTATGCCCCGACCTATCGTGGGGACGCCGATAAGGCTTATATCCCCGAAAAGCTGGATATAAAAGCCCTTAAAGAGAATTTCGGCAGCGAGTGGGTGCTTCTTGTAAAAAGACACGGCTTTGTTAAAAAGGAGTGGGATATCCCCGAGGATTGTCAGGACTTCGCCTTTGACATAACAGAACATATGCCTATCGAGGATCTTCTTTTTACTGCCGATATGTGCATAACCGATTATTCTTCGCTTATTTTTGAATATTCGCTCTTTGAAAGACCTATGATATTCTACGCTTTTGACCTTGACCAGTTCTATGACTATAGAGGCTTTTATTATCCCTATGACTATAGCTTCCTCCCGGGACCAATAGTTAAGACCAATGAGGAGCTTATAAACGCCATAAAGCAGGGAAAAGCCGACCCTACTGTCATTTCTGATTTCAGAGAAAGATTTATGGGCGCTTGCGATGGCCGTTCTACCGAAAGGATAGCCGATTATATTATGTCACAAAACAGCGAATACTAAGTAGGGGTGAACAGCGTTCGCCCGTTGACTGCCGAAACTTTATCGGCGTATCACAATGATTTATTTGTCAGATACATTATTATAATATAAATATCAGTAAGGAGTTTGTCTATGATTTACGGTGCAATGCTCGCAGGGGGATCAGGTACAAGAGTTAAAAGCTCTAAAATACCAAAGCAGTTTATCGAGATCGGAGGTAAGCCGATCATAATCTATACCCTTGAAAATATGCTCAAGGTAAAAAGATTTGATTATATCTATATCGCCGTCCATAAGGACTATGAGAACTATATGAACGAGCAGGTGAAAAAGAATATTCCTGAAAGCGAAAAGGTAAGGATAATTCTCGGCGGCAAGGAAAGAATGGATACTATCAATAATGTCACCACCGCTATCACAAATGATAACGGAATTCATGATGACGATGTTATCGTTATCCACGATGCCGTAAGACCTTTTGTTACAGAGAAGATACTCAACGATTCCATAGATTGTGCCGCAGAATACGGTGCTTGCGTCTGCGGACTTCCATGTGCAGATACTATCCTCCATTCAAAGGGAGGAGAGTATGTTGAAGACATCCCTGTCAGAAGCGAGCTTTACAGCGGACAAGCTCCCGATAGCTTCCGCCTTGCCCACTTTATCCAAATGCAGGATAACCTCACTGAGGAGCAGAAAAAAGTCATCACAGGCACTTCGCAGATATGCACAATGAATAACCAGCCTATCCACCTTATAGAGGGCGACGCTATTAATTTCAAGATAACAACAGACAGCGACCTGCTTATTGTCAGAACGCTGCTTGGCGGTAAATAGAAAGGACTTTTTTTATGAAAAGCTTAATAAACATACCCGAAAAGATGAAAGCACTTGTGCTTTATGGCGTGGGCGACCTGAGAGTAACTGAGGTAGACGTGCCAAAGCTTGAAAAAGGCACCGTATTGCTGAAAATAAAGGCGTGCGGAATTTGTTCAAGCGATATGCCAAGATGCTTTGTAACAGGAACTTACCACTTCCCGACCATACCTGGTCATGAGTTTTCAGGTCAGATAGTTGCAGTTGGCGATGACGTTGACGAAAGCCTTCTCGGCAAACGTTCCTGCGTGTTCCCAATGCTCCCTTGCAAGCATTGTAAAGCCTGCAAAATGGAGGAATATGCACAATGCTCAGGCTATAGCTATTTCGGTTCAAGACAGGACGGCGCATGGGCTGAGTACCTCGTTGTTCCAGTATGGAACTTAGTTCCGTTCGACGATACCCTCGATTATAAAACAGCAGCGCTCTGCGAGCCTGCCGCTGTTTCAATGCACGCTGTAAATATCGGTGACATCAAAGAGGGTCAGAACGTTGTTATCATAGGCACAGGCACAATAGGCTTTATGATAGCCCTTTTTGCAAAAGAGAGAACAAAGACCGGTAAGGTGGTTATCGCAGGCCGTTCAAAGAATAAGCTTGAGTATGCAAAGAAGCTGGGCTTTGACGTTGTTGATACAAGCGTTGACGATCTCCCTGCACAGGTGAAGAAGATAATAGGTATCGACGGAGCAGACGTAACATTTGAAGCTGTCGGCTCAAACGAAGCTATCGCTTCCGCTATCGAGTCAACAGGCGCTCTTGGCAGTATCGTTCTCGTTGGCAACCCGTCAACAGACCTTATCCTGCCTAAGAATATCTATTGGTCAATACTGAGAAAGCAGATAACAGTCAAAGGCTCATGGAATTCCAGCTATAACAGCAGAGTGAACGATTGGAAGAAAGCCCTTGAAGTTTTCGAGCATAGCGACGTAAACTTTGCCGATCTTATCACACATACATTCACAATAGAGGAGAACGAAAAGGCATTCTCCGCTATCAGAAACACAGGCGAGTTCACCTTAAAGGTAATGTTCACATTTGACGATTAAACAGTCTGCTGTTTGTAAATTTGAGTAAAAATTTTGTAGTCGCTTTTCAAGACCTGAAATGAAAGTTGAGAGGGATAGATAAAAGCGGCGGAAAGTAAGGAATAGTTTTAAATGGATAATATGACTCCCGAATTTGAAGAGATATACGGGAACAGAAGAAAGACTATTGAGAGATTAAAAGAGAGAAACAAAAAATTCGCAGAGCTTACAAGAGTAGAGTTCAAGAGAGTTATCCTCCATATCGAGGGCGAGCTTGTGGGCTTTGAAAAAGACGAGCTTGAAAACTTGTCAGCAAGATTTGTCACACATGATAGAACTTGTATGTTCCCTGCCCAGCATTTTGAAGTAAGCGGAACTCATTTTCATCTGACAGTGAATATAATGTCCGCCAATAACGAAGCTCCTATCGCCACAGGCGACTATGACCTTAAAATATTCACAAAGTATAAGGGCATGAATAAACCGCAGATATCAACAGATACAGTGGATTATGTCCTCAGTGGCAGTACGCTTCTCAAGCTCACCTATGATAACGATGGCAGATGCCTGTCAAAACAGGTGCTTACGAACGAGTATCCTTGTATCATATCCGATAAAGTGGAAACTATAGAGGACGATACAAAGGCGAACCCTATGAACTTCAAGCTCAGACGAGGCGCAGAAAACCTTTTCTATGCCGAGTCTGCAAGCGATATGGATACACTCGAATATAAGCTTGCCGTCACCTATAAAGAGCCTAAGCCTTCCCAGACCTTGCCAAAGCGTATTGAGAAGAAGCTTCAAAACCGTAAGAAGCTTATCATAAGAGATGTTTACGGCTTAAAGATATGGTGCTTTAAAAAGGCTTTCTCGTTCTTTAAGCATTTTGCTAAGAAAAACGGGGATATTATCCTCTTTGCCAGCGGTTCGAGAGCCGAGATAGGCGGAAACGAAAAGGTCATCTATGACCGCATGATAGAAAGAGGACTTGACAGCAAGTATAAGTTCAGATTTGACTTCAAAGCAAGTATCACTGTCAATAGGTCGATACCTGCCATGATAAGGTTCGTCTACTATCTTGCAACCTCCGATATCATTCTTATAGATGATTATTATCCTGACATCTACCTTGTGGATTATCCTAAGAACGTCAAGGTGCTTCAGGTTTGGCACGCCTGCGGAGCGTTCAAGTCATTGGGCTTTGAAAGACTGGGAAAGCCGGGCGCACCTCCGTTCAATACAAGGGTGCATAAGTGCTATACCCACGTTCCTGTAAGCTCCTATCATTCTGCGCTCCACCATGCAGAGGGCTTCGCTATCGACGAAAAGAAGTTCTATCCTGTGGGTATCCCAAGAACTGATATCTTCTTTGATGACGAATATAAAGCCAAAACAAGAGAGCAGATGCTGGAAGTTTTCCCTGAGTGCAAAACTGCAAAAACAGTTTATATGTATGCGCCGACCTTCAGAGGAAACAACGCAAATAATGCTCATTTCCCATTTGATAAGCTTGACCTTACAGCATGGGGCAAATTTCTTGATGAAACGGACTCAGTCCTTATCGTAAAGCTCCACCCGTTTGTAAAAAGGCGTATCGAAATACCTGACGAGTATGCTCACAGAATACTTGACGCCTCCGACTACAGAGAGGTAAATGATATCCTATTTATAGTTGACGTGCTTATCACAGACTACAGCTCTATCATATATGAGATGTCACTGCTTAAAAAGCCAATGCTTTTCTTTGCTTTCGACCAAAAGTATTATGAAGCAACAAGAGATTTCTATGAGCCGTATGAGGAGCTTGTTCCTGGTAAGATCGTCCACGATTTTGATGAGCTTATGACCGCTCTCAGAGATAAGGATTACGAGTTTGAAAAAATGGATGGCTTCATAAAGAAGAACTTCAAATATACAGACGGCAAGTCCACAGACAGAGTAATAGACCAGCTTATCATGGGCATTGAGCCTGAAGATAACAGCAGAAGATAAAAAAGATGAATAGAAACAGGAGGATCAGTATGGACAATGGTATGATATCAGTCTCAATGATGTGCGTCCATCTGGGACAGATAAAGGAATATCTTGACGCTTTTAAGCGCAACAATATCGAATATCTCCATATAGACGTAATGGACGGCTCATTTGTGCCGAATTTCACGCTTTATCCTGATTATGTAAAACAGCTCCGTGATCTAACGGATATCCCATTTGATTTTCATTTCATGATAGAAAAGCCTGAGGAAAGGCTCCAGTGGTTTGATATCAGAGAGGGCGATTATGCGGCAGTGCATTATGAAAGCACAAAGCATATCGCAAAGTGCCTGCAATATCTCCGTTCTATCGGTGCAAAGCCTATCTTGGCTATCAATCCCGGCACACATATCTGCGTGGTAGAGGAAGCCGTAGACTTCATAGACGGTGTGCTTGTCATGACGGTAAACCCTGGCTTTGCAGGACAGAAGCTCGTGCCTAACACGGTGGATAAGGCAAGACGTCTTAGAAAGTGGCTTGACGAAAACGGCCACGAGGACATCATCATAGAAACTGACGGCAATATGTCAAACGAGAACTGCCGCAAGCTTTACGAAGCAGGTGCAAGAATGTTTGTTGCAGGAACATCGAGCCTTGTTAAGCCGCAGGTAGAGGGTATAGACGAAAGGATAGCCGAAAACCGCAAAAATATTTGTCCTTTGGAATAAAAAAATTGAAAAATGCAGCCGCTCTGTATACATTGTGCAGGGCGGCTTTTATTTCACACTTGTGGTATCCGCACAACGTTTGGCAAGACATTGTCAGCTTTTTTTCATTCGTGACAAATTCAAGCTTAACCGCTTCGATATCGGGCTGTCGAGGGCGCCAGCCCCTACACCAAAGTTCTACCGCCGCAAAATTGCTGTCGCTCTTTGCGGACTTTACCTTGTATAAGAGGACACAAAAAGCGGTGCAGAGTTTCCACTCTGACACCGCTTTGCTTATATCTTTACTTTATTTTTCTCTATAAAGTCCACATTCACTATCATGGGAATATATCACTCCCACCGCTTGCAAAAACGAATATATTATCACGCTTCCCACGAACTTCATTCCACGCTTTTTCAAGTCTGCAGAGATCCTATCGGACCATTCGTTGGTAGTTTTATCGCACTCATACAATATTTCTCCGTCAGTAAACTTGCAAAGATAATCATAAAAGCTCCCCTGCTCCTTCACAATATCCCGAAATATTCTTGCATTAGAAATACTCGCCCTAATTTTCAGCTTATTTCGCACAATAGAACTGTCAGAGCAAAGCTCTGCGATCTTCTCTTCGTCATATCCACAGACCCTATCAAGGTCAAATTCATCATAAGCCCTGCGGAAATTCTCACGCTTGTTCAGTATGCACTCCCACGAAAGCCCAGCCTGAAAAGACTCCAGCACAAGCATCTCAAACAAATAGCTGTCATCAGTCCTGAGAACGCCCCATTCCTTGTCATGATATTCCACATACTTTGGATTTTTAAGGTCGCACCATTTGCACCTGTTCATATAAGCTTCGTACCCTCGTTGTCAATGTGAAATTCCTTTACCTGCCAGCCTTTAAGCCCTGCGTTGTCAAGAGAAAATTTCATCTTGCCTGCGAAATATTGATTGCTCTCGTCCACAATAGCCATGATAGTTGGACCTGCACCGCTTATGTATGCCGCATATGCACCGTGAGTGTACGCAATGTCAAAAACGTCCTTGCAGTGGGGTATAAGCGCCATTCTGTAAGGCTGGTGAAGCCTGTCATCAACTGCCGTTTTCAGATTTTCAAACTTGCCCGTAAGAAGCGAAGCCGAGAAAAGCGCCGCACGGGAAAGGTTGTAAACTGCGTCCTTGTGTGAAACTTCCTTAGGCAGACAAGCTCTCGCTTCCTCAGTTTTCAGCTCAAAATCAGGTATTATCGCCACGAATTTCAGCTTTGTGAAAACCTCCTGCTTTACCCAGTGTACCTTTCTTCCGTCAAATACCGCCGTCACAATTCCGCCAAGAAGTGCAGGCGCAGTGTTGTCAGGGTGACCCTCTATCTGTGCCGCAAGGTCAACAAGGTCGTCCTTTGTGAGGGGATCTCCAAGCATTTTGTTCGCTCCCACAAGTCCTGCGATTATGCAGGCAGAGGACGAGCCAAGACCTCTCGCCATAGGAATGTTGCTTGTCTGTATAAGTTTAAGTCCCTCAAGCTTTTTGCCGCATACCGCAAAAAGGTCTTTGGCAGAAATGTAAATAAGGTTTCTCTCGTCCGTAGGAATGTCAAGCCCGTCCGCAGCCGTAATGTCTATCTTGTCGCACTCCTCCATTTCAATGTAGTTGTAGTAAGTGAGCGCAAGACCCAGTGCGTCAAAACCGGCGCCAAGGTTAGCCGACGTGGCAGGTATCTGTATTTTTATCATGGTGAAAACTCCTTTATATGTAAAAATGTACGAATAAGCGCAGTTAAAATTGTATTTTACATCAATTGACAATTAGTCAATGTTATGCTATCCTTTAGTTAAAGAAAGGGGGGCGAGCAAATGAATAGAAAAATAATTATCGCTCTGTGTGCATTGTGTCTCTGTGCATTTTGTTCATGCAGTAAAAACGAAGAACAGAACAACTCGTCCGAAAAACCGACCGAAACAACAGCGGTGACAACAGTTTCAACAACGACCACCACCCCAACCACCTCAGAGCTTGTGGCAGACACTCCGCCGCCGTATATGTACTATGAGGGCAAAACATATACCTCACTTTACAAAGCCGAAGAAACTCTTATGTCAACAGACGATAAGATGACCGAAAGGCTGAACGGCTATGAGTTCGTAGGAAACACCCACGAATTTTTTAACGTCGATGAGATGAAGTCAGATTTTGATGTGACTTCACTGCCTGATAACGCCAAGGTCTACCATGACCCTGACAAAGCAGATGACAGCGACCCGTTTATAATTGCCTTTGAAGAAAACGGACAAACCACCCTCTATTATATGAATTTGCTCAGTGAATAACATACTGTAAAAAACGCAATTGATTTCTTTGAGGGGGACTTATTATGAAAAAGAAAACAGCAGTTATTATTCTGGCATTTCTGGCAGTATGTCTTTGCTCGTGTTCAAAAAGCAAAAATGACAGTGGAATAGACTCCGAATATGTTAAAACAGAGAGTGTTGTAACTGAGGAGAGCACAGAGGAAACAACAGAGGTCAGAGGAGCTGATATGTGTCCATTGTATATGTATTATGAGGGTGATCTGTATATCCCTGCGGTCAATCCTGAAGACAGACTGATCTTTGATACAGCCGAGTTAAAAGACTATAAGTATGTTGGAAAAACAACACAATGCAGTGATTGCAGTGGCTTAACAGAGAATTTTAGGGTCACCATTCTTCGTGATAATGCAAAGGTCTATTATGATCAGAATGAACCTTTGGACGGCAAGCCTTTTGCTCTGATGTCTATTAATGAGAACGGCACTGTTTGGATAGCATATCTCAAACTAAATGATCGTGATTAAATATGTAAAGCGGCGGATATTCTTTATCCGCCGCTTCTTGTTTTTTATCAGTATATCCTTATCTTGCTTGCGATCTCAGCGGAGTGTGAAAGGATAGTCAGGTTAGCGTCAATGTCAGCCTCTTTCATGTTCGGCGTGATAAACGCAAGCTCGTTTTCTGTCCTGCCCGAACGCTCTATATACATGAGCTTTCCGAACATCTCAGAAATAGAAGACTTGAGAGCCTCAGCATTTTCAGCCTTTATGCGAACATACATTGAAACGTCCATATCCTTGTATGGCGCAACAAAGTTCTTGTCATCACAATCTTCCCATGTAAGAGCAAGCACTCTGTGATGATGCTTCAGACAATCGATAATGTCGCCTACTACCGCTGAAGCTGTAGGAAGCTTGCCTGCGCCCTGTCCGTAGAACATAACGTCGCCAACGCCGTCGCCTGTTACGCTGATAGCATTGTATACATCGTCAACAGACGCAAGAAGATTTGACTTTGGCACAAGTCTAGGACAAACGATAGCACTCACTCTGCCGTCATCAAGCTTCTTTACAGAACCTATAAGCTTTATAACATAGCCTGCGTTTGCAGCATATTCAACATCATCAAGTGTGATCTTTGTTATGCCTGAGCAGTGTACCATTTCAGGATAAATGTGCTTGCCGTATGCAAGTGAGCCAAGTATACAGATCTTTCTGCAAGCGTCCTCGCCCTCAACGTCAGCCGTAGGGTCAGCCTCAGCGTAACCAAGCTTCTGAGCCATTTTAAGCGCATCGTCAAATGACATCTGCTCTTTTATCATCTTTGTAAGAATGAAGTTTGTTGTGCCGTTGAGAATACCTGATATCTGAAGTATCTCGTTTCCTGCCAGACACTTGTTAAGCGGTCTGATGATAGGTATACCGCCGCCAACGCTTGCCTCGAACAGATAGTTGCAGTTGTGTTCCCTTGCTATTTTAAGAAGCTCTGCACCCTTTTCCGCAACTAGCGCCTTGTTTGATGTAACAACGCTCTTGCCGTGTTCAAGAAGCTTCTTTGTGTAGTCATAAGCGAAAGTCGTTCCGCCTACTACCTCGGCTACTACTTCTACCTCGGCATCATTGAGAATGATGTTGAAGTCTTTTATCATTTTGTCTGCAAATGGAGAATCAGGGAAATCCCTCAGATCAAGAATGTACTTGATGTCACATTCCTTGCCGACCTTTTTTGAGATAGATTCACGGTTTTTCATAAAAAGCTCTACCGTACCAGAGCCTACAACGCCATAACCGATAACTGCTACTTTACACATAAAAAATCCTCATTCCTAATAAATTATATATTGTTAAAATCTTATTTTACCCTTACTCTCCCGATATTATCTTGACTTCCACAACGCCGTGAACTTTAGAAAGCTCCTCCGTAAGCACGTTGGTGCTAAGTGCGTCATGCTCAAATCTTACCGAGAATGTCACCGTCGCCACCGAGTCGATAGGAATATTCTGGTTTATGGTCAGAATATTCGTGTTCAGCTCGTAAAGCCGTGATATAATGGAGGAAAGCACTCCCTTTTCATCTCTCAGTATGCAGTATACCGAAACGATGTTGTTTGTGAGCTGTTCTTCATAATTGAATACGGAGTCCTTGTATTTGTAGTATGCGCTCCTCGATATCCCCACCTTGCGGCAGGCTTCCGATGAGGTGGAAACTTCGCCCCTTGCCCTCATGCGCTTTGCGGCAAGCACCTTTAGCACAATGTCAGGAAGCACCTCAGAGCTTACGATAACAAGTTTGTTTTGCCCGTTCTCCAATTTTAGTCCACCTCCAAAGTACAGATGTGTGCGTGATAAATACAAGTTTACCACTTTTGTCCCCTTTTGTCAAGTGACCTGACCGCAGATATTCAACTAATTTTTCAAATTCAGGGTAAAATAAAATGTGTATTCTGACTAAAATCATTACACATAGAGCAATTTGTCCAAAGAAAAGTCATATAGATAGTGCAAAATGTATAAAAAGTATGGCTTTGTACCCCTTCAAACTTGCTATTTAAGACAAAAAGGTGTACAATTAATGTTATAAAACTATCCTGCCTGAAAGGGGAGAATAATATGGATATGATAGCAGAAATACTGCAAACAGATAAAGCCGCTGCAGGCAAGCTTGAAAAAGCAGATATGGAAAGAGGCGAACTGCTGGAGCGCACAGTGAAAGAAGCGCAGGAGCTGAAAGAAAACGCCCTGAAAGAAGCCGAAGCCTATAAAATGCAGAAAACCAAAGAGGTCACAGAGCGTATAAATACCGAAAGCGAAAAGATAACTTCCGCACAGAACGAGAAAACAACGGTTCTCGATAAAATATTTGAAGAAAAACATACTCAGTGGGAGAAGGAGATATTTGATAATATCATCTCTCCGAAGTAGAGCAAAAATTCTCCGTGAAAGGTGCTGAAAAAATATGCTTGACAGTTGGTCTGCCAACGGAACAGTGGCGAAAATAAAATATATCCACGGCAGAATGTTTACTAAAGAGAACTATCATGAAATGCTCATGCGAAGAACAGTCCCCGAAGCCGCAGACTATCTTGCACATTCAGCCAGATATAAAGACGCTTTCCGTGACGTTGACCCTAATACCGTCCATAGAGGTTTTGTGGAGGCGCTTCTCCAAAGAGAGAATTTCAATACCTATATGCGCCTGTGCAGATTTCAGGAGCTTGATAAACTGCCTTTTTATGACTTCCTTATAAAAAGCAAGGAGATAGAATGTATTCTGTCCATGATAAACAATATAAATTCAGGACTTGATAATTCTTACCTTAACGACCTTCCCGGCTATGTCATAAAACATTCAAAGGTGAGCCTTCTTGAAATGAGCCGAGCCGAGAACTATGAACAGCTTCTTAAAATACTAAGAAATACACCGTATTATAAGATACTGGTGAAAATACCGCCTTTGGAGGACGGCTCAGCGGATTATACCGAGTGCGAGCTAAGGCTGAGAACAGCCTATTATACCGAGCTTTTAAATACCGCAAAGCATGATTTTTCCGAAATGCAAAGCAAACAGCTCTCAGAAATGATAAGCCGGGAGATAGATTGCCTTAACATAATAAACGCCTACCGTATGAAAGCCTTTTTTGGCTACTCCTCCGAGGAGATAAAAAAACGGCAGATAAGAATAAAAACAGGCACAGGCTCAGTTAAAAGACTTGATAAGTATTATGAGCTTGAAAGCCCCGAAGATATGCTCGAATGGGTGAAAAGATCAAAGTATTCAAAGGGTTGCAAACAGACCTCTGAATATATCGAAAGTATAGTCCGAAGTTCACAGTTTGCCTATCTTTCTCATATCCTCGCCCAAAGCACCGCCGCACCTGTTTCACTCTATGCCTTTATGAAACTGTGCAGTACGGAAGCCTTGAACATCGTGCATATAATCGAAGCGATAAGATATAATGCCGATCCCTCGGCAGTTGAAAAGGATCTTATCATCACCGCCTGAGCGGTAAATTCTCAGGAAAGGAGATAATGTGATTGGCTATAGAAAAAATGTCCCTTGTGAATATAGCAGGGCTTATGGACGAGCTTGACGCCACCCTGAAAAGGTGCTGTGAAAGCGGCTGTTTTCATATTGAGCCTGCGGGCAATTCCCCCGACAGCGCAATGAAGCCCCTCAGCGAGAAAAACGAGTATGACCGACCTCTGAAAGAACTTGCCCAACTTTCCGCACAGCTTGGTATAACTCTAAAGGAAACTGATTTTACCGACTGTGACCTGTCAGCTCCGCAGGATTTTAACTCCCTGTTTGAAAAGTATAATACCCCTTTCAGCGAGCTTAATACAAAGCGGCTGGAGCTTACTCAGCGTATCTCAGAGCTTGGAGGGGCGGTCAGACAAATAGACCACCTGAAAGGTATGCACAGCGACTTTCAGCAGCTTTTCTCAATGAAGTATGTTTCCGTCCGTATCGGAAAGCTGCCTGTGGATAACCTGCCGAAGCTTGACTATTATGACGAGAATTTCTTCTTTGTCCCATTTGAAACGGGAAAAAGCTTCTGCTGGGGAATGTATTTCGTCCCTGAACGTGATAAACAGCGTGTTGATGATATCTTCCACTCAATGTATTTTGAAAGGATACGGATACCGTCCTATGTATCAGGCGACGCAGACGAAGCCTTGGAAAAGCTAAAACAAACTATAGACGCAGATACAGTTGAGAACGCAAAGATAAACGAGCAGATAAACGAGCTTGCCGCAAAAGCAGAGCCTGAACTGCAAAAGGCTTTCTCAAAGATGAGATTTATCCACGATACCTTTGACCTGCGACGAAATGCCGCCGCACTAAACGATAAGTTTTATCTTAAAGGCTTTATCCCCGAAAAGGAAAAAGACCGCTTTGATAAGCTCTTCGAGGATATGCGTTCAGTGTCAGTGGTCTATCTCCCACCTGACGCAGACGCCTCATGTGAGCCGCCTACAGTGCTTAAAAACAACTTTTTGACCCGACCTTTCACAATGCTTGTGGAAATGTACGGTCTGCCTGAGTATAAAGGCTATAACCCGACAGCCTTCGTGGCAATAACCTATACTCTGCTTTTCGGCATAATGTTCGGCGACTTGGGACAAGGACTTCTTATCGTTCTAGGCGGACTTGCCTTAAAGAAAAAGCTAGGAGCAAAAATAAGCGGTCTTGTCACACGCCTTGGCATATCAAGTATGATATTCGGTACTCTCTATGGCTCGTTCTTCGGTTATGAAGAGCTTTTAGACCCTGTGTTTGAGAATATAGGACTTGACTTCCTGCCCCTAAAGGTTTTCAAGCAAACGAACTTTATCCTCATAACTGCCGTTGCCATAGGCGTTGCACTTATCGTTATCTCAATGATACTCAATATCTATATCGGCTTTAAAAATAAGGATTACGAAAAAGCCATTTTCGGCTGTAACGGTATTGCAGGACTTGTGTTCTACAGCTCCGTTGCGGTAGGACTTGTTGGAACGCTCATGTTCGATGTGAAAGTCATGTCCACTCCGTTCGTCATTTTCCTTATCGTAATACCATTGGTGTGTATATTCTGCCGAACACCTTTCTCTATCGCCGTGAAGTATAAACAGTGGCGCTTGTCCGAGGACGAGGAAAAAATGACCGTGGGCAACTTTATAGTTGAAAATTTCTTTGAGATGTTTGAGTTCCTGCTCAGCTATGTTTCAAATACTATGTCATTTCTCCGTGTGGGCGGATTTGTCCTCTCCCACGCAGGCATGATGCTGGTGGTAATGACCCTTATGGAAATGTGTTCCGCCGCCGCACAGCCATTCGTGCTTGTGCTTGGCAACCTGTTTGTAATGGTAATGGAGGGCATGATAGTTGCCATTCAGATAATCAGACTTGAGTTTTATGAGATATTCTCCCGCTTCTATGAGGGCGGCGGAAAACCATTCGAGCCTGTTGGCGTAAAATTTACCTCACAAACGGAATGATATCAAATTTGTGGTATTGTTTTGTAGGGGCGAACTTCGTTCGGTCACTCGCCGTGACGGGCATTTTACCCCGACCCTTATCCATACCCGTACAATGTAATTCGTAAAATCTAAAGTAAAAATAATTTTTTGGAGGAATCAACTATGCTTATCTATTTCCTGCTCCCACTTATAGCAGTCGCACTTCTTTGCGTACCATTCATTTTCACCGCAAAGAAAATAAAGAACGGAAGATCGCCAAAGGGAGCTTTTATCGGTAATCTCTGTACATTTGCAGGCATAATGCTCTGCGCTCTTATCGTCCCTGTAGGTAATTTTGTTTCAGCCGCAAGCGAGGAGGGCGTTAAGGCCGCCCTTTCAACAGGCGCAGGCCTTGGCTACCTTGCAGCAGCCCTTGCCGTTGGACTTTCCTGCGTAGGTTCAGGCATAGCCGTTGCCGCAGGCGCTCCAGCCGCTATCGGTGCAACCTCAGAAGACCCTAAGAACTTTGTAAAGGCTCTTATCTTCGTTGTCCTTGGCGAAGGTATCGCCCTCTATGGACTTCTTATCGCTATCCTTATAATCTCAAACGTAGGCACTGCATTGGGCATTTAACATGAGATTTTATCTTATCAGCGATAATATAGATACCCAAATGGGCATGAGACTTTCAGGTATCGAGGGCGTTGTGGTGCATACCTCCGAGGAGGTGTCAAACGCACTTGATAAGGCTATGGAAATGAAGGACGTTGGCGTTGTGCTTATGACAGAGCTTGCAGTCAAGCAGTGCAGAGAAAAGGTCTATGACTATAAGCTCACAAGAGAAACGCCCCTCATAGTTGAAATACCCGACCGCCATGCCACATCAAAGATATCTGATACCATTTCCCACTATCTCGCAGAAGCAGTGGGAATAAAGCTGTGATTTTGATAGGAGTTTAGTAATGGAAAATCAGACGATAAAACTTGAACGCTTCAAGCAGGCTGTCTTTGAGGACGCCGAAAAGCAGGCAAAGCTCATAACCGAATCCGCTGATAAACAGCGTGAAAACGAGCTTGCTCAGGCAAAAATAGAAGCACAAAGTCTCGCAGACTCAAAAAAAGCCGCCACAGATAAGACCGAGGAGGCAAGAGCCATAAGGGAAATATCTTCAAAACAGCTTGAAGCTAAAAGAAACGTGCTTTGCCATAGAGAAAAGCTTATAGACAGCGTTTTTGACAACGTAAAAAGCAGGCTTGCGACTTTCAAAGCAAGCAGAGATTATAAGTCTTGGCTAAAAGAAAAAGCCGAAAAATGCAAACAGACCTATCCCGAGCATAATGGTGTTATCTACCTCTCACCTGAGGATATGAAATACGCCTCTGACCTTGCAGACTTTGAAGTAAAAAGCCGAGATTCCATAGAGCTTGGCGGTATGCTCATGGTCTATGAGGATATGGGTATAGCACTTGATTATACCTTTGATTCAGCATTTGAGGGGCAGCGTTCAGCCTTTACTGAAAAAGCCGAGCTTGTGCTTGGGTAATAAGGAGTTTTTTATGGATAAAATATATTCGGTAAACGGACCTGTAGTAAAGGTTGCAGATACGAAAAGCTTTGCCATGCAGGAAATGGTCTATGTGGGCAAAAAGCGTCTTATCGGCGAGGTCATAAGAGTGCAGTCCGATTTTACCACCATTCAGGTCTATGAGGGAACAACAGGGCTTATGCCCGGCGAGCCTGTTACCTCAACAGGCGCACCGATGTCAGCCACCCTCGGCCCCGGTATAATAAATAACATCTTTGACGGCATCGAAAGACCTCTCAAGAAGCTTGAAGAAGTCTCAGGCGCATTTATCACTGACGGTGCAGACGTAAGCTCGCTTGATACAGAGAAAAAGTATCCCGTTACAATGACAGTGAAAACAGGGGATAAGCTTTCCGCAGGGGATATTTATTGCACCTGCCCCGAAACGCCACTTATCACACATAAGTGTATGCTTTCCCCTCTGTCAAAAGGCGGAGAGGTCATATGGACTGCCGAAAACGGTGACTATACAATAAATGACGTTGTGGCAAAAATAAAAGCCCCTAACGGAGCAGTAGAGGAGCTTACCCTCTGCCAGAAATGGCCTATCAGAACATCAAGACCATGCAAAAACCGCCTGCCTATTACAAAGCCGTTGGTAACAGGTCAGCGTATCGTTGATACTATTCTGCCTGTTGCAAAGGGCGGAACAGCCGCTATCCCTGGGGGCTTCGGCACAGGCAAGACCATGACCCAGCACCAGCTTGCAAAATGGTGTGACGCAGATATAATCGTCTATATAGGCTGCGGCGAGCGTGGAAACGAAATGACGCAGGTGCTTGAGGAGTTCTCAGAGCTTATCGACCCGAAAACACAAAGACCGCTTACCGACAGAACAGTGCTTATCGCAAACACTTCAAATATGCCTGTCGCCGCCCGTGAAGCCTCTATCTATACGGGCATAACCCTTGCCGAGTATTACCGTGATATGGGTTATCATATCGCAATTATGGCAGACTCTACTTCACGTTGGGCAGAAGCTCTCCGTGAGATATCAGGCAGACTTGAAGAAATGCCTGCCGAGGAAGGTTTCCCTGCCTATCTGCCGTCACGAATTTCTGAGTTCTATGAGCGTGCAGGCTATGTTGAAACTCTGGGCGGCAAGGAAGGCTCTGTTACTATAATCGGAGCAGTTTCGCCCCAAGGCTCTGACTTTTCCGAGCCTGTCACACAGAATACAAAGCGTTTTGTACGTTGCTTCTGGGCGCTGGATAAATCTCTCGCCTATGCAAGACATTATCCTGCAATAAACTGGAACACAAGCTATTCCGAGTATACAGAAGACCTTGCAGATTATTATAATAAAAACGTCAATGAGAACTTCATGAAAGTCAGACAGGAGATATCAAATATCCTCGTTGAGGAAAATACTCTTATGGAGATAGTTAAGCTCATGGGTACTGACGTCCTCCCTGACGATCAGAAGCTTCTTATCGAAACCGCAAGAGCCGTAAGAGTAGGCTTTTTACAGCAAAACGCCTATCATAAGGACGATACCTACGTCCCACTTGATAAGCAGTACCGCATGATGAAGCTTATCACAGATTTCTATGCCCTTGCAAAGAAAGCACTTTCACAGGGCGTGAACGTTGATAAAATAATAGGCTGCGGCTGGATAGAAAAGCTTATCAAAGTCAAGTATGATATACCGAACGATAAAATAGAGCTTTTTGACGAATACGAAAAGAATATGAAAGCCGATATGGAGGCTTTGACAGGAGGTGCAGGAGCGTGAACGTAAAATATATCGGTCTTAGCGAAATAAACGGACCGCTCGTTGCACTTGACCATGTAAGCGGCATTTCCTATGACGAAATGGCAGAAATAAAACTTGATGACGGCACACGCCGCCTTGCAAGAGTTGTAGAGGTGGAAAAAGACAGAGCTGTTTTGCAGGTTTTCGAGGGAACAAAAGGACTTTCCCTTGTTAATACCACCACAAGCTTTCAGGGCAAGCCTATGGAGCTTGCATTGTCTACCGAAATGCTGGGCAGGATATTCAGCGGAGCAGGCAAGCCTATCGACGGATTGGGAGATATCTTCCCCGAAAAGTACCGTGATATAAACGGCTCGCCCCTTAACCCTGTTTCAAGAACATATCCTCGAAACTATATAAACACAGGAATATCCTCCATAGACGCCCTTACTACCCTTATAAGAGGTCAGAAACTCCCTATCTTCTCAGGTTCGGGACTTTCCCATAATAAGCTCGCCGTGCAGATAGTAAGGCAAGCGAAAATCGCCGACGAAAACGGACAGGATTTCGCAATAGTTTTCGGAGCAATGGGCGTAAAAAACGATGTTGCAGATTATTTCAAACGCTGTTTCGAGGAAACAGGCGTTTTGCAGAGAGTCGCAATGTTTTTAAACCTCTCCAACGACCCTATCATAGAGCGTATCCTCACTCCAAGATGCGCCCTGACTTGTGCCGAATATCTTGCCTTTGAGCATGATATGCATATTCTCGTTATCCTCACAGATATGACTTCCTATGCCGAAGCCTTGCGAGAGTTCTCCTCATCAAAGGGGGAGATACCGGGAAGAAAAGGCTATCCGGGCTATCTCTATTCCGACCTTGCCTCTATCTATGAAAGAGCAGGCATTGTAAAGGGTGCAAAAGGCTCTGTTACGCAGATACCTATTCTCACAATGCCGAATGACGATATCACCCACCCTGTTCCTGACCTTACAGGCTATATAACCGAGGGACAGATAGTTCTTGACAGAAACCTCGACCAAACAGGCGTTTATCCTGCTGTTTCTATCCTGCCGAGCCTTTCAAGACTTATGAAAGACGGCATAGGCGAGGGCTATACAAGGGAAGACCACCAAATGGTGTCAAACCAGCTTTTTGCAGCCTATGCAAAGGTTCAGGACGCAAGAAGCCTTGCCTCCGTTATCGGTGAGGAGGAGCTTTCCGATACCGATAAAGCCTATCTTAAATTCGGTACGCTTTTTGAAAAGCATTTTATCGACCAAGGCTTTGACGTGAACCGCACCATAGATGAAACTCTCGACCTAGGCTGGAGCTTGCTCTCCACCCTGCCGAAATCAGAGCTTGACCGTGTTGACGAAGAACATCTGGAGCATTATTACAGTGTCGAAAAAGCTAAGGCTCTTTTTGCAGAGGACTAAAATTCAGTGCCGCACAAATAATTATGTAGGGGCGAACATTGTTCGCCCGTTATTCCACAATATTGCGGTTATTTATGATATTGCCGTCACTCACAATATTGTTGTTTGCGATTTTGTAATTATTTGCAACATCACTATTCCAATGCTGAATAAAACGGCTCACAAAGAAAAAATCGGGCGAACAATGTTCGCCCCTACTGGACTTTATTTATATACAGTGATATAATAGAAAGAGGGTGTGACCAATGGCTGAACAGCAGGTCTTTGCCACAAAGGGAAATCTTATACTTTATAAAAAGGTTCTGAAACTTGCCGCATTGGGCTATGAGCTTCTGGACAGAAAAAGAAATATCCTTATAAGAGAGCTTATGAGCCTTGTTGACAAAGCAGGGGAGCTTAGAGGAAGCATTGAGGACACCTACAAGGAAGCCTACAGCGCACTCCAGCTTGCAAATATCTCCATGGGTCTTGTTACACCTTATGCAAATTGTATCCCTGTTGAAACAGGCGTTGAGATAAGCACAAGAAGCGTCATGGGCGTTGAGCTGCCAAAGGTCACCCTTAAAGAACGCCCTCTGAAAGTCACATACGGCTTTTCTCAGACCGATTCTCAGCTTGACAGAGCCTATCTTGCCTTTGAAAAGGTAAAACAGACCACAGCAGTCCTCGCAGAAGTGGAAAACAGTATCTACAGACTGTCCGTAGCCATAAAAAAGACACAGCGCAGAGCAAACGCCCTGCAAAACATAATCATTCCAAGAAATGAACGCATAGTGAAATTCATTACTGACTCTCTTGAAGAAAAGGACAGAGAGGAGTTCTCACGAATGAAAGTAATAAAGGCGGCAAAGCTAAAATCGGCAAAATGATATTTGTAATGGCGCGGCGTAATTTCTGCAATGTTATTGTAGGGGCTGGCACCCTCGACAGCCCGCTTTTCAACCTTGTTTTGTTTATTGTGTGGGCGGTCACTCTCCGTGACGGGCATTTCACGCTGTGCATTTATTAATGCAACACCATTGTACTGCACAAATAAATTGTAGGGGCGACCTGAGGTCGCACGTCTAGTCGCCAGCTTGCAGCATTATAAAAAAATGAAAGGAAAGATAAAAATGGAATATATCAAAAAAGTATTCAGAAGCTATTGGATATTGTCTATATTCTGCGTAGTGCTGGGCATTGCGCTCATAATCGACCCTAATTTCTTCACCGCCGCCATAGGCTATGTTATTGGTGGACTTTTCACCGCATTCGGTGCAGTGGAGCTTATAAGATACTTCGCCATGGGCAAAGACGACCAGAGCTATTCTTCAAGCCTTGTGAGAGGGATCATCCTCGCCGCCATAGGCATTTTCATTATCATAAGACCTGATTTTATCCCGAAAGTCATTGCCGTTGTCTGCGGACTTTATATGCTCATAAGCGGCATCGTGAACATTCAGGACTCCCTTAACCTTAGACGTGCAGGTGTAGAAAGTTGGAACGTAAGCTGTATCTCAGCCGCTATTACCACTCTCGTTGGTATACTTCTCCTCTTTGACCCTCTTATTTTAGGCGAAACTGCAATGATAGTCCTTGGTATCGCTCTGCTCGTTTCAGGTGTGACGAATATCTTCGGCTGTTTTACCGCAGGCTCAAAGCTCAAAAAGGTAAATAAGCTTATGAAAAAAGAGCTCAAAGACAGACCTGATAAGGATCATTATATAGATATTTAGGATATTATCGTAGGGGCGACCTAGGGTCGCCCACTTTTTTTCACTATTTTAGCAGTTTGATGTATTTCTTTACAAAAATATGTGCATTTTATTGACATGGGATGTGATTTCACAAGTTTCAACAAATATTTTTGCGTCGATTTGTAAAAGTCTATAAAAATGAAAAAAAGCCTTGACAAATGAGGTCAAAAGGTATATACTCATAACTGTAAACAGCAAAGGCGCTGTGAACCACTTAGGTTCGCAGTGTCTTTTTTATTTTTCTTAGACTATAATTTATAATAGGAGGAATTCAATATGGCAAACGTTCCTGAATATTTCGGCTCAGACGTATTCAATGAATCAGTGATGAAAGAAAGACTTCCAAAGGCTACATACAAGGCTTTGAAGAAGACTATCGACAACGGCGATCCACTTGATATCGAGGTTGCAAACATCGTTGCTAACGCAATGAAGGATTGGGCAGTTGAAAAGGGCTGCACACATTACACTCACTGGTTCCAGCCAATGACAGGTCTTACAGCAGAAAAGCTCGACAGCTTTATCTCACCAACTGAGGACGGTCACGTTATCATGGAGTTCTCAGGCAAGGAGCTTGTTAAGGGTGAACCTGACGCTTCTTCTTTCCCTTCAGGCGGATTGAGAGCAACATTCGAGGCAAGAGGCTATACAGCTTGGGACCCAACTTCATACGCATTCATTAAGGAAAAAGCACTTTGTATTCCTACTGCTTTCTGTTCATACAATGGCGAAGCGCTTGATAAGAAAACTCCGCTTCTCCGTTCAATGGAAGCTATCAATAAGTCAGCTCTCAGAATTCTGAAGTTGTTCGGCTCAGACGCAACAAGAGTTACAGCAAACGTTGGTCCTGAGCAGGAATACTTCCTTGTAGACAGAGAGATGTATGCAAAGAGAGAGGATCTTATCCTTGCTGGCAGATCGCTTTACGGCGCACCTGCTCCAAAGGGTCAGGAACTTGAAGATCACTATTTCGGTACTATCAAGACAAGAGTTCAGGCTTACATGAAAGATCTTGACGAGCAGCTCTGGAAACTTGGTATCTACGCTAAAACAAAGCATAACGAGGTTGCACCTGCTCAGCACGAGCTTGCTCCTATATATGGCACAACAAATATCGCCACCGACCACAACCAGCTCACAATGGAGATCATGAAGAGAACAGCTAGAAAGCACGGCTTCAAGTGCCTACTTCATGAGAAGCCATTCGCTGGCATCAACGGTTCCGGTAAGCATAACAACTGGTCTATCTCAACAAACACAGGTGTAAACCTCCTTGATCCTGGTAAAACACCTGCTGAGAACGCTCAGTTCCTCCTGTTCCTTACAGCAGTTATCAAGGCTGTAAATGATTATCAGGATATCCTGAGAGCTTCAGTTGCTTCTGCTGGTAACGACCATAGACTTGGCGCTAACGAAGCTCCTCCGGCTATTATTTCTATCTTCCTTGGCGACGAGCTTACAGGCGTTCTTGATGCTATCGTAAACGGCGTTAAGTATGAGGACAAGAGAGTTGAGATGGAGATCGGTGTTGACGTTCTGCCACACTTCCCTAAGGATACAACAGATCGTAACAGAACTTCACCATTTGCATTCACAGGCAATAAGTTTGAGTTCAGAATGCCTGGTTCAAAGCTTTCAGTAGCAGGTCCTAACACAGTTCTTAACACTATCGTTGCTGACGTTCTCGATCAGTTTGCTGACGAGCTTGAAAAGGCTGACAACTTCCAGGACGCTCTTGACGATCTTATCAAGAGAACTATCAAGGAAAATCAGAACATCATCTTCAACGGCAATGGTTATTCAGACGAGTGGCCTGTTGAAGCTGAAAAGAGAGGACTTCTTAACCTTAAGTCAACTCCTGAAGCTGTTCCTGCATTCCTTGCACAAAAGAATGTTGACGTATTCTCTAAGTACGGAGTCTATACAGAAGCTGAGCTTCAGTCAAGAGTTGAGATCCTCCTCGACGAGTATTGCAAGACGCTCAATATCGAGGCTCTTACAATGATCGACATGGCTAAGAAGGAGATCCTTCCTGCTGCAGCTAAGTATATCAAGGATATCGCAAAGACTGCTGAGCTTGCAAAGAGCTGCGGTGCTGAAACTGTATTTGAGGAAGAAACCGTTAAGGAAATTTCAGCTCTCGTAACTGAGATGTACAAGGCACTTGGCACACTGGAAGCTGATGTACAGAAAGTACACGCTATAGAGGACACACAGGAAATGGCAAACTTCTTCCACGATACTATCTTTGCAGATATGGGCGCTCTCAGAGTTCCGGCTGATAAGATCGAAACACTGGTAGGCAAGGAGTACTGGCCTTATCCAACATACAGCGACCTGCTGTTCTACGTTAAGTAAGGGACAATTCAAATTTTCAATATAACATGGACTTTATAACAAACTAACCACAGATCTACTACTTTGTTCCCCTACAGCTACAATAATATACGGAATGCACAATGAAGTGTATGACAGACCGAGCCGAATGGCTTTGGTCGTCATACGCTTTTTTGTATTTTAGGAGGAAAAAGATATGACAAACACTGTAACAGTATTGGCTGACAGCACAGGCTTCAGTGCCGTCAATACTATATGGGTACTGTTGGGAGCTGCACTTGTATTCTTTATGCAGGCAGGCTTCGCAATGGTTGAAACGGGCTTCACCCGTGCGAAAAACGCAGGTAACATAATCATGAAAAACCTGATGGACTTCTGTATCGGAACTCCGCTGTTTTGGCTCTTTGGTTTCGGTATAATGTTTGGCGACGGAAAGTTCATCGGAGCTTACAAGGGAATCGCTGATTCAACATATGCTTCAGCTGCTCCAGACGGAGTTCCATTCTTTGCTTTCCTTATCTTCCAGACAGTTTTCTGTGCAACAGCAGCAACTATCGTTTCTGGAGCTATGGCAGAAAGAACAAAGTTCATTTCTTATTGTATCTATTCAGCAATTATAAGCCTTCTGGTCTATCCTATCGAGGCTCACTGGATCTGGGGCGGCGGCTGGCTTGCAGACCTCGGCTTCCATGATTTCGCAGGTTCAACTTGCGTTCATATGGCAGGCGGCGTTGCAGCATTCGTTGGCGCAGCTATCCTTGGTCCTCGTATCGGTAAGTATGACAAGAACGGCAAGGCAAAGGCTATCCCAGGTCACTCGCTTACACTGGGCGCACTTGGCTGCTTTATCCTTTGGTTCTGCTGGTTCGGATTCAACGGTGCTTCAACAGTTTCTATGGAAGGCGACGCTATTCCGCTTGCAGGTAAGGTTTTCGTAACAACAAACCTTGCAGCAGCAGTTGCAACTATCACAACAATGATTTTTACTTGGATCAAGTATAAGAAGCCGGATGTTTCAATGACACTTAACGCTTCACTTGCAGGTCTGGTAGCTATCACAGCTCCATGCGACACAGTTTCACCAGTATCAGCAGCTATAATCGGTATCGTTGCAGGTATCCTCGTAGTTGTAGGTGTAGAGTTTATAGATCAGGTACTTAAGATAGATGACCCAGTTGGTGCTTGCGGAGTTCATATGCTCAACGGTATGTGGGGTACTATCGCAGTAGGTCTTTTCTCAGACGGTACTTGCGGTGAAAAGGGACTCTTCACAGGCGGCGGAGCACATCTCCTTGGTATCCAGCTTCTCGGTATGGTATCAGTTATCGCTTGGGTAGCTATCACAATGACTATCGTATTCCAGATCATCAAGCACACGATCGGTCTTAGAGCTTCCGAGCAGGAAGAGATCCTTGGTCTTGACGTTACAGAGCATGGTCTTGTATCTTCTTACGCTGACTTCGCACCAGCAATGTCACAGGCAATGCTCAGCTATACAAAGGACGACGCAAAGAGCGTTGTAAAGGTAGACAAGTCAACAGAGCCTGTAGTTCCTGTTGAGAAGGCCATCAAGGTAGAATCTTATGCAACAGACGCACCGTCTGCTGACGGCACACCTAAGATGACAAAGGTCGCTATCATCTGCAAGCAGCAGAAGCTCAACGATCTTATCACAGCTTTGGAGGACATCGACGTAACAGGTGTTACAGTAACGAACGTTCTTGGCTGCGGAATGCAGAAAGGACAGCCTGAGTATTACCGTGGTGCAGTTGTTGAAACAAATCTGCTGCCAAAGGTAAAGGTCGAGGTCGTTATTTGCAAGGTACCAACAAGAGCAGTTATCGATGCTGCAAAGGCAGCCCTTTATACAGGTCATATCGGAGACGGAAAGATCTTTATATACAACATTGAGAACGTAGTAAAGATCAGAACGAATGAAGAGGGTTATGACGCACTTCAGGACGATTAAGCCTTAAAGATGACGGGTGACTACCCAATAAAATTGCCCCCATCCCACTTATAAATTATAGCTTGGAACCCGTGGTCGAGTAATTCGGCTGCGGGTTTCAAGTTTATATGAGGGGGAGTATAAGTGAGGAGTGAGGAATGGGCAAAGCCGACCAGAGTAAAGAACAAGCACAAAGTAAAAGTCAGCACCGAGCGTAGCGAGAGATAAAACGCAGGCGGGCGACCTCAGGTCGCCCCTACATATACATTGTGCGGTCATTAGAATTTGTGCAATAAAACAAAAACAGGACAGCCCTCATGAGCTATCCTGTTTGCGTTAATGCGAATTATTCTTCTATTTCTGTGGTCTTGATGTGAAGCTCTTCAAGCTGCTTCTCGTCTACTGTGGACGGACAAGCACTCATAAGCTCGCTGGCGTTCTGTACCTTTGGGAACGCTATTACATCTCTAAGGCTGTCGGCATTGCAGATTATCATGGAAAGTCTGTCAAGTCCTATGCCCATGCCGCCATGCGGTGGTGCGGCATAACGATAGGCGTCTACGAGGAAGCCGAACTTTGCTTCTATCTCTTCGTCCGTCATGCCCAGTGCTTCAAACATTTTCTGCTGAAGCTCAAAGTCTGTTATTCTCATTGAGCCTGATGAAAGCTCTGTGCCGTTGAGGACAAGATCCCATGCCTTTGCACGGACGTTTGCAGGGTCGGTGTCAAGATAGTCAAGGCACTCCTCCATTGGCATTGTGAATGGGTGGTGCGCTGCTACCCATGTGTCGTTCTCGTCGTCATACTCAAAGAAAGGCATTTCTGTTATCCATACAAAATTGAACTTGCCCTCTGGGATAACGCCAAGACGCTTTCCGCAGATAAGTCTGAGTGCGCCCAAAGTTGGAAGAACTACCTTGTTCTTGTCTGCACAGATAAGAACGAGGTCGCCCTTTTCTGCTCCAACGGCTGCGTTTATCTTTTCAAGGTCGCCCTCACCGAGGAACTTCTTGAATGAGCAGTTTGGCTCGTCTGCCCAGCGGATATATGCAAGACCCTTTGCACCTATGCCCTTTGCGTGCTCAACAAGCTTGTCGATCTCTTTTCTTGTGTATGTTGCCGCACCGCCCTTGACGTTTATTGCACGAACTGAGCCGCCTGCTTCGATAGCTGACTTGAATACCACAAAGTCTATATCCTTAACGGTGTCTGTGATATCCTGTATCTCCATGCCGAAACGTGTATCAGGCTTGTCAGAGCCATAACGGCTCATAGCGTCTGCAAATGTAAGTCTTGGCAGTGGGAGCGTTACCTCTACACCAAGTATCTCTTTGAAAAGCTTTTCGATATAGCCCTCAATACAAGCCTGGATATCCTCCTGATCGACAAAGGACATCTCAAGGTCTATCTGTGTGAACTCAGGCTGTCTGTCAGCTCTCAGGTCCTCGTCACGGAAACATCTTGCAAGCTGGATATACCTGTCATAACCTGATATCATAAGGAGCTGCTTGTATATCTGCGGTGACTGTGGAAGTGCATAGAACTTGCCTGCGTGAACCCTTGAAGGAACGAGGTAATCTCTTGCGCCCTCAGGAGTGGACTTCATCATCATAGGAGTTTCTATCTCAAGGAAACCATTGTCATAGAAATACTCTCTTGTTATCTGAGCGATCTTATGACGGGTGATGATATTCTTCTGAAGCTTTGGATTTCTAAGGTCAAGGTAGCGGTATTTGAGCTTCAGCTCATCGTTTACCTTATCTGAGTTTGTTACCTCAAACGGTGTTGTTTCAGCCTTTGAGAGAATTCTCAGGTCTGTTACGGCAACTTCTATCTTGCCTGTTTTTAGCTTTTCGTTCACGCTCTCACGAGGACGTACCATACCCTTTGCCATGAGGACATACTCGCCTTTTACAAGCTGAGCCTTTTCAAAAACGGCTCTGTCTGTTTCATCATTGAATGCAAGCTGTACAAGTCCAGTTCTGTCACGGAGGTTGATGAAGATAAGGTTGCCCATATCTCTTACTCTGTCGGCAAAGCCGCATACAACGACTTCCTGCTCTGTTTCAGGCACTTCGCCGCAGTAATGGGTCCTGCGTAAGCCCTTCATTGTATCAAGTTTCATTTTACATTACTTCCTTTTCTTTGGGTTTATATTGATAAAAATTATTCGTCGCTTTCGTCTGTTTTGCTGACGGCAGGCGGGAAGCTGTCAAGATAGGCTCTGACGAACTTCTTCTTGTTGTCCCAGAACATGAGGAACAATCCCACGAGCCATATTGCGGCAAAGCATACTGCGCCTGTTTTCTCTTCCAGTGCCACAAGCATAAGGGTGAGGAAAAGCACCAGCACCGTCCATATGACACCCACAACATAGGCATAGATAGGCTTTCTGAACTTGCCGTATATCCTGGAGCCGTTGGGGGTCTTTTCTACCTTGCCATAAAAGCCTGTTGAGCCTCCGTCACGCTTTTTAGCGGTGTGGTGGAATATCTGAAAGCTTTCGGCGTCTGTGCGGTAGCCATAAAAAATGGTATCGTCACGGTGGTTTTTCATGAACTTGCTTTGGGAGAGAATGTTTATGGTGGGTCTATGCTCGATAAGGTCGCCGTCAAGCTTTCTGAGAACTCTTTTGGGCGAAAGTGAGGTCTCTACCTCATAGGTCACGGGTCTTATTGCAAGCATTATTTATCTTCCTTTTTATCGGGATAATCAGCAGGGTCAAAGACCTTGTCGTTTATCTTTATCTGTCCGCCTGTGTGGGTGTTGCAGAGCATACCATAGATAGTGCCGCATTTTGTACACCTGAACTGGTGGAAAAGCTTTTCAGCATACCACTTGTTGTCGTTATCCATTATCTTATCAAGTGGGCAGGTCTGATAGGTCATTTCAACTTCCCCTGCCAGCAGCATTCTTGCAAGAGAACCTATGCAGAGCATATATTCCTGCGGAGTGTGTATTTCTACCAGAGGTATTTTCTCGCACTGTTCACATCTCATTGCTTAGTTCTCCTTTCCGATAAATTTCTCTATATCAGCGTCGATATCCTTGAACATATCTGCCATAAGTGCGTTTGAAAAGTTCTCGGCAATGGTGTTGTCAAGCTTGATATCTGTCTGCTCGCCTGTTGCCATGTTTTTGAGCTTTGCAACGCCTGATTCTATCTCGTTGTCGCCAAGCACCATAACGAACTTTGCGCCTGTTTTGTTTGCATACTTCATCTGAGCGTTAAGTCCTTTGCCTATAAGGTCATATTCTACGAAACAGCCCTCTTCTCTAAGCTCGGAGGCTATGCCCATTGCCTTTTTAAGGGCGTCCTCGCCCATTGGTACGATATAAAGGTCGCAGGTCTTTGGCTCCATATAGTCGCAGCCCTGAGCGTCCATTACCATGAGAAGTCTTTCAAGTCCAAGACCGAAACCGAGGGCAGGGGTTGGCTTGCCGCCAAGCTGCTCGATAAGTCCGTCATAACGTCCGCCGCCGCAGACTGTGCCCTGTGCGCCTATCTCATCGGTGATGAACTCGAAAACTGTTCTTGTATAGTAGTCAAGACCTCTTACTATCTTAGGGTTGATGTCAAAGTCGATGCCCATTACGGAGAGGTACTCCTGAAGCTTCTCAAAGTGTTCTTTGCAATCATCACAGAGATAATCGAGGATAACAGGGGCGTCCTTGCCAAGCTCCTGACAGTGTTTGATTTTACAATCAAGTATTCTCATTGGATTTTTGTCAAGTCTGTCCCGACAGGTCTCGCAAAGCTGGTCTTTTCTTGCGGCAAAATACTCTTTCAGAGCCTTGCGATATTCTGCACGGCAGGTTGGACAGCCTATAGAGTTGATGTTGAGCTTGATGTTTCTGAGTCCTGCTCTGTCAAGAACGCTTTTTGCAAGTGAAATTACCTCTGCGTCTGCTCTTGGGCTTTCAGAGCCGACCATTTCACAGCCAAACTGGTGGAACTCTCTGAGTCTGCCTTTCTGTGTATTCTCGTGTCTGAAAAATGAGAGGATATAATAGACCTTCTGCGGCAGACCCTCGTTCATAATGCCGTTTTCAAGGACTGCTCTCATTGTGCCTGATGTTCCCTCCGGGCGGAGTGTGAACTTTGAGTCGCCTGCTGCGGAAACTGAATACATCTCTTTCTGAACAACGTCTGTTGTTTCGCCAACAGAACGCACGAACAGACCTGTTTCCTCAAAAGTTGGTACTCTTATTTCTTTGAAGCCGTATATTTCGGCAGCTTCGGAAACTATCTTCTCTACAGTGTGCCACTTATAGACCTTTGAGGGAACGATGTCCTCTGTGCCTTTTGGCTTTTTAACTATCAATGCCATATAATAACGATCCTTTCTGTATTTTGTCTTGAACTTTTGAATACCGATATCGTTTAAATAGCTGTGATATCGGGACGTTGTTAATAAACGGGCGAACACTGTTCACCACTACATTAAAGAGCCTTGGTGCTGTTAATTACAACGTTTCAAATTTCAAAATCGTCAATAAAACCTTTTTTTATATAATAACCGAATTTAAGACATTCGTCAAGTGCTGTTGTGCTGCCTTTTTCGGTCATTGACCAATTATTTCGCTGTGTGCTGCCACGGCTGGCAGGGCAGGGGATAATTTTCTGTGTGAAAAAGTGCTGTGCAAGCATGGCGGCACGCCGCATATGATATGCGGTAGTGACTATAATAATGCTTTTGCAGTTTGGAAAATGCTTTTTTACAAGCTCGGCTGCATTTTGCAGATTTTCCACGGTATCAAGAGAGTGTGTTTCCACAGTTATGGCGGAGGTCGGTATGCCGCATTTTTCGGCGGCGATGAGCATGGCTTTATATTCTGCCATATCACCAAGGGAAGTCTTTTGCACCTTTCCTCCGCAGAATATGAGATGTGGGGCTTTTCCCTCGTGAAAAAGCTTTGCCGCAAGGGGAACACGATAGTCGCAGGCTTTGCGGCTTCCCAGAACTATTATAACGTCGGCAGCTTCGCCTTTATAGTCAAGACCCTCGAAAAGAAGCTTGTCTACTATTCCGGGGGTGATGTTTTCTTTTGTTAGCTGGCTGGCTTTCATTGTTATACCGCCTTTGCTTTTTGGTGTGCTGAGATAAGATATTCAAGAGTGAGTGAGGAGCGAAAAAGCGGGACGTCGCATTCTTGTTTCACAGAAATTGAGCCGCTCCCCTACGGGTGGTGGATAAAAAAATAAAGCCGTCCCCTAGTAAGGGACGACTTTTACCGTGATACCACCCTAATTATCCGAACACTATCGTGCCGGATCACTCTAACGCTTTAACGCAGCTATACGTCCGTTCTTGAACAAACGGAAGCTCCAAGGTGTCCTTCTTCCTGCCCTTTGTGTGAACCCTCTCACCAACGGCTCTCGCTGAAACATAAGAACGGAATACTCTCCCTTTCATCGCTTTTGTATATGAAATTTCAATTATATCTTTGTAGGATTAATGATATCTCTCCAGTCAAGATCGCCTCGCTCAAGTGCGTGGATAAGCGCTTCGGCGGTGGCAATGTTTGTGGCTACCGGAATGTTGTGTACATCGCAAAGTCTGAGGAGATTCATATCATTAGGTTCGTGTGGCTTCACTGAGATAGGATCTCTGAAAAACAGAAGCAGGTCTATCTCGTTGCAGGATATTCTTGCTGCGATCTGCTGGTCGCCGCCCTGTGAGCCACTGAGATAACGCTGAACGTTAAGGCCTGTTGCTTCGGCTACCATTTTTCCCGTAGTACCTGTGGCACAAAGATTGTGCTTGCTGAGTACACCGCAATAGGCGATACAGAACTGTACCATGAGTTCCTTTTTTGTGTCATGAGCAATAAGTGCAATATTCAATGGAAACCCCCCGTTTATATATTAGTATATTAATGAACAAATAAGTTTCGTTATATAAAACAGCCGCACTACGCGCAGATATCCTCACGCACACAGCTGATAATATACTCAGACCTTGATGGAGAGGGGTATATGCTCGCCCTTTATTCTTCTTGAAATAGCAGAGAATGCAAGGAAGCCCATAGAGCTTGATGAAAGCGGCGCACCCTTTCCTGTTGCAAGAGGGATAGCACTGTCCTCAGGGATAACACCCAGAAGCTGAACGCCGACTGTGTCGATGATAGCGTCAAGGTCGTCCATTTCGTCAAACTCGAATATTCTCTTGTTTGCCTTGTTGATAACAAGTCTTTGCTTCTGATTTCCTCTTTTATAGAACTCATCTGACATCATTCTCGCATCTCTTACGCATACAGGATCAGGAGTTGTAACTATAAGTATAAGGTCGGAATTAGTAACTATATCAAATACAGAACCGTTGATACCTGCAGAGGTGTCAATGATTATGTATTCAAAATACTTTCTCATTTCCTGTGTGATCTTTTCGATATCCTCAGCCTTGAGCTGAACGAACGGGTCGGACGGAGCACAGAGAACGCTCAGGTTTGAAGCAAGCTTAACAGTTGTTGTTGCCTTGTATACGTCGCAAGTACCCTCAAGAACGTCACCTAGATCGTATGTAATATTACCCTGCATACCAAGCATGATATCCATACATCTCAGACCAAAGTCAAGCTCAATTATAAGTGTACGGTTTCCCTGCTTAGCAAGGGCATAACCGAGACAGGCGCTTATAGAAGATTTGCCTGTTCCGCCTTTACCGGAAGTAACTGCAATAATTTTTGACATAAAACTCATTGCTCCTTTCATATATCAATCCTGCGGCTGACCGCAGAACGCATCAGCAATAATAGCTTGCCCCTTCACAGCCGTGAAAAGGCAGATTTAAGAAAACGTTTCAGTACCCTCCGCAGGCAATGCGGAGAAGCATAGCGTTACCTAATAATATTGTACCACATATTTTGAAATTGTCAAAGACATTTGTACAAAAAAATACAAAATCGTTAATTCACATTAATTTTCACTTTTATTTTTGTCAATTTTGCACAATGTCATATCAGCGCTACAGAGTTTGTAATAATAAATCATAGCAAACCGATAAATTTATTATACAATAATATTATTAATGCTATAAAAATTATTTTTGAAAATTATATAACAAAATAAAAAATCGGACAGGTAGTTATAATTTTTGGGACAATACATATAAATGTACAAACTTTGAAAACAGAAAGCGAGGAAAAGGGTATGTTTATCAAGACAATAAAAGTAAAAAAGCCAACATTTGCGGTGATCGGGGCGGTTCTGGCGGCGTTGGCGCTGTTGGCGGTGATAATAGTGACAGTGGTGAGGATATCGTCGCCTGCGGTGTACGAGATGAAAAGCGAAGCACAAAGACAGGCGTTTTTGAAAGAAATGGGCTGGGAGGTGTCTGACGAATACGATGAATGCAAGGCGGTGACCATACCGAAAGAATTCAATGAGGTGTATGAAAAGTATAATAAGCTTCAGAAGCAGCAGGGCTTTGATCTGGAGGACTATAAAGGGAAAACCGCTGAGGTGTATACATATTCTGTGAAGAATTATGGGAATAAGAAGCAGGAGGTCAGGGCTAATCTTATCGTCTGTGAGGGACAGCTTGTGGGAGGAGATGTATGCTCAGCGGAGCTGGACGGATTTATGCAGGGGCTGAGGAAAAAGTAGGCGTCTGAGCGTGGAACGTCGGCACTATGAATAAGGGTAAACTAATGCTTCATAGGTCGAAAAAACCGATACAAATAGTAATAAAACGCCTGTGGAGCATATCTGCAGGCGTTTGCTTTTGGTCAAGTTTTTTCGCATATTTGACTTTTGGCGGTATCGTATGCTATAATCTTTATAAGAAAATTGTCAGAAAGGCTTTTGCTATGAGACTTGATAAATTTGTTTCTTCACAGCGTAATGATATTTCCCGAAGCATGGTGAGAGAGCTTTGCAGAAAAGGTCAGGTGACTGTAAACGGAAAGGTCGCCAAGGCGGCTGATGCTAAGGTCAGCGAAAACGATATTGTTGCTGTAAAGGGCGTGGAGATATGCTATAAAAAGTTTGTCTACATAATGATGAACAAGCCGCAGGGTGTGGTTTGCTCCACTCGTGACGGAGAGTCGAAAACTGTCCTTGAGCTAGTACCTTCTGAGATGTTCAGGGAGGGACTTTTCCCTGCGGGCAGGCTCGATAAGGATACTGAGGGCTTTGTGCTTCTCACTGATGACGGAGCTCTCGCCCACAGAATGTTGTCCCCTAAGACCCATGTTCCGAAAACCTATTTCGTCAGACTTCGTGACCCTTGGCAGGAAAATTATGTTCAGGCATTCGCCGAGGGCATGACTATCGACGGCGGAGAGAAATGTCTGCCTGCGGAATTTTCCGCAAGTGTGAACTGTCCCGATGAATGTACTGTTGTGCTTCATGAGGGTAAGTATCATCAGGTCAAGAGAATGTTTGAAAAGCTGGGAAATAAAGTTGTTTTTCTTAAGCGGATAAAGATCGGAGAGATGCCTTTAGATCCGGATCTGCCTCTTGGAAGCTGTTTAGAAATAATGCACAAAGATGTTGAAAGATTATTGACAGCGAAATCGTTTAAATGTAAGTAATTACCTATTCTATGTGAATTTTCGTCAATATTCATAATGAGATATAATAAAGTTTAGTAAAAAAAACTCTTGCGGGTATGTTAAAAATTTGTTATGATTAAAGCATAGCTAATTAGGATATTAGTAAAATTCAAATAGGGAGGTCCTTTTTTAATGGCAAGTGTATCATTAAGGGAAATTTATAAGAAGTATGCTGGCGGCGTTATCGCTGTTTCAGACTTCAACATTGAGATCAAGGATAAGGAGTTTATCATCCTCGTAGGTCCTTCTGGTTGTGGTAAGTCTACAACACTTAGAATGATCGCAGGTCTTGAAGAGATCAGTGAAGGTGAGCTTTACATCGGCGACAGACTTGTAAACGACATCGCTCCTAAGGATAGAGATATCGCAATGGTATTCCAGAACTACGCTCTGTATCCTCACATGACAGTATTTGAGAACATGGCATTCGGTCTGAAGCTCAGAAAGGTACCAAAGGATGAGATCGCAAGAAAGGTAGAGGAAGCAGCAAGAATACTTGACATCGCTCACCTTCTTGACAGAAAGCCAAAGGCTCTCTCCGGTGGTCAGAGACAGCGTGTAGCCCTCGGTAGAGCTATCGTTCGTGAGCCACAGGTATTCCTTCTTGACGAGCCTCTTTCAAACCTCGATGCTAAACTGAGAGCACAGATGAGAACTGAGATCTCTAAGCTCCATAAGAAGCTCGGTACTACATTCATCTATGTAACTCATGACCAGACAGAGGCTATGACAATGGGTGACCGTATCGTAGTTATGAAGGACGGTTACATTCAGCAGATCGACACACCAACAAATCTTTACAACGATCCAGTAAACCAGTTCGTTGCAGGATTCATTGGTTCACCACAGATGAACTTCATCGACGCTAAGCTTCTCAAGGTAGACGGCAAGTATGTTGTTGAGTTCGGTTCTGAGGATACAAAGACAACAAGAGGCGTTAAGTATCAGGTAACAGTTCCAGAGTCTAAGGTAGATCCTGAAGTTCTTGAGCCACTGGTTGATCAGGAAGTTGTTCTTGGTGTTCGTCCAGAGTGTATCCATGACGAGCCTGCATTCCTCGCTCAGGCTACAACAGGCGTTATCAACACAACTGTTGAAGTAACTGAAATGATGGGTGCTGAAACATATCTGTACCTCAACTGCGAGGGTATCCAGCTCACAGCTAGAGTTTCACCTCGTTCTGACGTTCGTCCACAGGATGAGCTTAAGGTCGCTATCGATCCTAACAGAATCCATATCTTCGATAAGGAAACTGAGAAGGCAGTTCTTAACTAATAAGAATTTTTATCATATTGATATAACCAAAAAGTACGGCTTTGTCCGTACTTTTTGTGTTATATGCGGTGTGAAACCGATTTCGCTATCATAGATTAGAAAGGTACAAATAATGGATACAAAAAAATTGTTGGCAGTGCTTGTGAGTGTTGCTATGTGCGGAGCGGCTTTTGCAGGCTGCGGAAATAATGCGGACAGCTCAAAGGCTGAAAGCAAAGCGGAGTCTTCAAGCTCGCAGGTCGAAAAAATGCCTGAAACTGACGAGGAGTGGACGCAGGCTATGTATGACAAGGCTATGGTGTCATACGGCAACACTTCTATGATGCAGAATGTTATAAAGAAAGCACAGTCAGGCGAAAAGGTCACTGTGGCGTATCTTGGCGGCTCTATCACTGAGGGTATTTCTGCCGGTGCAGAGGGCTGTTATGCTAAGCTCACTTGTGATTATTTTGCACAGAAATTCGGTACGGGGGATAACGTTCAGTATGTGAACGCAGGCCTTAGCGGTACGCCGTCTAAGCTTGGAATACTCAGGCTTGACAGAGATGTGCTGGCGTATGAGCCTGACATATGCTTTATCGAATTTGCAGTAAATGACGGCACTGAGGCTGACTATCAGAACGCTTACGAGTCAATAGTCAGAACGCTTTTGCAGAAGAATATCACTCCTGTTCTGCTGTTCTCGGTGACTGAAAACGACCATTCTGCTCAGGATTATATGAAGCAGATAGGCGAGTTTTATCACCTGCCGATGATATCATACTGTGACGCTCTAAGATATCTTTTCGCAAACAACAGAATGACTTGGAAAGATTTCTCTGACGATCAGTCACACCCTAACACTGAGGGTCACAAGCTTGTGGCTTCAATGGTGGACTACTATTTTGACACTGTTATGGACGTTGCGCCAGAGGGCGATTATGTTATGCCCACAGACACTGTTTTCTCTCCACGAGAAGTGGACGCTCATATGTATGAGGGCGACAGCCTTACGCCAACAAGCCTTGGAAGTTGGAAAGAAGGCTCAAGCGTCGCAAGCTTTACAAATGGCTGGACTTACGACAACACCGGAGATAACAGCCCTATCGTATTCGAGTTCAAGGACAAAAAATTCTTGTACATGATATACAAAGAGGTGAAGCAGGGCGAGTTCGGCAAGCTTCATGTTAAGGTAACAGCAGACGGAGAGGTGTATGACGAAAGCGATTACGATACCATAAGTCCGTCAGGCTGGGGAAATGCTCAGATACAGAATATCGCCATGATGCCTGAAGCAACTAACTATACCGTTGAGATATCAATGGCGGCAGGCGATGAGGACAAACAAGGAGAAGTGCTTGCCTTTGGCTATACTGAATAGCTGTTTGAAATTTTAGCAAAAATAATAAGGCAGATGGTTTTTTAGCGGCTGTGGGAACGGCTTGCTCCGGAAAGCCGTCTGCCTGTTTTTTTTGTGTGTATTTATGTGGCGTTATGTTTAGAATTGTAGGGGACGGCGCCCTCGACGTCCCGTTCGGAGCGGTGTGGTTTCAATTTGTCACTAAATATAAGAAGCAGACAATGTTTTGAAACAATGTGCCAAATGTTGTACGGATATCGTAGGATTGAGCAGGCGAACACAAGCGGGACGTCGCATTTCTACAAAGCAGAAATGCGCTGCTCCCCTACATTGTTCGTGCGTTGTTTCGCAAATTGTTGTCAACAATAAGATAACAAAAGTTGTGTTATTGTCACAGAAATTCGTGAAATCAGGGCGGATTAACTGCATTTTTGTGTATTGCAAAAATCAAAAATAAATGTTATAATCAGTTGTGTATCACTATTTTCAGAAAGGCAGGCGGATAATGTGGCGGAAAAGATAAGCGAAAAAATACAAAAGAAAAAACCGAAAAAACTTATAAATATGATATTCTCACAGAAAACCACTATTATCCTGCTTCTTGCATTGCAGCTTATTTTCATTTTTATCATCTTCCAAAGCTTCGCTGTGCATTATGCCTATCTGCATATCGTTTTTTCTACTGTGGCTATCGTGCTTGCTATCTATATCCTTAACAGCAGCGAGAACCCTGCCTATAAATTGGCGTGGATAGTACCACTTGTTATCGTGCCTATCTTTACGGTGGTGCTTTATATATTACTCAAAAATCAGTTTTCAACAAGAAAGGTCAGAAACCTTTATGCTAAGAAATCCGCCAATACAAGACCTTTCCTTAAAACAAATAAACAGATAATGAGCTATCTCCATGAAAGTGAGCCTGATTTTTATAAGCTTGCAAACTATGTGGATAAGTCGGGGGGCTACCCTGTCTGCGGTAATACGGAGGTCACTTATTTTCCCCTTGGCGAAGATAAGTATAAGGCTATGCTTGAGGAGCTTCAGAAAGCTCAGGAGTTTATCTTTATGGAGTATTTTATTATCGACGACGGTGAAATGTGGCGTGAGATAGTTAAGATACTTCTTGAAAAAGCTAAGGCAGGCGTGGAGGTAAGACTTCTTTATGACGGCATGGGCTCTCAGTTCACTTTACCTTTCAGATATAAGAAAAAGCTTACCGACCAAGGGGTAAAATGCCTTGTTTTCAATCCTTTCCGCCCTATGCTTTCTACTATACAGAATAATCGTGACCATAGAAAAATTCTTGTTATCGACGGCAACGTGGCTTTCAACGGGGGCGTTAATATCGCCGACGAGTATATAAACCGCAAGGAGCGTTTCGGTCATTGGAAAGATACCGCAGTTATGCTAAAGGGCGACGGCGTTTGGAATTTTACCATGATGTTTCTGCAAATGTGGGAGGTCATCTCAGGTGATAAAACTGAGTATAATATGTACCGCCCAACTGTAAAAAACGTTGTGAACAACGGCTATGTTATCCCCTACGGTGACTCCCCTCTCGATGACGAGAATGTGGGCGAGCTTGTCTATATGGGTATGATAAACAATGCCAAGGATTATATCTATATCTCTACCCCGTATCTTATTCCTGACAACGAAATGCTCACCGTCCTGGGCTATGCGGCAAAAAGCGGTGTTGATGTTAGGATAATCACTCCTGAGATACCTGATAAATGGTATGTGAGCGTTATAACAAGGTCTTTCTACAGAGATCTTGAAACGCTGGGTGTGAAAGTCTATGAGTATAAAGGCGGCTTTAACCACGCCAAAATGTTCCTCTCGGACGATAAGTCAGCCGTGGTGGGCACGATAAATCTCGACTACAGAAGTTTGTATCTCCATTTTGAGTGCGCAACTTATATGTACAAAACAAGTTGTATAAAGGATATAAAAGCGGACTTTGACGATATGTTTGAAAACCGCTGTCATAGGATAACTCATGACGATATAAATAACCGCAGCTTCTGGTCAAGGTTCATGTCGGTCATTCTCAGGACCATTGCGCCTCTTTTGTAAAAATGTATTTTACGAGGTATCAGGGGAAAAATAAGCCTATCTTTGCTTTTGCATAGCTTGGAGGGCTTTTATGATACTTCTGAATAAATTGTTTTCGACCAAAAAATCTGCAAAGGGCAGAGTGGACTATCCTCTCTTGCTTCTCGGTGCGGTCATATATGGCGTGAGCGTTGGGCTGGTTTTAAGCCCTAACGAAATTGCCCCCGGAGGTGCTTCGGGGCTTGCTGTCATGTTGTCAAGATTTCTGCCTCTTGGCGTCGGCTCGCTTACAATGGCGATAAATCTTCCTTTGTTGGCGGTTAGCCTTTATGTGTTCGGCTGGCGTTTCCTTTTGGGAACTGTTGTAGCTATTGCAGTTTCAGGTCTGACTGCGGATATGTGTACGCTTTTTACACCACTCACAAATGATATTTTCCTCAGCGCAATAGCAGGTGGTATTCTGTTGGGCGCAGGCTGTGGGATAGTTTTTCGTTCAGGGGGAACAACAGGCGGAACTGATATCGCTGCAAAGCTTATCAAAAGGAAAAAGCCCTACATGGCGGCAGGACAGATCTTTATGCTTGCAGACGGTGTGATATGTGTGCTCAGCGGTTTTGTTTTCGGCAGTATCGACAACGCACTGTATTCGTTCTTTACACTGTGGGTGTTCTCAAAAACGCTGGATATGATACTCTACGGCGGCGACAGAGGAAAGCTTGCGCTGATAATAAGCCCTGCCGCAGATAAGATACTCCATAGGCTTCTTAATGAGGGCAACTTGGGGTGTACGGTCATAAAAGCCCGAACGGGATACACGGGAGAGGACAGAGATCTTATACTTTGCGCAGTGAGAAAACGCAGGATAACGGATGTTCGCAGGATAGCATCGGAAACTGACGAAAAGGCTTTCGTGCTTGTGGGTGACGTGAGTGAGATAATAGGCGAGGGCTTCAGGCTCTCTGATGAATACTTCTGAAAGGACATTACAATGGACATAAAAGATTTTAAGGGACACATTTTCGACTTGGACGGCACTCTGACAAGATCAAATCACGTTTGGTCAAAGATAGACGAGGAATTTCTCGGCAAGCGTGGGATAAAAGTGCCTGAGGACTATTTCAAGCAGGTGTCTGCAATGAATTTCGAGCAGGCGGCTGTTTATACAAACGATAGATTTTCTCTGGGTGAGAACATTCAGGATATAATGAAGGAATGGTTCGATATGGCGGTGTATGAGTATATGAACGTTATCGAGCTTTGCGGAAACGCAGGGGAGTATGTGCGAAAGCTTAAGGAACAGGGCAGGAAGATAGCATTGGCGACCGCTTCAACTGAGGAGCTTTATAAGCCTGTGCTAAAGAGAAACGGCATTTTGGATCAATTTGATTGCTTCGTGTCTACAGAGCAGGTGAAGAGGGGAAAGGGCTTTCCTGATGTTTATGAGCTGGCGGCTGAAAAACTGGGGCTTGAAGTAAAGGCTTGCGTGGTCTATGAGGATATCGTTGAGGGCATAAAAGGAGCGAAAGCAGGAGGGTTCTTTGCTGTGGCTTGCTTGAATGACCATTACTCGCATGACTGGGACGAGATGAGAGAGATTGCCGATGAGGTCGTTGAAAATGGGGAGTTTCCGGTTTAATGAGGAATGAGGAATTAGGAATGAGGAATGGGCGTAGCTGACCATAGTTGTGCACAAGTATAAAGAAGAAGTCAGCACCGAGCGTAGCGAGCACTTAAACGCAGGCTCAAGCCCGGCGTTAGAGGGCTTGTGGGTTCTTAGGGCAAAGCCCTAAGCGGAGCTTGAGGCAGAGCCTCATTCGGCGACAGCCGACAAGGTGCAGATTTAATTAGAAAAAGCACGCAAAAGTCTGATATCAAATAAAGGTAATATCGGAGCAAAAATCTGCACCGCCTACCCTATCCCTAAGTAAATGTAAATCCGCAAAGAGCGTAGCGATTTTGCGGCATGGCAAATTTGCCCGAAGAAAAATAATCATCGCCGCAAGGCGATACCATAATTTCTCACTCCTCACTCCTCACTCGACAAACGATAAAATTTACAAAAAATTAATAAAATTCTTTGACAAATGATTGACAAAGAAGAACACAGATGTTATAATTGTAGTACCTCTTTATGAGGTCTATTTTTTTGCGCTCTTTTTTTGAGCGTAAAAAAGCATAAGTTACCTCAGGGCTGTGTGACAGCTTGCGTGAAAACGTATGAGGGAGGCAGACGTACCCTGAATGTTCTTGCGGGGTATAAATTTCGTCAGGAGGTGCCGAAATGAGAGTAAAAATTACACTTGCTTGTACTGAGTGTAAGCAGAGAAACTACAACACTAAGAAGAACAAGAAGAATGACCCTGACAGACTTGAAATGAACAAGTATTGCAAGTTCTGTAAGAAACACACTCTTCACAAAGAGACTAAGTAATATTGAAAGGAGCTATTTCTAATGGCTAAAAAAACAGATGTTACTAAGTCTTCAAAAAAGGATACCGGCAAGGATCAGAAGAAAAAGGGCGGAATAAGAAAATATTTCAGAGAGCTTAAAGCTGAAATGAAAAAGGTCGTTTGGCCTACAAGACAGCAGGTGACTAAGAATACGGGAGTTGTTCTCTCGGTAATGGTCGTTATGGCTCTGTTCCTTTTCGGCGTTGATTCAGGTCTGGGTGCAGCTATCAAGGCTATCCTTAAGATCGGCGGCTAAGCCGTCACAGCGGTTTTGACAACATCAATATGGAGGTAAGAAACATGTCAGAAGAAGCAAAGTGGTATGTTGTTCACACTTATTCAGGTTATGAGAATAAGGTAAAAAGCAATATTGAAAAGGTTGTTGAAAACCGAAACCTTCAGGATCTGATCCCTGAGGTAATGATCCCAATGGAGGAAGTTACCGAAGTAAAGGGCAATAAGATCGACAAGGGCGACAGAAAGCTTTTTCCAAGCTATGTGCTTGTAAAAATGGTGCTTACAGACGATTCATGGTATATCGTTAGAAATACCAGAGGCGTTACGGGCTTCGTTGGTCCTGCGTCAAAGCCTGTTCCGCTGACCGATAAAGAGGTCGCTGCACTGGGTGTTGACACACAGAGAAGCGCTAACGTTCAGGTCGGCTTCAAGGAAGGCGACAACGTCGTTGTAACAGCAGGCTCATTCGAGGGCTTCACAGGAGTTGTGGAGAAATTCGATATGGAAGCACAGACGGCAGACGTCAGAGTATCTATGCTGGGCAGAGAAACAACCGTTACTATGCCGCTGACACAGATAAAGTCTGAGGAATAAGGAAAAAGGCGGTAAAACCCCGCAAACATTCGTGAAAATGGAAGCAAAGCCGTCAATGACGGTTCGGATATACGGCTTCCGGAAACGTGGGAGAGCGTATGGCGCTCGCCTTACCACTTAATTATGGAGGTGCGAACAAATGGCACAGAAGGTAGTAGGCTATATTAAGCTTCAGATTCCAGCAGGAAAGGCAACTCCTGCACCACCGGTTGGTCCAGCTCTTGGTCAGCACGGTGTAAACATCATGGCGTTCACAAAGGATTTTAACGAGAGAACTAAGAACGATATCGGTCTTATCATCCCTGTTGTTATCACAGTTTACGCAGACAGATCATTCACATTCATCACCAAGACTCCTCCGGCAGCAGTTCTCATCAAGAAGGCTTGCAAGATCGAGTCAGGTTCCGGTGTTCCTAACAAGACTAAGGTCGCAACTATCACAAAAGAGCAGCTTCAGAAGATCGCTGAGCAGAAGATGCCTGACCTGAACGCAGCAAACATCGAGAGTGCTATGAGCATGATCGCTGGTACATGCCGTTCAATGGGCGTTGTAGTTGAGGACTAATCAATCGTACTGTGCATTCATGCACGGCAATGGTGGGAGGAATTTTCCGCTAACCGACTAGATATCCACTGTCGGTATTACCACTTAATGAGGAGGAAATATTAATGAAACATGGCAAGAAGTATGTTGACAGCTTCAAGGCTATCGACAAGGCTAAGCAATATGACGCTCCTGAGGCTCTGGAACTTGCAGCTAAGGGTGCTAAGGCAAAGTTCGATGAAACTATCGAGCTTCACATTCGTCTGGGCGTTGACTCAAGACACGCTGATCAGCAGGTAAGAGGTGCTGTTGTACTTCCAAACGGAACTGGTAAGACTGTAAGAGTTTGCGTATTCTGTAAGGAAGACAAGTACGAGGCTGCTAAGGCAGCAGGCGCTGACTATGTTGGCGGCATGGATCTCGTTGAGAAGATCACAAAGGAAAACTGGATGGATTTTGACGTTGTAGTTGCTTCACCTGACATGATGGGTGTTGTAGGACGTCTTGGTAAGATCCTCGGACCTAGAGGACTTATGCCAAACCCAAAGGCAGGAACTGTTACTCCAGACGTAGCTAAGGCTGTTACAGAGGCTAAGGCTGGTAAGATCGAGTATCGTCTTGATAAGACAAACATCATTCACTGCCCTATCGGTAAGGCTTCATTCGGTGTTGAGAAGCTCGAGCAGAACTTCAACACACTTATCAACGCTGTTGTAAAGGCTAAGCCAGCCGCTGCTAAGGGTCAGTACCTTAAGAGCGTAGTTGTAGCTTCTACAATGGGCCCTGGTATCAAGATCAGCACTGCTAAGTACGGCAACTAATCTGATAACAGATAAATATTGAATTTTTAAGGGACTTGTGCTAAATGCATAAGTCCCTTTTTTATATATTCCCACAATTTGAACCACCCGTGTTCAAATATTTGCATTATCAAGAAAAATTAACAAAATAATTTTCAAAGTAATCGTTTTACCCTGTTGCATTATTTTTTCTATGTGTTATAATATCAATGAGCCGTAAGGTTCAGATTTTTGCAAGGAGTGATAATTATCAATATCTTTTATAACGAAAAAGATAAGGCTTTCAAGCTGAGAGCCAATAATACAGACTATATGATGAAGGTCTGCGAGGAGGGCTACCTCGCTCACGTTTACTATGGAAATAAAGTCCCTGACGAAGATCTGACGTATCTTCTCCGTCTTGACGAAAGCCCTTTTACCCCTGCCACTAACGACCGTGACAGAGCAAGCTTTATGGATACTCTGCCTTTTGAATATCCATGCTTCGGTCTTGGTGATTACAGAGAGTCTGCTTTCAAAATAATGGACGCTGACGGTATGTCGACTAGCGATCTGAGATATGTTTCTCATAAAATGTATGAGGGCAAACCAAAGCTTGAGGGTCTGCCTGCTACTTTCGCTACTGAGGAAAGCGGTTGTTCAACTCTCGAGATAACAATGTATGATAAGTATGCCGATATCGAAGTCGTTCTTATCTACACAGCTTTCGATAAGCTTGACGTTATCACACGTTCCGCTGTTATCACAAACAAGAGCGAAAAGCCGTTCAAGATAACAAGAGCCCTTTCAGCTTGCGTTGATTTTGATACAGACAAAATGGATATGATTACACTCAACGGCTCATGGGCTAGAGAAAGAGCTGTTGAAAGATGCAGACTTCACCATGGTAAACAGCTTGTTGATTCCTGCAGGGGCGAATCATCACATCAGAACAATCCGTTCGTTGCTCTTTGCGACAATAACGCTGACGAGGATAAGGGCGAGGTTTTCGGTTTCAACTTTGTTTACTCTGGAAACTTCTATGCTCAGGCAGAAGTGACTCAGCATAAGAAAACTCGTTTCCTTATGGGTATAAATCCTCTTGACTTCGAGTGGCTTCTGGAAAAGGGCGAAAGCTTCACTTGCCCTGAGGTAGTAATGGTGCACTCTGACGAGGGTATAGGCAAAATGTCAAGAACTTTCCATGACCTCTATAGAAACAACCTTATCAGAGGCGAGTATAAGGATAAAAGACGTCCGATACTCATTAACAACTGGGAAGCTACTTACTTTAATTTCGATACTGACAAGCTTATAGATATCGCTAAGGAAGCTTCAAAGCTTGGTATAGAAATGCTTGTTATGGACGACGGCTGGTTCGGTCATAGAGATTCTGATAACTCATCACTGGGCGATTGGTTCGTTTATGAGAAGAAGCTCATGGGCGGTCTTAAATATCTTGTTGACGAGGTAAATAAGCTTGGCATGAAGTTCGGCATTTGGTTCGAGCCTGAAATGATATCCCCTGACTCTGAGCTTTATAAGGCTCACCCAGACTGGGCTATCCAGATAAAGGGCAGACCTTTGACCCTTTGCAGAGAGCAGTATGTCCTTGACTATTCAAGAAAAGAAGTCAGAGATTACGTTTATGGCATGATGAAGAAGATTCTCGACAGTGCGAATATCGAGTACATAAAGTGGGATATGAACAGACAGCTCACAGAGGTCGGCTCGGCTACCCTGCCTGCTGAAAGACAGAGAGAGCTGTGGCATAGATACGTTCTCGGTGTTTATGACCTTATGGACAGACTTACAACAGATTATCCTCATATCCTGCTGGAGAACTGCTCAGGCGGCGGAGCAAGATTTGATCCCGGTATGCTTTACTACAGTCCACAGATATGGTGCTCTGATGATACAGACGCTATCGAAAGACTGAAGATACAGCACGGCACTTCAATGTGCTATCCATGCTCAGCAATGGGTGCGCACGTTTCCGATTGCCCTAATCATACTGTTGGCAGAAACACTCCGTTCAAAACAAGAGGTCACGTTGCTATGGTGGGTACGTTCGGCTATGAGCTTGACGTAACAAGGATACCGCAGGAGGACAGGGACGCTATCCCAGCACAGATAGAGGAGTTCAACAAGTTCAACAAGCTTGTAAGAACAGGCGACCACTACAGAATAGGCAATATGTTTGAGGACAACACCTGGGACGCTTGGGAGTTCGTTGCAAAGGACAAGAGCGAAGCACTCTTTGAGTTCGTTCAGGTGCTTGGCAGACCAAACGAAAGATCAAGACGTATCAAGCTCAAAGGTCTTGAAGCTGACGCTTACTATTATGAGGAGAACGAGCCTGACAAAAAGATTTCAGGTGCGGCACTTATGAATGCAGGTATCAACATCGCAAAGATGTGGAACGGCGACGGACTTTATGGCGACTTCTGCTCAAAGATTCTTCATTTTATAAAGGTGTAAGAGCAAAGCGTTTGTCAAAGTTGTGGTAAGTTTAGATAAATACACAAAAGACTATTGACAATTTGAAGATATTGTAGTACAATAATTGTGAAATAAGTTCAAATTTTAAAGGTGGAGTTCTTCCACCTTTAAATAACACAGAGATGTAAACGAATACAACTTGTAAGGAGAATTTTTATGAGGTTAAAAAAACTAATGGCAGTGGCTTGTGCCGCCGCCCTTACAGTGACAGCTTTCGCAGGCTGCTCAAAAAAGAACGATTCCTCCAGCGGCTCTGACAGCAAGGGCGACGCTAAGAAGGAGTATTACAACGCTCAGCCTGTTGACACTGGCTGGGAGTGGGGAAATGTCGAGATAGTTGACGGTGGTTTTATCCCTGACGTCATCTATAACCCTACTGAGGAGGGGCTTATCTACGCCAGAACAGATATGGGCGGCGCTTATAAGTATAATAAGGATACTCAGCGCTGGGAGTGCATAACAGATTGCTTTGGTGGCGACGATTGGAACTATAACGGAACAGAGAGCCTTGCAACTGACCCTGTTGAGCCAAACAGAGTTTATCTTGCGGCTGGTACATACTCCACAAACAACGGTGCAATATTTGCTTCTGACGATTACGGCAAGAACTGGACTATCTGCGAAATGCCTTTCGGCATGGGCGGTAACGAGGTCGGAAGAGGCTGTGGTGAAAGACTTCAGGTAGACCCTAACGATAACTCTATACTTTACTTCGGCTCAAGAGCTGACGGACTTTGGAAGTCCACAGACTATGGCGCAACATGGAACGAGGTCACTTCATTCCCTACAAAGGGCGGATATACTGAAGACGGATATTCTATCGGACTTACATTCGTGGCATTCGATAAATCAAGCTCTGAAAAGGGTCAGGCAACAAAGACAATAATCGTTGGCTCAGCAGGAACACAGGGGGATTATCTCTATCGTTCTGATGACGCAGGCGAAACCTGGACAGCTATCCCTAATCCAAAGTCTGAGGCTACAGGCGACAAGACCGAGAAGCTCAAGCCTTGTCAGGGCGAGATATCTTCTGACGGATATCTCTATTCAACATGGTCTTATAAGGTAGGACCAAACGGTGCTTCTGACGGAGCGGTTCAGAAGTATAACCTTAAAACAGGCGAGTGGACAGAGATAACTCCTGAGAGATCTTATACTTGCGGTTACAATGGTATCTCAGTAAACCCTAACGACCCTAACATGATAGTATGCACAACTCTTGACCTTTGGGCATATTACGACAACCTTTTCGTTTCCTATGACGGAGGCGAAACTTGGAACGGCATTTGGGGCAGTGACGAGAACGGCAAAGAGGTAAACAACTTTAATCTCGATATAAGCAATGCTCCTTGGCTGGATTGGCAGGGACAGCTCAAGCCGGGCTGGTGGATGACAGGCGTTGCTATCAACCCGTTCAACCCAGATGAGGTTCTTTACACAACAGGTGCAACTATCTTCGGCACATCAAATCTTTCAAAGATAAAGGACGAGCCTGTTGACATAAGCGTAAAGGCAATGGGCATTGAAATGACAGCTATCTTTGACTTCGTTTCACCTCTCGATAATGGCGAGGGTACTCCTGAGCTTTATTCCACAATGGGTGACCTTTACGGATTCCGCCATGATGATGTAACAAAAGCTCCGCAGGAGCATTATGGCGACTTCAAGGCGACCTCTATAGACTGTGCGGCACAGGATTATAAGATAGTAGTAAGAGCGACAGACGACGGTGACGGCTCAGTTTACTATTCAACAGACGCATCCGAAACCTGGCAGGCTGTTGAAACTCTCCCAGAGGGAGTTGGCAAAAAAGCAGGCGGCACAGCTAAGCTTTCCGCTGACGGCAAGACCATTTTCTATCAGAGCGGCACAACAGGCGTTGCTGCGGCAGTAACAAGCGATTTTGGCAAAACATGGACTACCTGCGAGGGACTTCCTGCCGGTGCAGTTATTGAAACAGATAAGGTAAATCCTGATAAGTTCTACGGCTCATATGACGGAACGTTCTATATGAGCACAGACGGCGGAAAAACTTTCAGCCCTATAGCAAATATGCTCGTTTCAGCAACATCAATAAAAGCTTGTCCTGATACAGAGGGCGACCTTTGGATACCTGTAGGTGCGGGCGGAGTTTACTATCTTGACTCATCAACAGGCACTCTCGCTCCTACATCTCAGGACGTTACACTGTGCGATGCTATCGGTCTTGGTAAGGCTGAAAAAGACGGCGACTACATGGCACTCTACATGATGGGCGAGGCAAACGGCGATGGTTACGGCATTTATATGTCAGCCGACAAGGGAGTAACATGGAAGCGTATCAATGATGACACACAGAAGTGGGGTAACGTTAGAAAGATAATCAGCGGCGACCCTAAGGTATACGGCAGAGTTTATGTAGGCACTGACGGACGTGGTATCATTATGGGAAACGTTAAGCAGTAATATATTATAATATAGCGAACAGAGCGGTGCAGATAGTGCCGCTCTGTTTTTGTCTTTTCCCGAATGCAAAGCATTTCTGCACATTGCATAAGTGAATAAAATCGGAAGTGCAAATTTGTGCATTGTTATGATAAATCTTAAAATCATCTTAGCAAAATTACAAATGCTTGCATTTGGTGCAGATTTTTGTTATTATGTTACTGTAAGAACAGATCAGAAGATACAGACAACAGAAAGGGGCGCTTGATATGAACGATACAAATATAAAAAATATAAACGAAGCATATGAAGCTTATGAAGAGCCGAAAAAGAAGGTGTATGTAAAGCTGCTGATATTCCTTGCGCTGATAGCGGCGCTGGTCATATGTTGGGGGCTGAAAATCGTGACGTTTTATTACAAAACTCACGGCATAGGGGGATACTATTTTTATAAGGGCTGTGATGCGGAGGTCGTCCACCAACTGCCAGAGGGTCTCACTGACGAGGATATCTCAAATGCGGTGATAATGCGCACATACAATAGAGGCGAAGCAAATGACTATGAGAATGCAGGCAAAAACGACTTTTTTGTGGAATCCCATTATCTTATGGGCGTGCAGAGTATCGACGATGAGACCTGCAAGGTCTATATACTGAGCAATGACGGACATTATAAAGGTGCAGGCAATATGTACAGCGGCGGTCTGGTCGTAAGAATGTTGGACTTTAAAAAGCAGGACGACAATTGGACAATGACCAAGATGTGGGAGCCGAGAGGCGGAGCAATGTATGAAGGCTCGATCAGGGAAACTATCCCCTCTGAGCTTGCTGATCTTATATTCAGCGATGAGGAAACAGAGATCAAAAAGACGATCACCGATGAAACGGAAGAGAAGGTCAAGGCGTACTATAACACTGACGAAGTGGCGTAATATAAACTTTGTATAACATGATACAGCAAAATGGGACGTCGAGGACGATGTCCCCCTATACCATACCTCTTGTAAGGGCGACCTGTGGTCGCCCGTTCTTTTGGCGATAGCAAAATTATTGCGATAAATAGTAGCATTTTACCCTGCTAAAGCCCCGAAAAACCGACTTTTATAACGAATATGAATAAAATGTAGCGGCAAATGATACTCATAGTGAAATTTGTGCAATGTGCATATAAACACGTTAAGAAGTCGATGAAAATTCTATATTGTAATTTGTCTGTAACCGCTTGCAAATGGGGTAAAAGTAGTGTATAATAATACTTGCGTGACTGCACAGTGTATTTAATGTACACGATGATGATATGCGATGAAGCGGAAGGTTGCTGACAGTTGGTCAGGTAATTTCCGTGGAGTATGTCCGATTTTAAACCGGGCGACTGTTAATACCGAACACAGTATGTGCTTATGCTTCTTGCGATAGCGGACAAGGTCTGCTTTAGCGTGAGTATGTGTGATGCTGTGTGCGCTGTTTTCTGAGTCCGAAAGCCTTGTGGGTTTCGGAATTTTTTATGAGAACGGCAGGGAACACACGGCAGAGTGTAAACGGGTATCAACAGAAAGCTTTTAAAGCTCGAACCTGTCAATTGCGTAAGCGATCGGCACGCCTCGATCATTTACGCAATTGACTGAGGCTTGAGTGAAAGAAAGCTGCCCCCTAAACTTTTTTAATTTGCACAAGGAGGCGATTTAAGTGGCAGTCAATGAAAAGATCAGAATCAAGATCAAGGGTTACGAGCATGCGGTTGTAGATGCAGCTGCAGCAAAGATTGTTGAGGCTGTTAAGCGTTCAGGCGCACAGGTTTCAGGTCCTATCCCACTTCCTACAGACAAAGAGGTAATCACTATCCTCAGAGCTGTACACAAGTACAAGGATAGCCGTGAGCAGTTCGAGATGAGAACTCACAAGAGACTTATCGATGTTCTGAGACCTACAAAGGAAACAACAGCAGCTCTTGAAAATCTTGAACTTCCTGCAGGCGTTAACATTGTTATGGAGATCAAGTAATCTCCAAATGAGATCGCGTGCGATCTCAAAAAACATTTAACACGCAGGTCACGTCGGACAAGTCCGACCAATAACCACATAGGAGGAAAACATAATGCAAAAGGGAATCATCGGTAAGAAAATCGGTATGACACAGATTTTCGATGAAGCAGGAAAAGTAATTCCTGTAACAGTTGTTGAAGCTGGTCCTTGCGTTGTCGTTCAGAAGAAGACAGTTGAGAATGACGGCTATGAGGCTGTTCAGCTTGGCTATGGCGACATCAGAGCGAAGAGAGTAAACAAGCCTCTTCAGGGTCACTTCAAGAAGGCTGACGTTGCAATGAAGAGAACTCTTAAGGAGTTCAGACTTGCTGACACATCAGCTCTTAATGTTGGAGATATCGTAAAGGCTGACACATTTGCTGCAGGCGACATCGTTGATGTCAGCGGTACAAGCAAGGGTCACGGATTCTCCGGTACGATCAAGCGTCACAACAACTCAAGACTTAAGGAAACTCACGGTACAGGTCCTGTGCACAGACATGCAGGTTCTATGGGTGCTTGTTCATCACCTTCAAGAATCTTCAAGGGCAAGGGTATGCCTGGTCAGTACGGTAACGTAAAGGTAACTGTACAGAATCTTGAGATCGTCAAGGTAGACGCAGAAAACAATCTTATCGCAATCAAGGGCGCAATTCCTGGACCAAAGAACGGTACAGTTACAATTTGCGACTGCGTTAAGAAGGCTTAGTGGAAGGAGGAATCATAATGTCACAGATTTCAGTATTTGATATGACAGGCAAAAAGGTTGCCGACACTGAGCTTAACGATGCTATTTTCGGTATCGAGCCAAACAAGGCTATCATGCACGCTATGGTTGTAAATTATCTTGCAAACCAGAGACAGGGCACACAGTCAACTCTTACAAGAACAGAAGTAAGAGGCGGTGGTAGAAAGCCATGGAGACAGAAGGGAACAGGTCACGCAAGACAGGGTTCTATCAGAGCTCCACAGTGGGTACACGGTGGTGTTGCTCTCGGTCCTAAGCCAAGAGATTACAGCTATTCACTTAATAAAAAGGAAAGAAGACTCGGTATGAAGTCTGCACTTTCAACAAAGGTCGTTGACGAGAATCTCGTAGTTGTTGATTCAATCAAGCTCGAGAGCTACAAGACAAAGGCAGTTGTTGAGATGCTCAAGGCACTTGGTGCTGAGGGTAAGGCTCTCATCGTTACAGCAGAGTCTGACAAGACTGTTGTCAAGAGTGCAGCCAACATTCCTGGCGTTAAGACAGCTACTGTAAATACTCTCAGTGTTTACGACATTCTGAACTATGATAAGTTTATCGTTTCTTCAGAGGCTGTAAAGAAGATTGAGGAGGTTTACGCATAATGAGAACTGCTCAAGATATAATTTTAAAGCCAGTTATCACTGAAGACTCTATGGACAGACTTCAGGCTAACAGATACACTTTCAAGGTCGCTAAGGACGCTAACAAGATCGAGATCGCTAAGGCAGTTGAAGAGCTTTTCAACGTAAAGGTAGCTAAGGTAAACACGATCAGCGTTAAGGGTAAGCAGAAGAGAATGGGAAGAAGCGTAGGCTACAGACCAGACTGGAAAAAAGCGATCGTTACTCTTGAGGGTGACAAGACAATCGAATTCTTCGAGGGCTTGTTCTAAATCCTCTAAAAGAGGTGCAGCGTAAGGCTGCATTGCTCCGAAGAACTTCATGAATACCGAGAAGCCTTCGGAAAGGTCTTGCGAGGCGGCGAGGACCGCTCATCATTTCACCGCAGGACGTAAGTATGGAAGGGCGCTTGGCGTGAAAACGCTTTGACCTTTTCGCAAAACTCAGATAAGGAGTGAATTTCAAATGGCAATAAAGAGCTACAAGCCTACAACAGCCGGCAGAAGAGGTATGACAGTTACCGATTATTCCGAGCTTTCAAAGGTTGCTCCATGTAAGTCTCTGCTTGAGCCACTCAAGAAGAACTCAGGTAGAAACAGCTACGGTAGAATCACTGTTCGTCACAGAGGCGGCGGAGTAAGAAGAAAATACCGTGTAATTGATTTTAAGAGAAACAAACTCGATATGAACGCAACAGTTCTTACTATCGAGTACGATCCAAACCGTTCAGCATTCATTGCTCTTGTAGAGTATGAGGACGGCGAGAAGAGATACATCATCGCACCTTATGGTCTTAAGGTCGGTGACGTTATCAGAGCAGGCGCAGACGCAGACATCAAGCCTGGTAATGCACTTGCAATGATAAACATTCCTGTTGGTACTTTCATTCACAACATCGAGCTTTATCCTGGTAAGGGCGCACAGCTCGTTCGTTCAGCAGGAAACATGGCTCAGCTCATGGGTAAGGAAGACAACTACGCACTTGTAAGACTTCCTTCAGGCGAGATGAGAAAGGTCCCTGTAAACTGCATGGCTACAATCGGTCAGGTAGGAAACATCGACCATGAGAACGTAAATATCGGTAAGGCAGGTAGAAAGCGCCATATGGGCTGGAGACCTACCGTTAGAGGTTCTGTAATGAACCCATGCGATCACCCACACGGTGGTGGTGAGGGTCGTGCTCCAGTTGGTAGACCAACTCCAGTTACACCTTGGGGTAAGCCTACAATGGGATACAAGACCCGTGCTAAGCATCATCGCTCCGATAAGTTTATCGTAAAACGCAGAAACGGTAAGTAATGCTGAAAGGAGGCAGATGATCAATGGGTAGAAGTGTCAAGAAGGGACCATACGTACAGGAGGTCCTTTACAAGAGAGTTAAGGCAATGAACGATGCAGGCGAGAAGAAGGTGCTCAAGACATGGAGCAGAGCTTCTACAATATTCCCTGAATTCGTTGGTCACACATTCGCAGTTCACGACGGACGTAAGCACGTTCCTGTATATGTAACAGAGGACATGGTTGGTCACAAGCTGGGAGAGTTCGCTCCAACAAGAACATTCAAGGGTCATGCAGGTTCAAAGACCTCAAACAACGGTAAGTAGTGCGGAAGGAGGAATACAAATGGAAGCAAAAGCAATTCTGAGAAATGCTCGTATTGCTCCTCGTAAGGTACAGATCGTTCTCGATCTGATCAGAGGAAAAGACTATGATGTTGCAATGGCAACAGTAAAGCATACACCAAAGGCTGCAAGTGAATATCTTGAGAAGCTTCTGAAGTCCGCCGCTCACAACGCTGAGAACAACCATAACATGGATAAGAACAACCTTTACGTTGCAGAGTGCTATGTTTGTCCAGGACCGATAATGAAGAGAATCATGCCAAGAGCACAAGGCAGAGCATATAGAATCCTTAAGAGAACATCACACGTTACGATCGTTCTTAAGGAAAAGGAATAAGCTGAAAGAGGAGGTAAACTATGGGACAGAAAGTAAATCCACACGGACTTCGTGTCGGTGTGATTAAGAATTGGGACTCCCGCTGGTTTGCAGAAAAGGGTACTTTTGGCGATACACTGGTTGAGGATTACAACGTTCGTAACTTTATTCTTAAAGAGCTGAATACAAGATCAAAGAATCCAGCAGATAAGTGCGTATACGCCGGCGTTCCAAAAGTAGAGATCGAAAGATTTGCCGATAAGGACGGCGGTCAGAAGGTAAGAATCCACATCCACTGTGCAAAGCCTGGTATCGTAATAGGCAGAGGCGGCGCAGAGATCGAAAAGCTCCGTGCAAACGTTGAAAAGATGATCGGCAAGAGCGTTGCTATCAACATCGTTGAGGTAAAGCAGCCTGACATCAATGCACAGCTCGTTGCAGAAAAGATCGCACATGATCTTGAAGATAGAATCTCATTCAGAAGAGCAATGAAGCAGTCTATCGGCAGAGCAATGAAGCTCGGCGCTAAGGGTATCAAGGTTAGATGCGGCGGCCGTCTTGGCGGTGCAGAGATCGCTAGAGCAGAAACATACCACGAGGGTACAATTCCACTTCAGACGATCAGAGCTGACATCGACTATGGTACAGCTGAGGCACACACAACTTACGGTAGGATCGGCGTTAAGGTATGGATATACAGAGGCGAGGTTCTTAAGGGCGAAGTTGCTGCTTCAGACAAGAGAGAGTCAAACGACAGAAGACGCCAGAACAGAAATGGTAAGCGTGACTTCAATAAGGCTAAAAAAGAGGGAGGTAACAAGTAATGCTGCTTCCAAAGAGAGTTAAGTTCAGAAAACAGCACCGTGGCCGTATGACAGGAAAGGCTATGAGAGGTAACACAGTTTCTCACGGTGAGTATGGTCTTCAGGCTCTTCAGCCTGCTTGGATCACATCAAATCAGATCGAAGCTGCCCGTATCGCAATGACAAGATACATCAAGCGTGGTGGTCAGGTTTGGATCAAGATCTTCCCAGATAAGCCTGCAACAAGAAAGCCTCTTGGAACTCGAATGGGTAAAGGTAAGGGCGCACCTGAGTATTGGGTAGCCGTTGTTAAGCCAGGCAGAGTAATGTTCGAGATCGCAGGAGTACCTGAAGAGACAGCTAGAGAAGCAATGCGTCTTGCAATGCACAAGCTGCCTATCAAGTGTAAGTTCGTTAAAAGAGATACTCAAGAAACGGGTGGTGAGCAATAATGAAGGCTAATGAAATCAAGGATATGACAGTCGACGAGCTCAACAGCAAACTCGCTGAGCTCAAGCAGGAGCTTTTTAACCTTCGTTTCCAGCACGCTGTAAATCAGTTGGAGAATCCTAAGAGACTTCAGGCTGTGAAGAAGGATATTGCTCGTGTAAAGACATTCATTCGTAAGCAAGAGTCCAATGTTCAGTAATTTTCGAAGGGAGGATTAACTGTGAGCGAAGAGAGAAATTTGAGAAAAACCAGAGTTGGCGTTGTAGTTTCCAACAAGATGGATAAGACTATCGTAGTTGCTATCAAGGATAACGTACAGCATCCACTTTACAAGAAGATCATCAAGAGAACAGTTAAGCTTAAGGCACATGACGAAAACAATGTTTGCAATATAGGCGACAAGGTTGAAGTTATGGAAACAAGACCTCTGTCAAAGGACAAGAGATGGCGTCTTGTTAACGTTCTTGAGAAGGCTAAGTAATTAAAACGCAATAGTGCAGGTGGCAGATAACTTCTGCCGACCGCACGTTAAATTCTGAAAGGAGGAACGCACTGTGATACAAATGCAGACTTACCTGAAGGTAGCAGATAACTCCGGAGCAAAGGAGCTTATGTGCATCAGGGTACTCGGCGGAACACGCAGAAAGTATGCAAACATCGGTGACGTTGTAGTTTGTTCTGTTAAAAAGGCAACACCAGGCGGAGTTGTTAAAAAGGGCGACGTTGTTAAAGCAGTAATCGTTCGTTCAGCTAAGGGTCTTCGTCGTGCAGACGGCACATATATCCGTTTTGACGAAAACGCAGCTGTTATTATCAAAGAAGACAAGAACCCAAGAGGTACTCGTATATTTGGACCAGTAGCTAAGGAGCTCAGAGAGAAGGATTATATGAAGATCCTTTCACTTGCTCCAGAAGTTCTTTAATTGGAGGTGTCGTAACAATGAATAAGGTACACGTAAAAACAGGCGACACCGTCGTTATCCTCTCCGGTAAGGACAAGGGTAAGAAGGGCAAGGTCCTGGAAGTTTCCCCTAAGGAGGGAAAGGTAATCGTTGAGGGTCTTAACATTGCTACAAAGCACGTTAAGCCAAGACGTCAGGGCGAGCAGGGCGGCATAGTTGAGGCTGAGGCTGCAATGTACGCTTCAAAGGTACAGGCAGTTTGCCCTAAGTGCGGCAAGCCAACAAGAGTCGCTCATAAGTTCCTTGAGGACGGTACTAAAGTTAGAGTCTGCAAGAATGCAGACTGCGGCGAAGAATTTTAATTAGGAGGATATTACGATGGCTAGACTTAAAGAATATTATGTTAGCGACGTAGCTCCTGCTATGATGAAGAAATTCGAATACGCTAACGTTATGCAGATCCCAAAGCTTGATAAGGTAGTTATCAACGTGGGCTGCGGCGCAGATAAGGATAACAAGAAGGTTATCGATGCTATCATGACTGATCTGGCTGCTATCACAGGACAGAAGCCGATCGTTTGTAAGGCAAAGAAGTCCGTTGCTAACTTCAAGCTCAGAGACGGACAGATCATCGGTGTTAAGGTAACACTGAGAGCTGAGAAAATGTATGAATTCGTTGACAGACTTTTCAACGTAGCATTTCCTCGTGTAAGAGATTTCAGAGGTATCAACCCTAACTCTTTCGACGGCAGAGGCAACTACTCTACTGGTCTTAAGGAGCAGCTGATCTTCCCTGAGATCGAATACGATAAGATAGATAAGGTTCGTGGTATGGATATCAACTTTATCACAACTGCAAAAACTGATGAAGAGGCAAAGGAGCTGCTTTCACTTATGGGTGCTCCATTTGCTGATAAGTAAGAGGAGGATAAAAAATGGCTAAGAAGGCTATGATCAACAAACAGCAGGCTACGCCTAAATATTCCACTCGTGCTTACAACAGATGTAAGATCTGCGGAAGACCTCACGCTTATCTGAGAAAGTTCGGCGTTTGCCGTATCTGTTTCAGAGAGTTGGCTCACGAGGGTAAGATTCCGGGAGTTAAGAAGGCTAGTTGGTAAAAGGAGGTTAACACGCATGCAAATTACTGATACAATAGCGGATCTTCTTACAAGAATCCGTAACGCAAGTACTGCGAAGCACGCAACAGTTGACGTTCCTGCATCTAATATGAAGAAGTCTATTACACAGATCCTCGTAGACGAAGGATACGTTAAGGACTTCAAGATCATTGAAGACGGTAAGCAGGGTATCATTAGAATTACTCTTAAATATGACGAGAACAGAAATCCAGTCATCACAGGACTCAGAAGAGTATCAAAGCCTGGTCTGAGAATTTACGCAAGCTGCGAGGATATGCCAAAGGTTATAAAGGGTCTTGGCATTGCTATCGTATCTACTTCAAAGGGCGTTATCACAGACAAGAAGGCTAGAGAGCTGAATGTCGGCGGAGAAGTTCTCGCATTCATCTGGTAAGGAGGACTAAGTTATGTCAAGAATAGGTATTAAGCCAATTAGTGTTCCTGCAGGTGTAGAGGTTACTGTTGCAGACGGAAACGTAGTTACAGTAAAGGGTCCTAAGGGTTCACTCACAAAAGAGTTCCACAAGGATATGATTATAAAGTGTGCAGACGGCGTGATCACAGTAGAGCGTCCTTCAGAGGATAAGCTCCACAAGTCACTGCACGGTCTGACAAGAACACTCGTACACAACATGGTAGAGGGTGTTACAGAGGGTTTCGCAAAGAAGCTTGAGATCGTTGGTGTAGGTTACAGAGCACAGAAGCAGGGTAAGAACCTTGTTATGAACCTTGGTTTTTCTCATCAGGTAATCGTACCTGAAACAGATACTATCAAGATCGATGTACCTGACGCAAACCACATCGTAATTTCAGGTTGCGACAAGCAGGAAGTAGGTCAGTTTGCTTGTGAGATCCGTGAGAAGCGTCCACCAGAGCCTTATAAGGGTAAGGGTATTCGTTACGAAGGCGAGTATGTTATCCGTAAGGAAGGTAAGGCTGGTAAGGGCAGCAAGAAGTAATAAAAGGAGAGAATTACTATGGTTAAAAAGCTTGACAAGGCTAAGGCAAGAGCAAAAAGACATCAGAGAGTCCGCAACAAGATCAACGGAACAGCTGATTGTCCTCGCCTCAACGTATTCCGCTCCTCTAAGCATATTTATGCACAGGTTATCGACGACGTAAACGGCGTAACACTTTGCAGCGCTTCCTCAATGTCCAAGGACTTTGAAGGCAACGGCGGCAACAAGGAAGGCGCTCGTAAGGTCGGCGAAATGATCGCTCAGGCGGCTAAGGCAAAGGGCATCGAGAATGTCGTATTCGACAGAGGCGGCTACCTTTACCACGGACGTGTTCAGGAGTTGGCAGACGGAGCCCGTGAAGGCGGACTTAAGTTCTAAAGAGGAGGGTAAACATTGGCTTTAATAGATGCTTCAAACATGGAACTTACTGAAAAGGTCGTTGCAATTAACAGAGTATCAAAGACTGTTAAGGGCGGCCGTATAATGAAGTTCTCAGTCCTCGTAGTAGTAGGCGACGGAAACGGAGTAGTAGGTTTCGGAATCGGTAAATCAGGAGAAGTTCCTGACGCAATCAGAAAGGCAATCCAGGACGCCAAGAAGAACCTTATCAGAATTTCACTTAAGGGAACAACGATCCCACACGAAATTATCGGTAAGTTCGGTGCAGGCGAGGTTCTTCTCAAGCCTGCAGCACCAGGTACTGGAGTTATCGCAGGCGGCACAGTAAGAGCCGTTGTAGAAGCTGCTGGAATTAAGGATATCAGAGCTAAGCAGCTCCGTTCAAACAATCCTTACAACGCAGTAAGAGCTACAATAAGCGGTCTTGCTAACATCAGAAGCGCTGAAACAGTAGCAGCTCTCAGAGGCAAGACAGTTAAAGAAATTACAGGCTAAGGAGGATAACAGTTATGGCAATAAACATCGAACTGATAAAGAGCCTTAACGGAAGAAGCGATAAGCAGGTCGCTACCGCTAATTCACTGGGTCTCAGAAAAATCGGGGATAAGACTTGTCAGCCTGACAATCCTCAGACAAAGGGAAAGGTAAAGGTTATCTCCCATCTTATTAAAGTAACTGAAGCATAAGGAGGTGCAATCTGAATGAAACTGCACGAATTATCACCTGTTGCAGGCTCCGTAAAGGAGAGCAAGCGCAAGGGCAGAGGTCACGGTTCTGGTAACGGAAAGACCGCAGGCAAGGGACACAAGGGTCAGAAGGCTCGTTCCGGCGGAGGAATAAGACCGGGCTTTGAAGGCGGACAGACAATGCTCGCAAGAAGAATCCCTAAGCGTGGATTCAACAATATTTTCGCAACAAAGTATGCTATCGTAAATGTATCTGATCTTGATAGATTTGTTGACGGCACAGTTGTTGATACTGAGCTTCTTAAAGCTTCAGGCATCATCAAGAAGGAACTTGACGGCGTCAAGATCCTCGGAAACGGCGAATTAACTAAAAACCTTACCGTTAAGGCTGCTAAGTTCTCAGCAGCTGCTAAGGAAAAGATTGAAAAGGCAGGCGGGAAGGTTGAGGTGATGTAATTGTGATAGAGACATTTCGTAATGCCTGGAGAGTTCCGGAATTAAGAAAAAAACTTCTATTTACTTTTTTCATCATCATCATATACAGAGTCGGCGGTACAGTTCCTGTGCCTTACCTTGACTCAGTCGCATTGTCAGCATGGTTTGAACAGAGTGCTTCGTCAGGTGACTTTTTTAGCTATCTGAACGTTCTGTCAGGAGGTAACTTTTCAAAAGCTACTCTCTTGGCGCTCTCCGTTTCACCTTATATCAATGCACAAATTATCATTCAGCTTCTGACCTACGCTCTTCCACCGCTGGAAAGACTCCAGAAGGAAGGTCCTGAGGGTAGAAAGAAACTTAACAAGATAACAAAATACGCGTCACTTGCTATTGCTATCTTCCAGGCGTGGGCTTATTACCTCACCATGAAGAAAGCGGGTGCTTGTGTTTACACAGAGGGCTTTAGCAAGATATTCGCAGAGATAGTTATTATCGCTTGCTTTACAGCAGGTGCGTCACTGACGATCTGGCTTGGTGACGAGATAAACGAGAAGGGTATCGGAAACGGTATCTCAATGCTCCTGTTCGCAGGTATCATTGCAAGAGGTCCTTCAGCAGTTATCGGTCTGTTCGATTACATGAAGACAGGCGAGGCTAAGAACATCATTCTCGTAATTGCTATCCTTGTTGTATTCGTTCTGATGATAGGCTTTATCATCTTTATGAATGAGGCTGAAAGAAGAATACCGATACAGTACGCAAAGAGAGTAGTCGGCAGAAAACAGTACGGCGGTCAGAATACTTTTATTCCGATCAAGATCGCAATGAGCGGCGTTATGCCTATCATCTTTGCAATGGCTTTCATGTCACTGCCTTCAACACTCAAAATGTTCATTGAACCAAAGAGTGGAAGCTTCTACGATCACTTCCTTCACTGGTTCGAGTACACTCATCCGTTCTACGCTTGTCTGTACTTTGTGCTGATAATCGGCTTTAACTATTTCTATGTTTCAATGCAGTATAATCCACTTGAGATCGCAAACAACCTCAGACAGAACAACGGTGGTATCCCTGGTATCAGACCTGGTAGACCAACTTCCGATTATCTTAAGAAGGTTCTGTCAAAGATAACATTGGTAGGAGCTGTGTTCCTCGGAATAATCGCTATCTTCCCTATTATCTTCACTTCGATCACAAAGATGAATATTGCAATGGGCGGTACTTCGATACTCATCGTTGTATCAGTTGCTCTTGAAACTGCAAGAACTATGGAATCTCAAATGATGATGCGTCATCATAAGGGCTTCCTTGAATAAACCATAGGCTTTACGTTTGAGATAAAAAGGAGTTAAAAATGAATATCATTCTTTTAGGTGCTCCCGGTGCGGGAAAAGGAACTCAGGCTGAGGTTATCTGCAAGGCTCTGAACATTCCTACTATTTCTACAGGCAATATGCTCAGAGCGGCTGTTAAGGCTGGCACTGAGTACGGTCTCAAGGCTAAGGCTGCTATGGACGCAGGCGACCTTGTATCAGACGATATCGTAATTGGTATCCTTAAGGACAGGATCGCTGAGCCTGACGCTCAGAACGGTTTCATTCTGGACGGTTTCCCAAGAACAGTTCCTCAGGCTGAGGCTCTTGACGCTATGGGCGTTAAGATAGACAAGGTCATAGAGATATATGTTCCTGACGAGACTATTCAGCAGAGACTTTCAGGCAGAAGAGTTTGCCTCGACTGTGGCGCTACTTACCACACAGCTTTCAAGCCTTCAAAGGTAGAGGGCGTGTGCGATGTTTGCGGAAAGCCGATCGTTATCCGTAAGGACGACGAGCCTGCAACAGTTATCAGCAGACTTCAGACATATCACAAATCAACCGCTCCTCTTAAAGATTACTACGGTAAGCAGGGTAAGCTCGTTACTGTTGAGGGACAGGATAAGGTAGAGGACACTTCAAAGATTGTTCTCGAAGCTGTTAAGGCATAGATCCGAGGCGTTTTTAATGATATGCGTTAAATCCAATAAAGAGATCGAGAAAATGCAGAAGGCGGGCGCAATAACCGCCGGAGCATTGATCGCTGCGGGCGAGGCTATCAGACCGGGTATGACTACCTACGAGCTTGATAAAGTCGTTCACAGATATATCACTTCTCATGGTGCAAAGCCAAGCTTCCTTGGCTACGGCGGATTTCCAGGCTCAGCCTGCATTTCCGTCAACGATGAGATAATCCATGGTATCCCCGGTCCACGCAAGCTTTGCGAGGGCGACATAGTTTCAGTAGACGTTGGTGCTTACATTGACGGCTATCACGGAGATTCCTGCAAGACCTTTGCTGTAGGCAAGATTTCCCCTGAGGCAGAGGCTCTGATGAAGTCCACCGAAGAAAGTCTGTATCTTGCAATAGATATGGTAAAGCCAGGCGTTAGACTTGGCGACTTGGGTGCGGCCATTCAGAAATACAATGAGGACAACGGCTATTCCGTTGTAAGACAGTTCGTTGGTCACGGTGTGGGCAAAAACCTGCACGAAGATCCAGAAGTTCCAAACTATGGCAAGGCTGGTCACGGCATCAGACTTGTGGCAGGTATGGTAATAGCCATAGAGCCTATGATAAACATGGGTACGGCTGATATCAAGACAATGCCTGACGGTTGGACTGTCAAGACAAAAGACGGAAAGTGGGCGGCTCATTTTGAGCATACAATCGCAGTTACTCCTGACGGGGCAGTTATCCTGACCAAAGTATGACGGAGAAAAGCGTTGTAGATATACCGATCGGTTCAGTGGTGCTTGCGAACGCAGGCCGTGATAAGGGCAGATATTTTGTTGCGGTAGCTGCCAGCGGCGGTTTTGTGTATATCGCAGACGGCAAGGAGCGTAAGCTTGAAAAGCCAAAGCGTAAAAACATAAAACACATTTCACCTGCGGGCGTCAACATCAGCACTGATGAGCTGACAAACAGGAAATTAAGACGGCTGATACAAGGTTTTGACCCAAACCGTGTTACAGCAGACCAAAACCTTTTAGATGGGGAGGTTTTTTAATGTCAAAGGAAGACGTTATCGAACTTGAGGGAACGGTAATTGAGGCTAAGCCAAATGCAACGTTTCTGGTAGAACTTTCAAACGGTCATAAAATCCTTGCTCATATTTCGGGTAAGCTGCGTATGAATTATATTCGTATCGTACCCGGAGATAAGGTAACGGTCGAAATGTCACCGTATGACTTGACAAAGGGAAGAATCACATGGAGAGCTAAGTAAGCTTTCCCGTAAGTTTAAGAATTTTTAATTCTTGTCGCTAAATTCAAAGGAGGTATTTCAATGAAAGTAAGACCTTCAGTTAAGCCTATCTGCGAGAAGTGCAAGGTAATCAAGAGAAAAGGCAAGGTTATGGTAATCTGCCAGAATCCTAAGCACAAACAACGTCAGGGCTAACAAACCAATAATGGAGGTGCAGCTAAATAATGGCTCGTATTGCTGGTATCGACCTGCCAAAGGATAAGAGAATTGAAATTGCTCTTACTTATATCTATGGTATAGGTCAGAAAACTGCTACTAAGATTCTTAATGAAACAGGCGTAAATCCTGACACAAGAGTTAAGGATATGTCTGAGGACGATGTAGCTAAATTGCGTGAATATATTGACCATAACATCACTGTTGAGGGTGACCTCAGAAGAAATGTTGCGCTCAATATCAAGAGATTGACAGAAATCGGTTGTTATCGTGGTCTTCGTCACAGAAGAGGTCTCCCAGTTAGAGGTCAGAGAACAAAGACCAACGCAAGAACTCGTAAGGGTCCTGTAAAGACAATCGCTAATAAGAAGAAGTAAGGAGGGTGTGAACAATGGCTCAGGCTAAGAAGAAGACTACTATTCGTCGTCGTCGTGAAAGAAAGAACATTGAACAGGGACAGGTTCATATCCAGTCTACTTTTAACAACACTATCGTAACTATTACAGATATGCAGGGCAATGCTATTTCTTGGGCATCTGCCGGCGGACTCGGCTTCAGAGGTTCTAAGAAGTCTACTCCATTCGCTGCTCAGACAGCTGCTGAAACTGCTGCAAGAGCTGCTAAGGAGCATGGCCTTAAGACAGTTGAAGTTTTTGTAAAGGGACCTGGTGCTGGCCGTGAGGCTGCAATCAGAGCTTTGCAGTCTGAGGATCTTGAAGTTAGACTTATCAAGGATGTAACTCCGATCCCTCACAATGGATGCCGTCCTCCAAAGAGAAGACGTGTATAGTTTATAAAACAATTTGAGTTTGTAGTTTACTCAAAGTCGGGTAAGCAATTCGGCTAAGACCCGATAACATTTAGAAAACGGAGGTATTTACCATGGCAGTAAATAGAGAACCAATACTCAAGAGATGTAAATCTCTCGGAATCAGCCCAGCAGTTATGGGTATCGCTAAGGAAACAAAGCGTGATCCTAACGCTAACAAGAGAAAGAAAGTTTCAGAATACGGTATGCAGCTTAAGGAAAAGCAGAAGCTCAAGTTCATCTATGGCGTTCTTGAGAAGCAGTTCCGTCACCTGTTCGAGCTTGCTGAGAAAATGGAGGGTCAGGCCGGTGCTAACCTCATTACTCTTCTCGAGTCAAGACTTGACAATGTTGTATACAGAATGGGTCTTTCAATGACAAGAAGAGAGGCTCGTCAGCTCGTTGTTCACGGTCATTATCTTGTTAACGGCAAGAGAGTTGACATTCCTTCTTACAGAATCAAGGAAGGCGATGTTATCTCACTTAAGGAAAACAGCAAGAAGAGCGAGAAGTTCAAGCAGATTATTGAGGCTAACGCTTCAAAGGCAGCTCCTACATGGCTTGATGTAAACAAGGACAACCAGACAGCTAAGGTTCTTCGTATGCCTGTTAAGGAAGACCTTGACTATGACATCGAGGAGCACCTCATCGTCGAGTTGTATTCTAAATAATGTATTGATAGTGGTTCTTACGGTATGCACTCTTCAAGAGTGCGTATCGGAGAAATACTTGATATGTTTTTGGAAGTGTATGTGTTATTGATCATATAAAACAATCGAGTTTGAAAACAGGAGGGTCTTAAATGCTTGAAAAAATAGAAAAGCCTGAAATCGAAACAGCCGAGCTAAAGAGCAACGGAACATACGGCAAGTTTATTCTCGAGCCTCTGGAGCGTGGCTATGGTATTACGCTCGGAAATAGTCTGAGACGTGTACTGCTCTCCTCTTTGCCAGGCGTCGCCGTTACATCGGTAAAGATCGACGGTGTACACCACGAACTATCAACAATTCCCGGAGTTAAGGAAGATGTTACTGAGATCATTCTTAACCTCAAGGGTTTAACTGCAAAGCTTTACGGCGAGGGTCCTAAGACTATCTACATTGAGGCCGAGGGCGAGTGCGTTGTCACTGCCGGCGACATCAAGACAGATTCTGAGGTGGACATTCTTGTTCCTGATATGCACATTGCAACTTTGGGACCGGGCGCAAAGCTTTATATGGAAATTGTCATCGACAGAGGTCGTGGATATGTTTCTGCGGAAAAGAACAAGGCGCTTATGCCTAACGCCCCTATTGGTGTTATTGCAGTAGACAGTATTTATACGCCTGTATTAAAGGTGAACTTCACGGTTGACAACACCCGTGTTGGACAGATCACCGATTTTGATAAGCTGACATTGGAGGTTTGGACCGACGGTACTATCTCCGCTAAGGAAGCTGTATCAATGGCAGCCAAACTCCTCAACGAGCATCTGAATCTCTTTGTTGATCTCTCAGAAGAGACTAACGTTGTAGAGATGATGGTTGAAAAGGATGAAAAGGGCAAGGAAAAGATCCTTGAGATGACCATTGAGGAACTTGACTTATCTGTGCGTTCATTTAACTGTCTGAAGCGTGCAGGAATTAACACGGTTAACGATTTGATTGAAAAGTCTGCTGAAGAAATGATGAAGGTAAGAAACCTTGGTAAGAAGTCATTCGACGAGGTCAAGGAAAAGCTTCATTCATTGGGTTACGACCTTAATTCAGAGGACGATAATTAAAGTAAGGAGTGAAAATCTATGCCAGGCACAAGAAAGCTGGGAAGAACTAGCGACCAGAGAAAAGCAATGCTCAGAGCTATGGTTACTTATCTTCTCGAAAACGGTAAGATTGAAACCACTGTAACAAGAGCTAAGGAAGTTGCTGCTATGACTGAGAAAATGATTACTCTCGGCAAGGCAGGCGACCTTCACTCAAAGCGTCAGGTACTTTCTTATGTAACTAAGGAAGACGTAGCCAAGAAGCTGTTTGACAACATTGCACCTTCATATGAGGGCAGAAACGGCGGCTATACAAAGATCATCAAGATCGGACCACGTCGTGGCGACGCTGCTGAAATGGCTATCATTCAGTTGGTTTAATAAATTTTGCATAGCATTCAAGGCTGTATCCGTAAGGGTACAGCCTTTTTTATGTGCTAATATTTGGGCATTGGTATCAAGATATGCGGGCGAACGTTGTTCGCCCCTACAAGTGTGGCTATGGTTTGTGGTTATTTTAGAAGTTCATTGCCAATGAGGTCGATGAATTTCTTGCCTGCTATGCCGTTTTGTGAATAGCTGTGGTTTTTGAGTATATTGTTCACGGCTTTCTGAGTACCTGCACCAAAAATATCGTTTTTATCAAGGTTGATATTGTGCATACCCTTTTTCTTTGCAAGCATAAGAAGATATTTCAGTGCAAGGACACCATTGCCTTTATCACCTTTTTTGTAGCCTGTGGTATCGAGATTTTTTGCGTTGGAAGGGTAAAGGTTAAGGCACTTTTTCTTCATTATGGCAGGGTAGTCTTTGTAGGCGTAGTTGCAATCACAGCGGTCGGAAACACCGTTTACAGTTCCTTTGCTTGTATACTGCCACATTCCATAGTTTGATATGGCAGGCTTTGCAACGTCAAAGTGTGCCACCCAAATGTCGTAGCGGCTTTTTACGGAGTCTGATACCTTGCGCTTGAAAAAGTTTGCGTAGCTGTAGACAGCCGCATAGTAGCCGTTGCTTTCGAGATAGTCGCAGAAGGTTTCTATAATTTTGTTTATGGCAGCGTTTGGAAGCTCACTTTGGGAAGCGTCCTCGATATCAAAGGCGAGGGGATATTCAAACTTCTTGCCTTTGACCGCTTCAAGAAAAGTTTTCGCTTCCGCAAGTGCATCGGCTTCTGTAAGGGCGTAGGAATACCAGTATGTGCCGATATTAAGACCAGCCTTTCTGGCGGCGGCATAGTTCTTCTCGAAATTTTCGTCTTTTTGACTGATGTACTTGCCGTAGCCTGCGTTTATCATCACAAAGCTGTAACCCTGTGACTTCACCTTGTCAAAATCTATTCTCCCCTGCCAATGGGAAACGTCTATGCCCTTAGCTTTTTCCATTGCCGTCACCTCCAGATTTTTTTGCCGTCTGTACGCCAAAGTAAAATGATATCACCACGGTGAAAACTGTGATGAACTGCTCTCCGCTGACTATCCCTTTCAGCGTGAGGATACAGAACACGCTTGTCATAAGCAGTGTGACAAGCGATTTTACGTCAATGAGCTTTGCGATTCTTTCTTTCATGAATATCTCTCCCTTTCCATGTCTGTTATCTTTTGTTCCGCTGCCGCCATTCTCGAGATGAGTGCGTTATGCTCGGAAACTGTTTGTTCCAGCCTATCTATTCTATATATAATAAGCCGTTCGGTGGCTTCCTGTGATTTTTTGTTTTCTTTAGCTCCCGAACGAGCTATTATAAGCTGGCAGGCTATGCTGGCGGCCGCCGCTATGAACGCCGCTATTACTGCTTCCATGTTTATCACCTCCTACTTATCCCGGAAAAGAGGTGTTTTGTTGCATAAAAAATGCAACAATTGCAGAATTGTTGCCAAATTAAAATATAAATCATTTGTTTGCACAGTTTTGGTGCGGCAATTTTGTGCATTGGTCACATACTTTCATGAACAGAAAAGATATTTGTTAAGACGTAAAAAACCACGGCTGAGTTTACATTCAGCCGTGGTTTTTGTTTTTAGTACGGTCTTATCTCTCAGGCAGAAGCATTGCAGCCGCAATATATGCGATAACTCCTGCACCGCCTGCACAGCCTATAAGCACTGCACAGATACGGACTATGTTCACGTCGATGTTGAAATACTCCGCTAGTCCTGCGCAAACGCCTGAAATTATCCTGCCTTCTCTTAATTTGTAAAGTGGCTTTGCCATTTCTATCACTCCTTATCTGAAATTAAGCGAAATTTCGCCTATACCGTTGTCAATGTCAAGTTTTATTTTGTAGAGAAGCTCGTTCTCTTCTGTTGTGCTATTTATTTTCACTTTGCTGTCTGATTTTATCTTATAGTCGTTTTTGCAGCCGTCGATATCAAAATTTATACTTCCTATGCCGCCGTCTATATCAGCGTCGCCGAGAAGCTTTCCTGAAAAGTCTGTTTCGCCTACCCCGCAGTCAAAGTCGGAATCGTTAAAAGTGCAGTCTTTGAAAACTGTTTTTCCTACTCCAAGGTCAAAGTCGGCTTCATTTTTGCAGGTGACGTTAATGACCTCTGAGCTTCCTGCACCGAAATCTATGTCGAGGTTTTCACAGGTCAGATCTGAAAGCTTCATTTGTCCTGCGCCTGCGTCTATCTTTACAGTGTCAAACGCTTTTTCAGGAAGCTCTATAGTCAGCGTAGGCTGACTTCCGTCAAAGGAGATATATCCGCCTTTAAGGTGCAAAAGGCTGTCGGCGGTCTTGACCTGAAGCTTGCTGTTTGATGACGAAAAATTTATCTTCTCTGGAAGATTTTCTCCTGTGACGTGGATATTTTCGTCACTGCTCTTTTTGATGTGGAGATCCCCTGCGGAGAGGTCGATTTCCATATTATCTATAGTGGCAACGTCAAAAGTTTCGTTGTAGGAATAACGCTTGCCAAGGCTTTTGGTGTTTGTGACCTTGATAAGCACCACGCCCACAATGAAAAGCACTATGCCGATAATAAATATCGTCAAAAAAAATGGGAAACGTCTGCGTTTTACGTCACCTGTATTATCATATTTTGCCATTACGCCACCGCCTTTGAGCTTACAAACCTATGGACAAAGTTTGTGAATTTGTTGAAAAGGCTTACACAGCCACGCCATATGCACCTTATAATAGGCATTACAATCATGCCTCCAAGTCCGATACAAATAAGTCCTGCACCGATAAGGGCAATGCCTGCGGGATAGACCGTGAAAAGTGTTACTATACCGCCTATTGTAAGGGAGAAGCCTGTTGCGAAAACTGCAATTATTATGCTTAAAAGTGCGCAAAGTATCGCCAGGGCTATTGCGGCAAAGGCACACATAAGGCTGAACCATATTGGGCTTGTGATGATGATAACAAGAAGCTTTGAGAGAGAATTGCCGTTCTGTGGCACATTATTGTCAGTATCACGAGCCTGTGATGGGTCAGCGGCGGCTTCCATTTGAAATACCGAGTCGCCCTGTGGGTGTATGCCGCTGTCCTGCAAAATTTTGTTGGCAAGTTCTTCGGGCGAGCCGAGGTTTGCGGCAGTTTCAGCTTCATGGGCTGCACCTGCATCAAGGAATATCTCCTCATAAAACCCCATTGCGTCATTTATTTCATCTTCGGCAAGTCCGCCGTCTTCAAGCAATCTGCGTAGTTGGGTAAGATACTCAAGTCTGTTCATGTGTTTTCTCCACCTTTTTCTAATAATATACGGTCTACCATATTCTTATGCTTCTTCCACTCTCTACGGTATTCTTCAAGAGCTTTTTCTCCCTTTGGGGTAACATGATAATAACGTCTGTTCCTGCCCATATATTCCTTATCGTAGGTTTCAAGCAGCTCGTTTTTTTGAAGCCGTTTCAGCACAGGATACAATGTGGATTCTGAAACGTCCACCGCACTGCGTATGAACTGCGTTATCTCATATCCATAGGTATCCTCTCTGTCTACCACCGACAGTACCATGGAATCAAGCAGTCCTGCACTTATTGGAAAGCCCATTTACTCTCTCCTCTCTTTAGTCAGCTCTGTTATTATATAGATCTATAATACTATATCGTTGAATATATTATACGTCATATAATATTATTTGTCAAGGGGTAAAATCGAATTTTTTTGTTATCATCACTTTATGCGAGTTAGTTTAGAATAATTGTTTGTTGAAAATTCCTATTGATTTTCTATGCTTTTGTGATATAATATATATTAGGAACAGCTAACTCGTGATAACCATGTCATGACGTTTTACAAAGCCTGACAAGGCGATAGAGGAAAGGACACAGAATATGAAAAGTAATAATTTATTGAAGATAACTGGACTTCATGTGAGCGTTGGGGATAAGGAAATTTTGCACGGTGTTGACCTGACGGTGAACAGTGATGAAACTCACGTTCTTATGGGTCCTAACGGCACAGGTAAATCTACGCTGGGTTATGCTATAACAGGCAACCCTGCTTACACTGTAACAGAGGGTGACATTGTTTTTGGCGGTGAAAGCATTGTGGATATGCCTGTGAACGAGCGTGCGAAAAAGGGCATTTTTCTGTCATTCCAAAATCCGCTGGAAGTGCCTGGGGTTACACTGAGCTCGTTTATAAGAAGTGCCTTGGAGCAGAAAACAAAGACACGTCTTAGATTTTGGGACTTCAAGAAAAAGCTTGCGGAAACAATGAAGCTTCTCGATATGGACGAGTCTTACTCTGACAGAGATCTCAACGTGGGCTTTTCAGGCGGTGAGAAGAAAAAGGCAGAGATATTGCAAATGCTTATGCTTGAGCCAAAGCTTGCTATACTTGATGAAACAGACTCAGGCCTTGACGTTGACGCAGTAAGGACAGTTTCACAGGGCGTAAAGCTCTACAGAGAGCGTGTTCACGGCTCACTGCTTATTATAACACACAGCACAAGGATACTGGAGGCTCTTACAGTTGATGCCGCTCATGTTATGGAAAATGGCGTTATCGTTAAAAACGGCGGTGCAGAGCTTGCGGAAAAGATAAACGAAAAGGGCTTTTCGGCTATCTGATAAAAGTGTGTAAGGGGCATTTTGCCATTACACGCAGCAAGAGGACGAGGTGAAAATGATGAAAGAAAAAAGTCAGGTCATGGATATTGACCGCAGTATTTATGATATAAAAGATGTTGAAAATGACGCTTACCGCATAAAAAGCGGTCTGACGCCTGAAATAATAGAGAAGATATCAAAAGAAAAGAACGACCCTATATGGATGCAGCAGTTCAGACTTCAAGCTTTGCAGATATATAACGAGATACCTACCCCTGATTGGGGGCCGTCACTCGAGGGGCTTGATATGGACAATATTGCCACATATGTAAGACCAAACGCGAAAATGCAGAACAACTGGAAGAACGTTCCGCAGGATATAAAGGACACCTTTGAAAGGCTGGGCATACCGCAGGCGGAAAGGAAATCTCTTGCAGGCGTGGGTGCACAGTATGACTCTGAGCTTGTTTATCATAACGTGCGTTCTGAGGTGGCCCAGGAGGGCGTTGTTTACATGGATATCGAAAGTGCCATGAAAGGCGAATATGCCGATATGGTGAGAAAATATTTCATGAAGCTTGTTACACCGAGGGATCACAAATTTGCGGCTTTGCATGGTGCAGTATGGTCGGGAGGCTCGTTTGTGTATGTGCCTAAGGGTGTGCAGCTGTCTATACCGCTTCAATCTTATTTCAGACTTAATGCAAAGGGTGCAGGTCAGTTTGAGCACACGCTTATCATAGTTGACGAGGGTGCGAGTCTGCATTTTATCGAGGGCTGTTCTGCTCCAAAATACAATGTTGCAAATCTTCATGCAGGCTGTGTTGAGCTTTATGTTAAGAAGAACGCAAAGCTAAGATATTCCACTATCGAGAACTGGTCGAAGAATATGTATAACCTTAACACAAAGCGTGCTATTGTGGAAGAGGGCGGCACTATCGAATGGGTATCAGGTTCATTCGGCTCGCACATTGGCTGTCTTTACCCTATGAGCATTTTAAAGGGCGACAATTCCAAAATGGAGTTCACGGGAGTTACTTTCGCAGGAAGCGGACAAAATCTCGATACAGGCGCAAAGGTAGTTCATGTGGGCAAGAACACAAGCTCCTTCATGAACACACGTTCAATAAGCAAGAGTGGCGGAATAAGCACATTCAGGAGCAGCGTTGTGGTGGAAAAGAGTGCGAAAAAGGCTAAGTCATCGGTATCATGCCAGTCGCTTATGCTTGACTCTGAGTCAAGGTCTGACACTATCCCTGCAATGGATATCCGCACAAAGGATGCCGCTATCGGTCACGAGGCGAAGATAGGCAGCATAAGCGGCGACTCAGTTTTCTATCTTATGAGCCGTGGCATGACTGAAGAGGACGCAAGGGCTCTTATCGTAAGCGGCTTTGCGGACAACGTTTCAAAGGAACTGCCTGTGGAATATGCGGTGGAAATGAACAATCTTATAAGACTTGAAATGAAAGGCAGCATAGGCTGACGGGAAAGGAGTGCTTAAAATGACTAAAAATATCCTGATAGACAAGCTGCCGACAAAAACGTGGAATTTCCTCAAGGTAAACAGCGCTGAGATACAGTGGGACAGCGAAAGTGCAGCGAAAACTGAGGAAAACATCATCTTAAAAAAAGATGAAAAGAACGAGCCTGTAAGGCTTGACAACAGCGGCGCAGAGGAATATACTGAAAAGGTCGTGAACGTAACGGCTGAAAAGGCCGCAAGGGGCGTTATTTTTGAAGTTTGCAGAGGAAACGCTCCTATGCTGTCAAGGGTGAATATCGACCTTGAGGAGGGAGCTGAGGTGAAGCTCGTTATGCTTCTTGAGCCGTCGGAAAGCGGACTTGTGCGACATGAGGTCAGGGCGGAATGCGGGGTAAATTCCCATATCCACATTATGACTATTATGATAGGCGGAGGAGATATCTACAGCGACGATCATGTTACCCTAAGCGGTGACGGAGCGAGGTTAGACGCTGACACCGCTTATCTGGGGAAAAATTCACAGACTATAGACTATAACATAGTGGCTGACCATTTCGGCAAAAAGACGGAGAGCCTTATCACTGTGAACGGCGCTTTGACGGACAGTGCAAAAAAGGTTTTCAGAGGAACGATAGATTTTAAGAAAGGCTCTGCGGACTCTGTTGGCAGCGAGAACGAAACTGTGCTCATGCTTGGGGACGATGTTGTGAACAAAACTGTTCCGCTGATACTTTGTGCAGAAGAAAACGTTGAGGGTACTCACGGTGCGACTATAGGCGAGCTTGACGCTGACACTATGTTCTATTTTGAGAGCAGGGGCATTGACAGAGAAACTGCCGAGAAGATAATGGCTTACGCCGCTGTTGAAAGGCTTATCCATATGGCTGAGGACAGCGAATTTGCTGCGGAGGTTGAAGAGGACATGGGAATAAAAACTGATACAGAGGAATGAGATAGATGCAGGGATACAAGACGGATTTTCCACTTCTTATGCAGGATAAAACGGTTTATATCGACAACGCTGCAACTGCACAGCGACCGAAATGCGTTATTGATGCTGAAAAAGATTTTTACACCTGCCACAATGCAAACCCTCTCCGTGGAATTTATGAGCTGAGCGTTCAGGCAACGGAGAATTATGAGAATGCACGAAAGGCAGTGCGTGACTTTATCGGTGCGAAGTCTGTGCAGGAGATAATTTTTACACGCAACACCACAGAGAGCATAAATCTTGTGGCATACAGCTATGGGCTTTCCAATTTGAAAAAGGGCGACGAGGTGGTGGTTTCCATAATGGAACACCACAGCGACCTTTTGCCGTGGCAAATGGTTTGCAGGCAGACGGGTGCGGAGCTTAAATTCCTTGAATGTGAAAAGGACGGCAGTCTTGACCTTAACAAGGCTGAGGAACTTATAACAGACCGCACCAAGATAGTGGCTGTTACGCAGCTTTCAAATGTGCTTGGCAGAGAATATCCTATAGAAAAGCTTGCAGAAATTGCACACCGCAAGAACGCTGTTATGGTGGCAGACGGTGCACAGAGCACGCCGCATATTGCGGTGGACGTGAAAAAGCTTGGGGTGGATTTCTTTGCGTTTTCAGGTCACAAGCTTTATGGACCTATGGGCATAGGCGTGCTTTACGGCAGGCGTGAGTTGCTCGAAAAAATGCCACCGTTTCTCACAGGCGGCGAGATGATAGAGTCGGTGTCAAGGACTTCGGCGGTGTATGCTGAACTGCCCCATAAGTTTGAGGCTGGCACTGTCAATGCGGCAGGTGCAGTGGGACTGAAATCGGCTATAGACTATGTGAAAAGCGTGGGCTTTGAGGAAATACACAAGAGAGAGCTTGAAGTTTCGGCGTATGCCTTTGAGAAAATGAAAGAGATTGCTCACATAAATATACTTGGTTCGGAGAAAGCTGAGGAGCATAATGGTATTTTGACTTTTACTGTGGACAATGTTCACCCACATGACGTGAGCGAGATACTTGCGGCAGACGGCATTGCGGTCAGGGCAGGTCATCACTGCGCACAGCCGCTGCTTGAATACCTTGGCTATCGTTCAACAGTGAGGGCAAGCTTTGCTTTTTACAATACCAAAGAGGACGCAGACAGATTTTTAGACAGTCTTTCAACTGTTAGGGAGCGAATGGGTTATGGAAAATAGAAATTTTTACAATGAGATACTAACGGAGCACAATATGCACCCTGATTTCAAGCATGATATAGAGGACGCAGACATTGTGCTGGACGGGATAAATCCAAGCTGCGGCGACGAGATACAGTTAAAGCTGAAAACTGACGGGGATATCATTACGGACGGGGCTTTTGTTGGTGACGGCTGTGCAATATCTCAGGCTTCAACGGATATAATGCTTGGGATGATAATAGGTCAGAGCAAGGAAAGGGCTTTGGAATATGCGGATATTTTCATGAGAATGATAAGGGGCGAGGCGTCTGACGAAGAGATAGACAGCCTTGAAGAAGCGTCAGCCCTCAGGGATATTTCCCATATGCCTGCGAGAGTAAGGTGTGCAATGCTTGGCTGGCGGACGCTTTCTGAGGCGCTGAAAGATAAATAGGGTATAAAAATGCCGCTGAGAGAGTTCTCAGCGGTCTTTTTCTATTCTGCTTTAGAAGTATTTTCTTTCTTCGTCTTGCTGTCAGCCTTTGAGCTATCATTCTTTTTGCTCTCAGCGGATTTTTCTTCCGTGTCCTTTATGGAACTTGCAAGGTGGGTGAAGTCGGGGAGCTTATCCCTTGTTAGAGTGAGATTGTTGTTATACGTCTTGATAAGCTCGGCGGCGGTGTTGTTTTCTTCAGCAAGCTTGCCGTCATCGGTCATAAGATAATTTCCGCCCCATTGACCTATGAACGCCCACATGGCTTTTTCGTCTGCAATGCTCTGTATGTCAGGGAAGCTTCCACATTCGCTCATTGCAATAGGCTTGTTCTTTGATATGCTTTGCAGGAAAAGCATTATGTTCACCTGTGCGTCCTTATTGCCGTCGTCATAAACATCGCAGGAAAGCACGTCGCAGTATTCGTCGCCTACATACCAATCGGCATTCTGTGCTGACCATACCCATATGAGATTGTTCAGCTTGTGGTATTTCGTCTGACGCTCGTACATAAGCTTCCAAAGCCATTTGTAGGCTTTCTTGTCATTGCCCCACCAGAAATCGCCGTTGCTGGCCTCGTGGAGCGGTCGCCAAAGCACTGCTATTCCCTCATCACGGAGGGTGGAGAGCTTCTCAGATACGGTGTCGATATCCTGAACGACAGCAACACATTCTTTGCTTACCTTGCCGTCCTTTTGAAGCTTTTTGATATCCTCAAGGCTGAGTTCTGCGATATTTTCCTTTGTAACTGCCTTTTTGATGTCAAAATCCGTCTGGTCGGCATAATATTCACGCTTGTCGTCAGGGGCAGCCCAGTGCCACATATAGCCCACTATGCCGTCCTTTGAAGCCCAATCCATGGCGATGTTCATTTCGGTGTCGGTGGTAATGCTGTCCTTTTCAGTGGCAAGCATAAGGTCGCCAAAACGTATTGCAGGGTATTTTCCTGTGGTTTTGTATATCATGTCTGTTTCAGCAGATGTGCCGATGGTGTCATGCTGACCCAAAAGCACCTGCTTGCCGTAGCTTTCGCAAAGATACTGATAAAGCGCTTTTGCGTTGTAGTCGGAGTCTTTGTTTGAAAGAGCAGGCTTTGATATAGTAAGGTCAAGCTTTGATATATCCTCGCTTGCGGTGAGGGTCAGGCAGTCAACGTCAAGTCCGCCGTCCACAGGGATAACGGATATTGCCGTCTTGCCTTTTTCTATGTAGATGTTCTTGAAAGTCACCTTTTCAAACTTGCCCGAGCCGCTGGCTGAGAAATCCTGAAGCTTTTTGCCGTTCACAGCTATGCCGTTCACGCACGGCACATCGGAAGCCACTGTTATGGTAAGGTCATAATACTGTGAGTCGGTAAGCTCGATCTCTCTTGACCAATCTTCCTCAGTGGAAATGTTCGTCACATAACCCTTGCCCTTGTAGCCCTTGCGGTCGCTTTTTACTTTCGCCTTGCCTGAAACTGAGCCTGTTTCGGCTTCAACGCTTTTTGAAAACTTCACATAAGGTATGGCGTTTGCCACTATCTTTGTTTCTTCGTAGCTTTCTAAAGCCTGCTCGTCAGCCTTGCTGTCATCGTTTGTCTGTTTCTTTGTTGTGGTTACAACAGATGTTTTTTCGGGGGCGGTCATGCTCTCGTTTCTGCCTATCTGCACTCCGCAGCCTGACAGCGTGCAAATTGCTGCAACAGCCGCTGCCATTATCCGATAATGTCTCATTTCAATATCCTCTCAAATTTTGTCTTTTGCTCAGAATGTGAGCGTGTATGTTTTACCTGTTTCCGTGTCAAACTCTGCTGCGCCGTCTGTGTACAAGGTCTGTACCTCGCTGCTTGCAGTGTGTACCTTTACACTGTCACACACTATCCTGCACTTCTTTCCGCACCTTGAGTGAATGTGGCAGGCTGTTATCTTTGAGTCTTTCCACTCAAGGTCGATAACAAAGCCGCCTCTTGCACAAAGTCCTTTGAAGCTGCCCTCCGACCATTCTTTCGGCAGTGCAGGCAGGAGAATTATCTCGCCGTTCTCGCTTTGCAAAAGTGCCTCCGTGATACCGGCTGTGCCACCGAAGTTTCCGTCTATCTGGAAAGGCGGGTGCATATCGAACATATTCTCGCTTGTGGAGTTTGAAAGAAGTGCTATAACATTTTCGTACACTTTTTCGCCGTCAAAAAGTCTCGCCCAGTGGTTTATTATCCATGCCCTCGACCAGCCTGTGTGTCCGCCACCGTGTGAAAGACGTCTTTCAAGGGTAGCCCTTGCGGCTTTGGCAAGCTCAGGGGTCTTTCGCATTGTTATGATGTCAGCAGGATAAAGTGCGAAAAGCTGTGAGATGTGCCTGTGACCAGGCTCTACCTCGTCATAGTCCTCTGCCCATTCCATTATCTGACCGTATTTGCCTATCTCAGGTGCAGGAAGTCTGTCTCTGGCTTCAAGGACTTTCTTTCTGAAACCACCGTCAGTTTCAAGTATTTTTGAAGCTTCCGCAACGGCAGTGAAAAGCTCATAGATTATCTGGCTGTCCATAGACGGACCTATGCAGATAGAGCCTTTTGAGCCTGAAGCTGTGAGATAGGTATTTTCAGGGGAAACTGACGGGCAGGTAACAAGTCTGCCCTTTTTGTCCTCGATAAGGAAGTCAAGGAAAAATTCTGCCGCTTCTTTCAGGGTGTCATATTTCTCGCTGAGAAACTCTCTGTCCTGAACATAGAGATAATGCTCCCATATGTGCAGGCAGAGCCATGCCGCACCCATTGGCCATTGTGTTCCAGGTATCCACAAGTCCTGCGGTGCGGTGTCGCCCCATATGTCAGTGTTATGGTGACAGACAAAGCCACGGCAGCCATACATATTCCTTGCGGTCTTTCTGCCGTTTGGACGGAGCTTCTCGATATGGTCGATAAGAGGCATATGAAGCTCTGAGAGATTACAGTTCTCTGCACACCAATAGTTCATTTCGGTATTGATATTGATAGTGAATTTACAGCCCCAAGCAGGCCACATATCCTTGTTCCAAATGCCTTGGAGATTTGTAGGCAGGGTCTTTTCTCGGCTGCCTGCAATAAGAAGATATCTGCCGAAATTGTGATACATTTCAATAAGCTTGTTGTCGGGATCGCCCTCTTTCACAAGAGCAAGTCTTTCGTCTGTAGGCAGTGTGGAATTACCTGAGCTGTTGTCGCAAAGGGAGATATTCGCACGGTCATAGTATGACTTGTAGTCTGCGATATGGTCAGCTTTAAGCTGTGCATAGGTTTTTTCCTCGGCTCTTTCAACGTCAAAGACAGCCTGTCCCTTGTAATCCTCACAGCGGTAGCTTGTCTGTGCGCCAAGGAGGATAGTCACCTCGTCGCAGTCCTCACAGGTTATGAAGCTTCCATATGGGTAGACCTTTCCGCCCTTGTGGAGTACCTTTATATAAGCGGCAAAGTTTATGCCGTCTTCTGAGCCACATCCACCGTAAAAGAGGATATCATTATCATGAACGGGCGAGTTGTCGTCAAAATAATCATCTCTGCCATCAATGCGTACACGGACGCTTATCGCTTTTTTCTCGGAAGCCGTTATGTGCATAACAAGCACCTGATCGGGCTGTGAGATAAACACTTCTCTTGTGTAGTCAACGCCGTTTATGGCATATTCTGTGGTGCAGACAGCGGTGTTAAGGTCAAGGCTTCTGCCCTTGAAGTCACATTCGCTCTCTTTATAATGTATAACGTTCATGTCGCCAAGGGGCATATAGTGCCTTTGATTTACAGGCGTGCCGCAGAAAGCGTCATAGATTATTTTTTCAGCCTCGTTTATTTTCTCCTCAAAAAGCAGTTTTCTCACTTTTTCGAGATTAGGCAGTGCGGACTTATTATTTCTTTCACGGAAGCCGCCCGACCAGACGGAGTCCTCATTGAGCTGAATCCTCTCTTCAAGTGGCTGAGAGAACACCATTGCGCCTATCCTGCCGTTTCCAAGGGGCAGTGCTTTGTTCCAATCGTCTGCAGGGGTCTTATACCAAAGAAGTGCGGAAGTATCCATAGCTAATCCTTTCGTTATCTGTATATATCTGTATTTTAATATGGTTGTAGGTTACAATCTCTTATATTATAGCATATTTTGTTTGGGTTGACAAGGGGGGATCGTGGCTCTTGTGAGATGTGAGTGTAGTGCTACAATAGATATTGGACAAAATTAAGAAAAAAGAAAAGAGAGATAGGCAAAAATCTGATAAAATAAAGTTACCACACAAATACAAATC
>NZ_JAOQJZ010000006.1:0-163472 GCF_025567495.1 Hominimerdicola aceti | reverse complement strand
AATTCATTAAGGATTGACGAAACTTCATATCTTGTGTTATACTATTCATGAGAGATAGGCTTCCTTTCTGATTTGTATTTGTGTGGTAACTTTATATTATCAGATTTTTGTCTATCTCTCTTTTCTTTTTTCTTAATTTTGTCCAATATCTATTGTAGCACTACAGTTTTTTTTGTTTGCAAAGGTCTAAAATGCTTGACATTATGGGCGTTATGGTCTATTATTATTTTATACGACTTTATTTTAATAGGAGATATATAAATGAGTTTAAAAAACGCTTTCACCATTATTTTCGGCAAGCTTATGGTAAAAACTCTGCACCTGCTGGGCAGGGACGCAGGCAACTTTCCCGGGCTTGTGCTGTGGACTATAAATAAAGACTGCCTGAAGGCTTTCAAGGTGGATTGCCCTATCGTCGCCGTCACAGGCACCAACGGCAAGACCTCTGTTACAAACTATCTCAGCCACATTTTTGCAAGCGGTGGAAAGAAGATAATCACAAACCCGGAGGGAAATAACCTTGATACGGGCATATGCTCCCTCCTGCTCAATCACTGCGATATGAGGGGAAGAGTCCATGCCGATTATCTTGTGCTTGAAACTGACGAGTCACACGTTCCTGTGGTCTATTCAAAGCTCAATTTGCAGACCCTTGTCCTGCTGAACTTCTTCCGTGACCAGCTTGACAGAAACGGCGAGGTGGAAACACTCATACTCAAAGTGAAAAAATTCCTTGAAACATTTGAGGGCAACGTTGTTCTCAATGCCGATGACCCAAACGTGGCAAGACTTGGACTTGCTAACCCCAATAATAAAAATATCCACTATTTCAGCGTTGACAGATATCAGGGCGCAACGGATAAGCCTTATGAGGTGGGCGAGGGCAAGTTCTGTCCTTTCTGCGATACCGAGCTTGTCTATGACTATTATCAGTATTCACATATCGGCAAGTTCCATTGTCCAAAGTGTGGTTTTGGCAATATCGAGCCTGAGGTGGAGATAAAGAACGTTGACCTGACTGTTCCGTCCTTTGAAGCAGACGGGGAAACATATAAGACCGCTCATAACAGTATCTATTATATGTATAACATGGCGGCTGTCTATACCGCCGCAAAGCTCTATAATTTTGATAAGGCTATTTTGCATGACACTTTTGAGCATTTCGAGGTAAATAACGGCAGACTTGAACGCTTTGAGGTAGACGGCTCAAGCCTTCTTGTGAACCTTGCCAAAAACCCTGTTGGCGCAAATATGACCTTGCGTGTGATGAACGAGCAGGCAGGCTCAAAGGAACTGCTTTTTGTCCTTAACGATAACCTTGCAGACGGTCATGACGTTTCTTGGATATGGGATATAAACTTCTCTGTGTTCAATAATGTTGACCGAGTTGTGACCTCAGGCACAAGAGCATATGATATCGCCATAAGAATAAAATGCTCAGGCTATGACCCTGACAAGATATTCGTTTATCCTGATCTTGACGAAGCAACAGCGTCACTCTTCTCCACAAAGGGTGATAAGTTCGCCATAGCAAATTATACCGCTATCCAGCCGACAAGAGCCGCAATAAAAAGATATAAGAGCCTGAAAGAAAACGGGGAGGAAAAGTAAAATGGAAAAGCTGAAAATTCTTCATATGTATCCTAATATGCTTGACCTCTATGGCGACAGCGGCAACGTTGAAGTGCTTTCTTACCGCTGTAAGATGCGTGGCATAGAGCTGGAAGTTTCAAAGCATCTTATTGGTGACAAGGAAACTGATTTCACCCAGTATGATATCATCTATCTTGGCGGCGGTGCTGACTTTGAACAGCAGATACTTGCAGATGACCTTGTTTCCTGCAAGGACAGTATCATGGAAGCTTATAAGGCAGGAACATTTTTCCTGATGATATGCGGCGGCTATCAGCTCATGGGTCAGTATTATAAGGACTCAAACGGCGAAAAAGTGCCTGGACTGGGGCTTTTTGATTACTATACCGTCGCCTCTACCGATAAAAGATGCAGATGTATCGGTAATATCGTTATAGAAGCTCAGCTTGACGGAGAAAAATACAAGGTGATAGGCTTTGAAAACCACGGTGGACAGACCACCAACGTCAAGTCACCATTCGGAAAAGTCCTCTCAGGCAACGGCAATGAGTTTGAAAGCAGTACCGAGGGCTATATGGAAAAAAGCGTTATCGCAACCTATCTCCATGGTCCGCTTCTGTCTAAAAATCCAAAGGTCAGCGACTATGTTATTTCATACTGCATGAGCCGCAAGCTTGGCGAAAAGTATATCCCCGCACCTATAAACGATAAGCTTGAAGAGGATTGCCGCAAACAGCTTTTTGAAAGACTGGGTGTGTAAAAATGTTTTCACTGTTCAAAAAGAAGCAGGCTCAGAGCGAGCCGCCTCTGAAAAAGAAAATAAAGGATATGAAGTGCAGAAAAATAAACTACGTTGACGAGGGCTTTGATACCCTCGCATCGGAAATGTCTGCCGACCCGAAAGCTATTCTCAGGCTCAAGCCTGTGAACTATTATGCCATAAAAAATAAATATATCATGGGAAAAGTTTATACGTCTGAGGATCATCAGGAGAATTACGTGCAGTTTTTCAGATACGAGTATGACCACGAGTGCGGAAAAACTGATATCTACCCCCTAAGTGCAGAGCTTATGTCAAAGGCTCTTGCAAAGGTGGGCATAATAATAGACCTGAAAGCCCTTGCCAAAGACCAGTGAGGAAACGAAAATGGCTTCAAAACTTGACGAATTTGATATGAAAGCCCCTGTGGCTGATCTGCTTTATCCCTCTGTGGAAAAGCACAACGCAATGAAAAAAAGAGCTGCCGCCCTTGAAAAGCTCCCCAGAGCGTTTGTTGACAATCTGGAGCTTGAAAAGGTGGCTGATTTTATCACGCCCCATTACCAGTATCGTGTAATGAGGCTTTTTTGTGAGGTTTGCGACGATGAGGAGGTAATAAACTACCGCCTTGATATCCTTGATGATTTCATAAGGCTTCCGTCATTGTCTGCCACCATACGCAAGGTGATAAACGTCATGGTGGAAAATGACAGAAAAAACATCTATAATCTTACTACTCCCGACAGCTTTTCACAGCTTGATGATGCCATAAGCGGCTTTGACGCTTACATACGGTGCATGGAGATAATGCACGATTTTTATGGAAAAATGAAAGATAAGATACGCTCAGAGGGCGTAAAAAAGCTTTTTGCGTTCTTTGAGGAGCATTACGGCGACAAGCATTATATATCCCTGAAGGGTGAGATAGAGAAGCTTAAAAAGGCACTCTATGACCGCATACGAAGCGTTACAGTCGCCATAAACCTCGATGAAAGGCTAGTTCCTGTTTCAGCAGGCATTATAGAGCTTTCAAAAGAGCGTTACGATATAAAACCGTCCCTTGTTGACAGGATACTTTACCATGGGGCAAAGTTCAACGATAAGGCTGTTGTGAAAAATCTCAGAAAAAAGTATAATGACAGCGAGGTGTCTGACGATAAGCTTATCAACACTGTGGATAAGACCCTTTTTGACGAGCTTAGCGATCTTACTGATACTTTTGTGAAAATGATAGACAAGGTGCTTGCTGAGTATCAGAAAGCAGGCATTGCCGATATGCGCTATATAGACTATCAGCTTGAATACTACATGGGCGCAGTGGCTGTGATAGAAGCCTGCGAAGATCAGGGGCTTAAAATGTGCCGTCCGAAAATTCTTCCTGCAGGTGAGAGAAAAGCCGTCATAAAGGATATCTTTGACCCTGTTTATTTCCGTGAAGCCAGAATATATAATCTTGACCACAAGGAGAAAAAATTCGTTGTCACAAACGATATCACCATGGGGGGTGACAGCGAGGGCTTTTATGTGCTTACGGGCGCAAACAATGGCGGAAAGACCACATTTCTCCGTGCGGTCGGTCTGTGTCAGATAATGGCGCAGACAGGGCTTTATGTGCCTGCTTCATACTGTGAAATATCCCTTTTGGACTATATCTACACTCAGTTCCCGCAGGAAGAAAAAACAGGCATCGACACAAGCCGTTTCACCACAGAGATAAAAGAGTTCCGTGAAATAAGCGACACTATCACAGCAAACAGCCTGCTTCTTATGAACGAGTCTATCCAAAGCACAACCCCAAGGGAGTGCGTTGAGGTCGCCTGCGAGCTTTTGAGGATATTCTGCAAAATGGGCGTAAGAGGAGTTTTTGCAACACATCTTGTGGATATCGCATACAAGACCGTGGAGCTTAATAAAGACAACACGCTCAGAACAAAGCTTGCAAGCATTGTCGCCGACGCAGATGATGAAACTGGAGAGCGAAAGTATAAGATAGTCCGTGGAATGCCCCGTGACAACAGCTTCGCTCAGACTATCCTTAAACAATACGGTATAGATATGGAAACGATAGAAAAGCGTATAAGAGAGAATAAAGCCTGACTATTACAAAATTGTAACCATACTTGAAAATTTCTTTGATGTGTGATATACTGAAACATACAACTATGAAGACAGGAGATAAAAACATGAAAAAGATACATAGAACATTGAGCCTTTTTACAGTCGCTGCAATGTGCACCGCACTTCTCTGCTCATGCGGAAAGGTGCCTGACAGTTCACAGACCGACAGCAGCTCAAAGGCAGCCACAACTACAACAGCCGATACAACGGCTGATACAACCACCACAGGTGAGGCGAGCAGTACAGCTTCTGCCACTTCTGCACCTGACAGCAGTGTTTCAGACAGCTCATCAGCGGTAACGGACGATACAAAGACGAACGGTATCACACCTGCTATGTGGAAAGTGACTTCACCTGAGGGCAACACAATGGTGATGCTCGGCTCTTTCCATGCACTGAAAGACGAGTGCTATCCGCTGCCTGAGGCAGTAACGAATGCGTACAACAATGCTGATATACTTGCGGTGGAGTGCGATATAACCTCCACAAGCGAGGACGGCGAGTATATGAAAAATCTTATGAAGCAAATGCTTTATAATGATAACACAAAGCTCAGCCAGCATATTTCCGAGGAAGCATATTCAGCCCTGCAAACATATCTCGGCTATTGGGGCATGGATATCTCAGCTTTGGAGGTCTATAGACCGTGGGCAATATCCAGTACCCTCGATACACTGCTTATTCAGGATGCCGACTTTGATTCGGAAAAGGGTCTTGATAACTACCTTCTTACCACCGCCCACGCAGACGGCAAGGAGATATATGAAGTTGAGTCGGTGGATTTTCAGATGAATCTGCTCATAAACTTCTCTGACGATATCTATGACCTTATGTTCAGAAGCTACGAGGGTGAAACCAAGGAGAGCCAAAAGCAGGCTCTTGAAGACCTCTATACCGCATGGAAGTCGGGGGATATCGAAACCTTCCTTGAGGAAGATAACGAGGAGGAGCTTGCAGGCTATACCGAGGAGGACAAAAAGATCGCCGAGGATTATAATAACCAAATGCTCTATGACAGAAACAAGAACATGGCAAAAGCTGCCGAGGATCTTATGTCTCAGGGCAAGAACGTGTTCTATGTTGTTGGTGCGGCGCACTATGCAGGCGAGGGAGGAATAATCGACCTGCTTGAAAAAGACGGCTACACAGCCGAGCGTGTGCAGTATTGATGGATCTATAGATTTGTATAGGGGAAAGGGGAAAAAAATAAATGCCACATTCATCAGGTGGAGGCTCTCACAGCGGAGGGTCACACAGCGGCTCAGGCTTTTCCAGCTCTTCATCAAGCTCGGGAGGGTCGAGTGCTAAACATATAAAGAACACAAGCTTTCCTGGGGCAAGAAGATACGTATACTATGAGAACTATCGTCCTGTCTATATCTATGCTGACTATGATATTCGCAAGGGGACCGCTTCGGGAAAGGTGTGGAGCATAATAGGCAGTGCTGTCAGCCTGCTCTTTGGTATCATGCTTATTGCCTTGTGCTATGATAAGCCGCAAAAAATGGATACAAGTCCATCTTATCACTGCGAGATAAAGGATACGGCAGGGGTCATTGATGATATGGACAAGGTGCAGGATGCAATAGTTGATTTCTATGACGTAACCGGTATACCTGTGGAGATAATGACGGTGAACAACGAGGATTGGCAGGGAGGATATTCAGAGCTAGAGTACTTTGCCTATGATATGTATGTGACGGAATTTGACGACGAGGAGCATTGGCTCGTGGTCTATTCTGAGCCTGCATCTCCCGACCCTGATTTTAACGATTGGTACTGGGAGGGTATGCAGGGCGATGATACCGACAATATCATAACTGTAGATGTAGCAGACGATTTCAAAGATCTTATGCAGAAATATCTTACCGCTAACAGCCGTTATGATGTCAGCTCTGCTATAGCAGCGGCTTTTGATGAAACTACGCCAAACGTTATGGATGGTCATGTAGAGTGGCTGTTCGTGATATGGGGACTTCTCTTGTCAGGTATCGGGGCTTATGAGATATATCAGACGCTTATCACGAACAAAAAGGCTTACCGAAGCGCAGTGAAATGTGCAAATGATGCAAAAGAGGACACCTGCGAATACTGTGGAAATGTCTATGTTATCGGCACTTGTCATGAGTGCCCACACTGCGGAGCGCCGCTCAGACCACATAACGTGGAAACAGAACAGCCTGTCGCAGATGCTGCAAAAAAATAAGAAAGGGGTAAATAATAAATGCCACATTCATCGGGAGGAGGCTCTCACGGAGGAGGATCACACGGAGGCTCGCATCACAGCAGCCATTCGCACGGAGGCTCAGGAAGAAGCTCACGCCACGTAAGAAGCACCTATTTTCCGGACGCAAGAAGATATGTATATTATGATCATCACAGACCTGTCTATGTCTATGCAGATTATGACATAACCGAAAAAAGAAGTCCTTTGAGATTTCTTATGCTGCTTTTCTATCTGCCGTTTATTTTATTCACATTTTCTATGTTTGCCGAGGCTTATCATCACCCTCATAAGCTTCCCCAAAACTATGATTATAAAATAGTTGTGGAGGATAAAGCCAACGTCCTTGGCAACACCGCAGAGCTTAGGAACTCGCTGGTGGCATTTTATAACCGCACCGGTATCTCACCTGCGGTCATAACAGTGGAAAATTCCGATTGGCAGGGAAATTATTCAGACCTTGAAAACTATGCCTATGATCTGTATGTGAACCACTTTGCGGACGAGAGCCATTGGCTCATAGTTTACTCTACTCCTGACGGCTATTCTTCCTCTGACGGCTATGAGGATTGGTATTGGGAGGGTATGCAGGGCAATGATACAGATGATGTTCTGACAAAATCTGTAACGAACAGCTTCAATGACGAGCTGCAGAAAAATCTCACAGCGAGAACACGCTATACAGTGTCTTCAGCTATCAGCACATCATTTGACGACCTGACGCCTACAGTAATGAAGAGTAAAGTAAATTGGACTATGCTATTTACCTCGATCGCCATTCTGGCATTTGTGTGTCTGCACGCCTGCCTTATGATAGGCATAAATCCAAAGGCGAGAAAATATGCCAAAGCAAAGCCGTGTTCTGACGCAGCTCAGGAAAAAGCCTGCGAATATTGCGGCTATACCTATGTCGTAGACACTTGTACAGAATGTCCTCATTGCGGAGCGCCTATCCCACCAGAGGATCAGCCTGGGCACGATTTACTTGATAAAAAAGTCACCGCCTGAGAAGCTATTTCTCTCAGGCGGTTTTGTTTGTCATTTTTAGCCGTACATCTCTGTCTGCTCAGCGTAGCTGTAGATTATCTCGGAGTCAGGGTCAATGGCAACTCCCTTTGCGTGGAAAAGCTCTGTTATGGTGACGAACTCGTAGCCCTGTTCTTTGAGGGCAGGGATTATCTTATCAAGGGCTTCAACTGTCTGAACGTTTCCGTTCATATCGTGAAGCAGGATAATTCCCCCGTCCCTAGCCTGTGCAAGCACCTTTTCAACACGCTCCTCAACGCCTATGGCATTGTTATAGTCCTCTGCGCCGTATCCGCATATAAACGGCATATCTATAACGTCAAACATTGTCTGGTTCACCGCAATATATGGCGGACGGAAAAACTGTGGACGTTCGCCAACAGCCTCTTCCACCTTGTCAGAGGTAAAGTCTATCTCGGCTTTTATTTCCTCTGCGGTCATTTTTGTCATGTCAGGGTGGCTCTGAGAGTGGTTTTCAATGTCACAGCCCATGTTGTAAGCACGCTTCATGACCTCTGCACTCTCGTCTGTGATGTTGTTTCCGATAACGAAAAACGAAGCCACAATGCCGTGTTCTTCAAGTTTGTCAAGGACAAGGGGAGTTGTGTCAGTGTTAGGGCCGTCATCAAAAGTGAGGGCTATCACTTTTCCGTAGTCAGACTTGTCACGAAGCTGTCTGCGCTTATTCTGTGAACTGCTGTCCTCAGCCTTTGAGCTTTCTTTTTCCAGACTGCTGTTTTCGCCAGTCACACAGCCCACTCCCATAGCAAGGCTGAAAGCCACAGCACCCATAAGAATAGTTTTAAGCACCTTTTTCATAAGATTTTCTCCTTTGTTTTTATTATCTATATGATAGCATATTCCCCCATGATTTTCAATAGAATTTGATGATAAAGCAACAAAAAAACGAGCGGTCAAAAACCGCCCGTCAAATGTCTTTTATTTTTCAGAATGTTTCTTGTCCTTGAAGAATTTTCTGTATATTGCCACTGTTATAACAGCATAAATCGTTCCCGTTAGAACGCCTGCGATAACGTCAAATGGATAGTGTACCCCAACATACAGCCGTGAGAACGCAATGAGTGTTGCCACTATAAGTGCAGGCACGCCATATTTTTTCGGCATCTCCATGAACATTACCACCGCCACTGCAAAGGAGGCTCCCGAATGTCCCGAGGGAAAGGAGAAGTCCGATTGTGCCCCTATTATCCTGTTAAGCCCCTCTACCACCTCGTAAGGTCTTGTTCTGGCAATAATGTTTTTGAGAATGATGTTGTTTATAAGAAAAGTCACCGCAAGGGAGCATGAACACACGATGCCTGTTGTTCTAGTCTTTTTCAGTATGAGAAGTAAAACGCATATGCCTATCCATAACGCACCTCCGTTTGCAAGATATGTTATGAACTTCATTATGGGGTCGAGCCACCCTGCACGCAGGTTGTCCTGTATCCATAACAGTATGTCGCCGTCTAGTTTAAGTAAGGTGTCTAACATTTATCCTCCTGCCATTTATGTAAATCTATCCCTTGAATATATTTACATCAAAACTGACAAGCCCGTCAAAAAACGAGCCTGTCCTTTGTGTATTAATGCTTTAGTTCATATTTTCGCAAATTAATATTATGATAAGTTCATTTTCGTGTATAAAAAGCTTAAAATCATGTGTCATACCCTTAACAAATTCAATTTGCATAGAAATTTGATTTCCAATTACAGCTTAACAGGCTCTATCTTCCAGATGTTTTCTGCATAGTCCTTGATAGTTCTGTCAGATGAGAACTTGCCTGCATTGGCAATGTTCAGCCAGCACTTCTTAGCGAATGCAAGCTTGTCCTTGTAGTCTGCGTTGACCTTGAGCTTTGCCTGAACATAGCTTTCAAGGTCGCCAAGAACATAGTAGTGGTCAGGAACGTGCCAGCTTGCACCGTCAGTGAGAGCCTTGTAAAGCTCCTTGAAGCTGCCCTCCTCGTTGGACGGAACGCCGCCGTCTGAAAGGCTGCCGTCAATAAGCTTGTCAAGAACACGCTTTATCTTGTCGTTTGAGAAAAGTATCTCCCTAGGGTCATACTTTGGCATTATCTCAGCCAGCTCCTCTACTCTTGCACCGAAGATGTAGTTGTTCTCCTCGCCTGCCTCCTGAACGATCTCAACGTTAGCTCCGTCATAAGTTCCCAGTGTAACAGCACCGTTGAGCATAAGCTTCATGTTGCCTGTACCGCTTGCTTCAGTGCCGGCAGTAGATATCTGCTCTGAAACATCAGCCGCAGTAACAAGCTTTTCCGCATAGGAAACGTTGTAGTTCTGTACGAAAACCACCTTGATAAGGTCTTTTGTGTCAGGGTCAGCGTTCACAAGCTTGCTTATCTCGCCAATAAGCTTGATGATAGCCTTAGCCCTCCTGTATCCCGGTGCAGACTTAGCACCGAAAATAAATGTTGTCGGTGTGAAGTCCTTTATAGAGCCGTCCTTGATACCATAGTAGATATACAGTATAGACAAAGCGTTAAGGAACTGCCTCTTGTATTCGTGCAGACGCTTGATCTGAATGTCAAAAATAGTGTTCGGGTCGATGTCAACACCGTCATGCTCCTTTACAAAAGCGGCAAGGCGGTTCTTCTGAGCCTCCTTAACAGCCATGAACTCGTTAAGAACAGCTTCATCATCAGCATATTTTTCAAGCTTTTTAAGCTCGTCCAAGTCCTTCACCCAATCTGCATTGCCAAGAAGCTTTGTGATAAGTGCGGAAAGCTCAGGGTTGCAAAGTGCAAGCCAACGTCTTTGTGTGATACCATTGGTCTTGTTCTGAAATCTCTCAGGATAAAGCTCATACCAATCCTTAAGAGCGTCCTTTTTCAGTATCTCAGTGTGGATAGCCGCAACGCCGTTTATATAGCTTGAAACATAGATAGCCATAAACGCCATTTTCACCATGCCGTCGCCAACAGGAGAAAGCTTAGAGATATACTCTCTGTCCTTTTTGAGAGCGTACATATCCTTTATAAAACGCTCGTTTATCATAAGGATATATGTGTAGACCTCAGGCACTACCTTTTCCACAAGTCTGCAATCCCACTTTTCAAGAGCCTCAGCCATGATAGTGTGGTTTGTGTAGTTAAAGACCTTGTGGGCGATCTCAAAAGCCTTGTCAAAATCATATCCATGCTCAGCACAAAGCTGTCTTATAAGCTCAGGCACAGCGATAACAGGGTGAGTATCGTTAAGCTGGATAGTAATATAGTCGCCAAGGTTGTCAAGAGTGCCGAACTTAGCCAAATGCTTTTTGAGAATATCCGTCACAGAAGCGGAGGAGAAGAAATATTCCTGCTTGAGTCTGAGTATCTTGCCCTCTTCACAGTTATCGTTAGGGTAAAGCACCTTTGAGATGTTCTCAGCGTCATTTTTAGCCTTTACGGCACCGTCATAGTTACCGCAGTCGAACTGAGCGAAGTCGAAATCCTCCACGCTTTCAGCCTGCCAAAGTCTGAGTGTGCCAACGTTCTTAGTGCCAAAGCCGATAACAGGCATATCATAAGGCACAGCGTAAACAGTCTGGTCGCCGTATTTAACGACTACCTTGTCATTTTCGCATCTCTTAGACCAAGGGTCGCCGTACTTTGTCCAGTTGTCAGCTTCTTCCTTTTGGAAGCCGTCAACTATCTTCTGCTTGAAAAGACCGTACTTGTATCTTATTCCGTAGCCGTCCAAAGGCAGGTCATGAGCGGCGGCGGAATCGAGGAAGCAAGCGGCAAGTCTGCCAAGACCACCGTTGCCGAGGGCAGCGTCCTCTATCTCTTCAAGGTCATTAAGACTTCTGCCGTGAGCCTTCAAAAGCTCGTCCACCTCGTCGGTGATACCAAGGCAAAGGAGATTGTTATAAACGGCTCTGCCCATAAGGAACTCCATAGAGAGATAGCAGGCTCTGCGGCTGTCAAGGTGAGCCTTTCTGCTGTTCTCCCAATCGCTGTCAATAAGCTCCATAACAGTAGTCGACAGGCTTTCGTGGAGCTGCCAAGGCAGAGCTTTTTCAACGCTCGTGCCAAACTTCTTTTTCAGGTCTTTACTAAGTTCGCTGTAAAACAGTTCTTTGTTCATTGGTTTTTTTATCCTTTCTGGTGTTTTATGTATTCTATTGTATTTTGTACTTTGTGATTATCCGCACAACGTATGGTAGGGGCGAACATCGTTTGCCCGCATTTATCTTGCCTCTCAAATTTTCCGTTTGCCACCACATTGGATTTACACATTGTTCGGCAAACGAAAAATTTCTCCTACAATGTTTTGGTCAATTTTCTTCTGCCGCAAAATCGCTGTCGCTCTTTGCGGATCTACGTTGCGCTAAGGGATAGAAAAGCGGTGCAGATTTAATTCTCCGATATTACTTTTATCTGGTATCAAACTTTCATGTGCTTTTTAGTTTTACTCTGCACCGCTTGTAGGCTTACGCCTATTGAGGCTCTGCCTCAAACTCCGCAGGGGCTTTGCCCCTAGACCCTGCAATGGGTTTCACCCCTTGACCCTGACCAGGGGCGTGCCCCTGGACCTTTTGCTCGCTTCGCTCGGTGTTTTATTTTACTCCATTCTTGTGATTTGTTCGGTCGGCTATGCACATTCCTCACTCCTCATTCCTCATTTATCCCTGCTCTATCTGCCATACACCGCTGTTATCTTCGCCAATCTTTCCGCCAAAGTATCATCAAGCTTATCAAAACTTTCCAATCTCCACTTCCAATTTGCTCCCACTGTTGACGGTGTATTCATTCTGGCTTTATCGTCAAGGCAAAGTATATCCTGCATTTGTGCGATAGCTGTATCACACACGCTGGACCAACAAAGCCTTACCATTGCCCAAGGCACGAACTCGTCTTTTGTAACTCCAAGATAGTCCTTGCAGTAGCTTCTGGTCTTTTCGTCACAGCTCTTTATCCAGCCAAGTATGGTTTCGTTATCGTGCGTACCTGTATAGCAAATGCTGTTTGTGGTCTTAAAATTGTGGGGCAGATAGCCGTTTGTATTATCAGAATCAAAGCCGAACTCCAGCACCTTCATGCCAGGATATCCGCTTGCATTGAGCATTTTTACAACGTGCTTTGTAAGAAAACCCAAGTCCTCTGCGATTATCTTCACGTCCCCAAGCTGTTTTCTCACTTCTTTGAAAAGCCTCATGTCAGGACCTTTTCTCCACTTGCCCTTTTTGGCGTTCTTTGCACCGTATGGTATGCAGTAATAGCTTTCAAAGCCCCTGAAATGGTCTATTCTCACCACGTCATAGGTGTCAGAAGCCGCCTTTATACGCTCTACCCACCAGCGGAATTTATCTCTCGCTATGTATTCCCAGTTGTAAAGAGGATTGCCCCAAAGCTGACCGTCTGCCGTGAATGCGTCAGGTGGACATCCTGCCACCTCAACAGGATTTTTCTCCTTGTCAAGGCTGAAATACTGCGGTGTACTCCACACCTCAACACTGTCATATGCCACATATATTGGGATATCGCCTATTATCTCGATGCCCTTTTCGTTGGCATAAGCCTTTAGCTTTTTCCACTGCTGGAAGTATTTATACTGCACAAAGCACCAGAAGTCTATATCATTTGCATATTCTTTTCTAGCACTTTTTATCGCCTTAGGCTTGTACATTTTCAGAGGTTCGTCCCATTCATACCAAGCCTTGCCCTTGTTGGCAAATTTCAGTGACATAAACAAAGCGTAATCGTATATCCAGTCTTTATTTTCCACCACGAATTTTGAGTATGCCTTTTCAGGCTTCTTGCGAAAACGCTTGTGTGCCGTCCTAAGCACCTTGAAAATGACCTCGTATATCTTGCCGTAGTCAACAGACCCTTTGTCATCGCCCCACTCAATATCCTTGTATTCCGCAGGTTTCAGATAACCCTCTTTTTCCAGAGCTTCAAGGTCTATAAAGTATGGATTTCCAGCGTGAACAGAAAAGCTCTGATATGGCGAATCACCATAGCTTGTAGGAGATATAGGAAGTATCTGCCAACATTTTTGGTGAGCCTTCTCAAGAAAATCCACAAAAGCATAAGCCTCCTTGCCAAGCTTGCCGATACCATAATCGTTAGGCAGAGAGGATATGTGCATTAAAATACCCGATCTACGCATAAAATGCTCCTTTCATGTCAAAACCGCACCCATGTGAAAAATTTCAGTGCAGTCACATATAATACATCATTATGATTATACTACTTTTCAGCCATTTTTGCAATAGAAAAACCGCCATATATTTCATTTTAGAAATAATTTCTCTAAACAGAAAAATCCCGAGGACGCAAACCCTCGGGATGATCTTTTATTCATGTGTTATCATCATAAGCACCGCAAAGTAGTGGAAAACACTTCCCGCAATGGTGAACAAATGCCATATTGAGTGAAAATATTTCTTGCTCTTTTTAACATAGAAAATAACGCCCACAGTGTAGAAAAGTCCGCCTATAAGAATAAACCATAAGGACAGAGGATAAACTTTTTCTATCATAGGCTTGACAGCGATTATAACTACCCAGCCCATTGCGATATAGCATACAACAGAAGGCTTGCGGAACTTTTCAAGGTCAATGGAGTTCAGCACAATGCCAAGAATAGCCGCACCCCAAACGATTCCGAAAAGAACCCAGCCAAACGCACCTCTCAAAGGCACAAGGGTGATAGGGGTGTAGGTGCCTGCGATGAGGAAGAAAATGGTGTTGTGATCCATTATTCTGAAGAATTTTTTAGCTTTTGGATTGGTGATAGCGTGATAAAGGGTTGACATGGTGTAAAGTATGATAAGAGAAGCTCCGAAAATAGCGGAGCTTACAACGCCCCAAGCGTTGGAGTAAATGGCAGCGAGAACGATAAGAACGGCAGTGCCGGCAATGGATAGCAGACCGCCTGCACCGTGTGAAACGGAGTTGAAGATCTCCTCGCCGAGGGTGTATCTTTTGGTTAGATCCTGAGATTGGATCTCGACAGATTTTGACATAGTATCATTTCCTTTCCGATAGGACCGAGAATTTGCATATAAGTTTTATTACTATAGTATAGTAACATTTTTTTAGACACTTGTCAAGTTTAAATACAGGTGTAAAAAGTGAGGAGTGAGGAATGAGGAATTAGGAATGAGGAATTAGGAATGGGCAAAGCTGACCAGAGTTGTGCCCCAACACCGAGCGAAGCGAGCAAAAGGTCCAGGGGCACGCCCCTGGTCAGGGTCAAGGGGTGAAACCCATTGTGGGGGTCTGGGGGCAAAGCCCCTAGCGGAGTTTGAGGCAGAGCCTCAATAGGCGTAAGCCTACTAAGCGGTGCAGAACAAATCCAAAAAGCACATAGAACCCAAACATCAAATAAAACCAACATCGAAGCATAAACCTGCACCGCTTTTCTATCCCTTAGCACAACGTAAATCCGCAAAGAGCGAAGCGATTTTGCGGCACAGCAAACTCGCCCGAATAATCCGTAGGGGCGAACATCGTTCGCCCGCATGGTATGCAACCGGTACCATGTAAACAAAATACCCCCAATAACTTAAATCAAAAAAATTTTCACCCCCCCCCTTGACAAAACATGAATATATGATATAATAAACATATGAACAGTTATTCATATGATGAATTGAAATGACCCATATCGAATATACTAAAACAATAATAAGAAAAGGAGAGCGAAAATAAATGAGCGAGAATACAGTAAAGCATGAGCATAAACAGTGCGGAGGAAAGAATATAGAGAAAATGGAGGAAATAGGGAAAACAATGCCCGTTGAGGAGGAGATATATGACGTGGCAGAGCTTTTCAAAGTCCTTGGCGACCAAACAAGAGTGAAAATACTCTTTACCCTTATAAAGGACGAAATGTGCGTGTGCGATATCGCAGAGCTGTTGGAAATGTCACAGTCAGCTATCTCGCACCAGCTCAGAGTGCTAAAGCAGGCCAGACTTGTGAAGTATAGACGTGAGGGAAAAACAGTCTATTATTCAGTTTCCGATGAACACGTCGCTGTCATACTCAATATGGGTATCGAGCATATCAGCGAGTAAAGAAAGTGATCTGTTTTTTTGTAGTATAGGAGAATGTGAAATGAGTAAAATGACTTTGCTTCTTAAGGAACTCGATTGTCCGCATTGTGCGGAAAAGATTGAGAAACGTGTGGGCGAGCTTTCAGGCGTTAAAAGCTCTAACCTTGACTTTATCAATAAAAAGCTCACAGTTGATTTGGACGGTGATAAAAACGCCCTCTTTACCGAGATAGAAAACGTCGTCCATAAGCTTGAACCTGACGTTAGCGTGAAAGAGCTTGGCGATTGCGCTGAGAAAACTCTCTATCTGAAGCTGGAGGATCTCGATTGCCCTAACTGCGGTGAAAAGATAGCAAACCGTGTGGGTGAGCTTGCAGGCGTTATTTCATCAAACGTTGATTTTATCAGCAAAAAGCTCACTGTCAAAACAGACGGTTCTAATCCTGACCTGCGTATCATGATAGAAGATACCGTCCATCAGCTCGAGCCTGACGTTACTGTTAAGGATTATGGTGCTCAGACAGCAGAGGAAGAGCCTGTGAATGACCATAAGGGCGAAATAGTCAAGCTTTCTGTGGCTATCGTGTTTTTTATCGCTTCAATGCTTTTGGATAAGCTTGGAAGCGGCACTGCGTGTGAGTATCTCAGTGCAGGCCTTGCAATAGTTGCTTACCTTATCGCAGGTCTTGACGTTGTCATCGCCGCCGTAAGAAACCTTGTTAAAGGCGAGGCTTTTGACGAATCACTGCTCATGACTATCGCAACAGTTGGCGCATTTGCACTTAAAGACTTCCGTGAGGGTGCAGCCGTTATGCTGTTCTTCCAGGTTGGCGAGCTTTTCCAGACTATCGCAGTAGAGAAGTCAAGAAAATCTATCACAAAGCTTATGGAGCTTAAGCCTGAGTCTGTAACAGTTGTAAGAAACGGCAAAACATACGAGCTTCCTCCTGAGGATATCCTCAAGAACGAGATGATCGCAGTAAAAACAGGCGAGAGAATACCTCTTGATGGTATCGTAACAGAAGGCGAATCAGAGCTTGATACATCAGCACTCACAGGTGAGTTTCTTCCGGTCGAGGTCAAAGCAGGGGACAGCGTCCTCAGTGGCTCAACAAACCTGAGAGGACTTCTCAAGGTTCGGGTCACAAATACCTTCCACGAGTCTGCAGTGTCGAAAATTCTCGATATGGTGCAAAACTCCAGCGAAAGAAAAGCCAAGACCGAAAAGTTCATCACACGTTTTGCAAGAGTTTATACCCCTGCGGTAGTAATTGCTGCACTTGCACTCGTGTTTATACCAAGCTTCATTCTGGGCTTTGACCAGTTCTCAAAATGGCTATATAGAGGACTTCTGTTCCTTGTAATATCCTGCCCATGCGCACTTGTTATCTCAGTGCCTCTCTCGTTCTTCGCAGGAATAGGCGGAGCTTCTAAAAAGGGTATCCTTATCAAAGGTGCAAAAAATCTCGAAACAATGGCGAAGTGCAAAACTCTCGCAGTTGATAAAACAGGTACGCTCACAAAGGGCAAGTTTACTGTCCTCAGTGTAAACCCACAGGGTGTTTCACAGGATATCCTCCTTGAAGCCGCCGCATATGCAGAAAGTATGTCAACTCACCCTATCGGTATCTCCATAGTGCAGAGATACGGCAAGGAAATAGACGGTGCAAGACTTTCAGATGTTGAAGAGATTGCAGGAAACGGTGTAAGAGCAAAGCTTGACGGCAAGGAGATACTTTGCGGAAAGAAAGCACTTCTTGAAACAAACGGCATTGCAGCACAAAGCTCAGAAGACTCCGCAACGGCAGTTTATGTTGCCCTTGACGGCAAGTTCATAGGCGAGATACTCTTAGGCGACGAGATAAAAGAAACTTCTGCCACAGCCGTTTCAAGACTTAGAGAGCTTGGGGTCGAAACTGTCCTCCTCACAGGTGATAAGAAAGATACTGCCGAAAAGGTGGCAAAGAAAGTGGGCATAAAAACATTTTTCAGTGAGCTTCTCCCTGAAAACAAGGTTGAAAAGGTCGAACAGCTTATAAAAGACCCCGACCGCAGACTTGTTGCATTTGCAGGGGACGGAATAAATGACGCACCTGTTATCGCAAGAGCCGATATCGGTATCGCAATGGGTGGCTTAGGCTCAGATATCGCCATTGAAGCCGCAGACGTTGTGCTTATGAACGACGATCCGTCAAGCATAGCAGACGCAGTAAAGATATCCCGAAAGACTATGACAATAGTAAGAGAGAATATAATTTTTGCCCTTGGAGTAAAAGCCCTTGTGCTTATATTCGGTGCATTGGGACTTGCAGGAATGTGGCTTGCGGTATTCGCAGACGTTGGTGTAGCCGTAATAGCTATCCTCAACGCCCTAAGAAGCAGCAGAATAAAATAAAAAACTATGTTAAGGCAACACCGCACAAAGCCCGCCTGACGGCTTTGCACGGTTTTGCCTTAAAGGCGGACGCTGGAAAAAGCTCCGCCTTTTTTTCTGTCATTGACAATAAGCCTGATATGTACTATAATATTGGTATTGTAAAAATGAACGGAGGTGCAGTCAGGTGGCTAATAAAGACAGACAACAAAACTACACAAACGATAATAAGCCTCAGGACTACTATGAACAGGAATATCAGCGACAGCTTGACGAGTTCAATCGCATAAGCGGTGCGGGCGGACAGCGTGTTCAGCAAATAGACGAGGGCGTGAACGACTTTGACGATTACTATGACGCTGGCTACCCTGATGATCGTACACAGGGTACAGCTCAGCCATACGGGCAGGGAAGCCGTTCATCATCAGATCACTCAGGCTCATACAGAGAAAGCACTCCAAGACGGCAGACACAGAGCAGACAAACGTCACGTCCACAGAACAGACAAAGCGATCGGGGCAGGTCAGGCAAGTCAGCAAAAAGCAACAAGACCTCAGCCCAAAGACGAAATAATGACCTGCAATTTGGCAAAAACAATAAAAGCCGTAACGGTCAGACGAACAAAAAAGGTAAAAACAAAGTGGAAAATAAAAAAAGACACCCTATAAAAACCTTTTTCAAGGTGCTTATCATCATACTTTTGGTGGTTTTCATATTGGCGAACGTGCTTATATGGCGATACATAGGCATGGTGAACAAGGTGCAAAGAGGTCAGCGAACGAACACAGATGCTTCCATGAACAGCTCTGATGTACGAAATATCCTGCTTATAGGCTCTGATACAAGAAACGCTGACGAGCGTGGAAGAACAGACTCTATGATACTTCTCTCCATTAACAGCACCACAAAAGAGATAACAATGACTTCTTTCATGCGTGATATGTATGTGAATATCAAGGGCATTGACGCTGACGGAAATGATATAGACACATGGTCAAAGCTCAATGCAGCGTATGTTTACGGCGGTGCAGAGCTTCTTATGGATACCATAGAGTATAATTTTGATATTGCCGTTGACGATTATGTTTATATCGACTTTCTGTCATTCGTTGATATCGTTGACGCAGTTGGCGGTATCGAGCTTGACATTTCCGACGAAGAGGCAGAGGGCATGAAGCCTCCAATGGCAGAGCAAAACAAGCTTCTTGGCAATAAAAAGGGTACAGACTATCTTGATAAGGGCGGAAAGAAGCTCCATGTAAACGGCAATCAGGCACTTGCCTATGCAAGACTTAGATATGTTGGCAACGCAGATTTCCAGCGAACAGAACGCCAGAGAACAGTTATCACAAAGATAATCGAAAAGGCGAAAGGCTCAGATCCGCTGACTATAGACAAGTTCGCAAAAGCATCAATGTCACATCTTACAACCAATATGTCCCAGACACAGCTTTTTGCTCTTACCTATAAGGCGATATTCTCCATGAATTACGAGATAAAGTCCATGAGAATACCTGATGATGATTCCTATTCATATGGCACATCATCTGACGGTCAATCAATTCTCGAAGTGGATTTTGAAGCCTGCAAAGCACTTCTCAGGAAAGAGATATATAACCAGTAAAAATAAAAGCTCTGCTTCGGCAGGGCTTTTTATGTGCAAAAATATAGGGGCGCTGTCCCCTACATGGTTTGTGCGTTTTTAATATAATTTTTTTTATACAAAGAAAAGCCCTGCCGAAGCAGGGCTTTCTATATTCTAACTATTGTTCAGGTGTCGGCTCAGGCTCAGGCTCAGGAGCAGGCGGATCAGTTTCCGTAACAGGCTCCGTTACTGTTTCTGTAACAGTTTCCGTGTTCGTTGACACCTCAGTGGTTTCACTTGGCTGTGTCAAAGATGGAGTAGTTTCAGTTGCTTTTTTCGTTTCTGTTGAAACCGAAGTTGTTTTGGTGGTCGTTGAAGTTGTGGTCGTGGTGATGTAGCTTGTGGTGGTCGTAGTTGTGGTGGTCTCTTCCTCTGATGAGTCCTCCTCCACAGGTGCGTCACCGAATGCTATAACGCCCCATTTTCCAGACTTCATTACCCATGCCTTGCCGTTGTGAGCAGGTCTTGCCTGATCGAACTCGCCTGGCTTTACGATACAGTTGCCGTCTATGTCATAATAACCATATGATGAATCTATGGATACCGGCAGATAATCGTCAGTGAAAAGATAAGGATGAATAGCCATCTCGTCATCTATCACCTTTCCGCAATAGGCACTCATGTCACCGTCGCACTTAAAGTCGATTATAGTCTTGCCGTCAGAACCAACATATCCCCACTTGCCTTCATCGTTCTCAAAGGCGATGCAGGTAAGTCCTGCGCCTTTGTATGCAGGGGCATAGAAATCAGTGTACTGCATATCAAGTATAAGCTTGTCCTTTTTAGCAAGCCCGTAAAGCGGTTCGCTCACAGGAGAAATGTCATAAAAACCATTGTCAGACTTTTTCACGTCAGCTTCACATACCACAACAGCCTTTTTGCCAGTATATTCTTCGCCCTGTTCTTCGTCAGCGTCCTTTACATAGATCTTTTCCTCATTGCTGTTCCAGTAATATTTCGGTGAGCTGTCATGATGTTCCGCCGCATAGTATACTACCTGATTTGAGCTGTCGATACTGCAATACTCATACTCATCATTCTTTTCATTTATAATATTGAAAAGCGTGACCTCTCCGCACCAGCAGGTGTAGTAATCGTCATATTCCGCAGGCACTACCATGTTTCCGCTGTAGTCTATAATGCCATATTTGCCATTCTGTCTGATAACAGAATAGTTGGCATAAGCTGTGTTCTTTTCGTTGTTAGGGTCGACCTGACTTCCGTCAAAAGAAATGATATTATCGGCGTTTATAGTTGGCTCTATGAGCCAGCGATAAGCTTGTTTCTGTTCTGAATTTGAGTCAGCCGTATAGGAATAACCACCAGGGGCAACGTCGTCATCAGCACCCTTTTCCCAAGGCATGGCACAGCCTGTGAGCATAGCACCTGCAACAACGGCTGTCAGAGCAGAACAAAAAATCTTGTTCATAAGTTTCCTCCTATCATTTTCTGCTTCTTCCTTATCACCCATTATCTGTATTTTTTTATCTTTTCAGGGCAATATCTACACATACGATTATTATATACTATAACCCCTTTTATGTCAATAGCACAACTTACAAACAGCACCGCAAAGCTGCAAGGATTTTCAGCGATTTTAACACGAAAATCCCCGAAAAATCGTCGTTTAAAGCTTAAAAGGGACTGTCGCCCCGCAAGCGTCAGTCCCCCATATCTGCATGATTATTTTATGAGCTTCTCCGTCCAATTATGCGCACCATTTTCCAATGTTTTGAAATCAAAACAACGCTTTGATATTACGTGTTCAGGCTTGTCATATTTGAGAGCATACAATGAGCGTGCATTGTTTTCAAGAGGAAGTTCTTTGATATATTTCATTTCTCTTTTCAGAAGGTCAATGTATTTGCTTTTGGCAGTATCATTTTTGAAATCAACATACTCCTCGATTTTTTCGTATTCAAGGTCTGTCATTTCAGACACAGGCACAGGGAACATATAATTAAGATTTACAACAGCTATAAGCACGTCATTATGTATTATTTTCTGAAAATCTATATTTGCCTTTATTTTATTGTGTCTTGGCTTTGCAGAAGATACCTGCGTCACATATGCAAGGTCACCCACACGCATAAGCTCTCCAAAGAACGGCTTCAGCTTATCATTTCCGTAGTCTGTTCTTGGTATCCTCGACTCATAATTTTCTCTCAGATAGTCAAGGTAATCATTGTTTATTATTTTCCACTTCTGCACGTTCATACATCTCCATACAAAAAATAAAGGGTCAAAACAAATTGACCCTTTAAATACCTATTAAAGCGATTTTAGACGGATTCGCAACCCCTATTAAAACAGTATTTTTAAAGGCTCTGTGACCTCTATTAAAGCGATTTTAGACGGATTCGCAACCCCTATTAAAAGAATAAATCTTTCTAATTCTATTATACCACATTATATGTAAATGTCAATAGTAAAGTGTCAGAAATTTTCCTGATTATTCTTCCTCTTCAACCGGCATATTCTCCCAGTTGTGGTAAACGTTCTGAACGTCGTCATCGTCCTCAAGATGCTCAAGAAGCAGACCCATCTTTTTGATAGCGTCCTCGTCTTCGATAGTTGTGTAGTTTGAAGGAACTTTCTCAGCCTCGGCAGAAAGTACCTTGTAACCCATTCCCTCAAGAGCTTCTCTTACAGAAGAAACCTGATTAGGGTCGCATGATATCTCGATAACATCGTCATCAACGTTGAAATCGTCAGCGCCTGCCTCAAAGCAGTCCTCCATTATCTTGTCCTCGTCAGCACCGTTGTTCTCCATAACAACAGTACCAACATCAGAGAACATGAAAGATACGCAGCCTGATGTACCCATGTTTCCGCCGAACTTGTCGAAGAAGTGACGGATATCGCCTGCTGTTCTGTTCTTGTTGTCTGTAAGGCACTCAACTATAACAGCAACACCGCTTGGACCGTAGCCCTCGTATACCATTGACTCGTAGCTGTTCTTGTCGCCGTCGCCTGCTGCCTTTTTGATAATTCTATCGATATTATCGTTAGGCACGTTGTTTGACTTAGCCTTTGCGATAAGATCTCTCAGCTTTGCGTTACCTGCAGGATCAGCACCGCCCTGCTTAACTACAACAGCGATCTCTCTGCCTATCTTTGTAAATATCTTAGCTCTTGCAGCGTCTGTTGCACCCTTTTTTCTTTTAATGTTTTCCCATTTTGAATGACCTGACATTTGATTCACTCCTTGATGTAATATTATTCATTGATGCTGCCCACAGACCATGCTGCCTCGAACAGTTCACCTATACGTTCCTCACGCCCCGTGAGATATAAAAAACCGAAAAGACATTCCAAACCTGTCGCCATGCGGTATTCCCCCACAGTGGAATGTTTCGGAGCATTTATGCCCTTTGCATTTCTGCCCCTTTTGAAAATATCCATTTCCTGTTCGTTAAGCAGCCCCTCGTCAAGCCACTTGCGAACAGCCTTTGCCTGATACTCCGCACACACCCTCTCAACAGTGAGCTTGTGCAGCTTGTCCGCAGGCATATTAGCTTCAAGGATAAGCTTTTCTCTTACCCTTATCTCGTAAACGCCGTCCCCGATAAAAGCCAGTGCCAGAGGGGAGTATTGCATAGCGTCCATATCAGAAAGCTTTCCCGTGACGCTCCCTCCTATCTGAGATATTCAAACTCAAAGTCGAATATAGAAACAGTGTCGCCCTCTTCGATACCCATTTCTTCCAGCTTGTCGATTATGCCGCTGGTCCTAAGTACGTTCTGGAAATACTGGAGGGAAGAGTAGTCGTCCATATTAGCCGTCCTGAGTATGTCAAGAAGCCAATCTGCTTCCACGAAATAAACGCCGTCCTCCACAGTAACACGGAAGTCTTTCTTTGAGATGAGCTTATCGTCAAGCTCCTCCTGCGTGAGCGGCTGAGCTTCAAACTGCTTAACAGGCGGAAGAACAGAAAGTCGCTCCCATACGCCATACATAAGCTCTTTTGTACCCTTTGTGGTAGCGGCAGAGATCTCATAGAAGAGAAGTCCCTGATCCTCAACATAGTTTCTCAGTCTTTCTACCTGCTCAGGGGTAGCCATATCGCTCTTGTTTGCGGCAACTATCTGCGGAGCTTCCGCAAGCTCCATTGAGAAGTTTTCAAGCTCGTGATTTATCGCCTTGAAATCCTCGATAGGATCTCTGCCCTCGCTGCCTGAAACGTCGATAACGTGAACGATAAGTCTGCACCTCTCAACGTGTCTGAGAAATTCATGACCAAGACCAACGCCCTCGCTCGCACCCTCGATAAGACCTGGGATATCTGCCATAACAAAAGATTTTCCCTCTTCTATCTTAACAACGCCAAGGACAGGCGTCAGGGTAGTGAAGTGGTAGTTGGCTATCTTTGGTTTTGCCGCTGATACAACAGAGATAAGTGTGGATTTACCAACGTTCGGGAAGCCCACAAGTCCTACGTCTGCAATAAGCTTGAGTTCAAGCATTACCTCATATTCGTCACCACGGAAACCCGGCTTTGCAAACTTCGGTATCTGCCTTGTGGAAGTGGCAAAATGAGCGTTTCCACGTCCGCCCTTGCCTCCGTGAGCGATAACAGCAGGCTCGTCGGTAGAAAGGTCGGCAAGTATCCTGCCGCTCTTTATCTCTCTAACAACAGTGCCTCTAGGAACTTTCACCACAAGGTCGGGAGCATTCCTGCCTGAGCAGTTTTTGGCGCCGCCGTTCTGTCCTTTTTCGGCAACATATTTTCTCTTATATCTGAAATCTATAAGGTTTGAGATATTGTCGTCAACAACGAAAACAATATCTCCGCCCTTACCGCCGTCACCGCCGTCCGGACCGCCTGCCGCAACGTATTTCTCACGGTGGAATGAAACTGCACCGTCACCGCCGTCACCGGCTTTTATATAGATCTTCGCCTGATCGACAAACATGATCAAACCTCCTTATAAATGATATTATGCGTAAATTTAGTTGTCATTAACCAACAAAAGACCCCAAGCCTAAGGCTCAGGGTCATATGTTACAAAATTAAGCCTTGGGATAAACCGAAACCTTCTTGCGGTCTCTACCGAGTCTTTCAAATCTTACAACACCGTCGCTTGTTGCGAACAGAGTATCGTCAGAACCCTTCTTAACGTTCTCGCCTGGGTGAATGTGAGTACCTCTCTGACGAACGAGGATGTTACCAGCCAGTACGAACTGACCGTCAGCTCTCTTTACGCCAAGTCTCTTTGACTCAGAATCACGTCCGTTCTTTGTAGAACCCATTCCCTTTTTATGAGCGAAAAACTGCATTGAAATCTTAATCATCTAAATTACACCTCCATAAAATGTAATCCGTCCGATCAGTTATCTCTGACCGTGACTTTGATCCTGCCTGAAAATTCCTCAGCTAGAAAATATAAATGAGTGAGAAGCCCTAAAAGCAGCTTGTCCCCCTCCTCTGAGCTGTCATTTTCAAGCCTTAATATTATTTCGTTTTCTTCCACTGCGACATCGGCCTTTATCTTAAAAGCCTCAGTGACAGTGTTAGCCGTCAACATTACAGCAGACGATACGCTTGCACAGCATACGTCCTCGCCATAATCTGCATAACCTGCGTGACCCGTTATACGAAATCCCACAAGTCTGTCATGCTCATTTCTGAAAAAATCAGCACAGATCATTATGCGTTGATAGCTTCGATCATAACCTTAGTGTAAGGCTGTCTGTGACCGATCTTGGTCTTTTCGCCCTTCTTTGGCTTGTAAGTGAATACAGTCACCTTCTTGGACTTGCCGTTCTTGATGACCTTAGCTGTTACGGAAGCGCCGTCAACATATGGAGCGCCAACCTTGATACCGTCGTCAGCGCCAACTACCATTACCTTATCGAAAGTAACAGCGTCCTCAGCGTTTACGTCCAGCTTTTCTACGAAAACCTCATCACCAGGCTTAACCTGATACTGCTTTCCGCCTGTTTCAATTACTGCGTACATTACGAATGCACCTACCTTTAAATAAACTCGCTACGCACGGTGGTCTGCAAATACAAACACTTATGACCGTGAATATGCGGCTTTAATATCATAACATATCCGCCCCAAAAAGTCAAGCACAGCTCTGTTTCTGCTTGAAAATTTACAGAAATTTAACTTTTAAAAACTCCTTTCCTACCCAATGACGTCCCGCTGTAAACATTTCTCCTTAAACCTATTGTAAACCCACAAAAAATATGCTATAATAAGTGTGTATACATTATATAATATTACGAAAGAGGTCGAAGAACAATGACAAATTCTTATGAAAGCCCGTTTTGTACCAGATATGCAAGCAAGGAAATGCAGTTTATTTTCTCTGCTGACAAGAAGTTTACTACTTGGAGAAAGCTGTGGGTAGCCCTTGCCCGTGCTGAAATGAAGCTCGGTCTTAATGTTACTCAGGAGCAGGTAGACGAGCTTGAAGCTAACATTGATAATATAGATTATGCCGCTGCCGCTGAGCGTGAAAAGCTTGTTCGTCATGACGTTATGTCACACGTTTATGCTTATGGCCTTGTTTGTCCAAAGGCAGCAGGTATTATTCACCTTGGCGCAACTTCATGCTATGTAGGCGATAACACAGACGTTATCATCATGAGGGATGCACTTAAGGTCGTAAAGAGAAAGCTTGTCAAGGTTATCGACCAGCTTGCAAAGTTTGCCGATAAGTATAAGGCTATGCCTTGCCTTGCTTATACTCACCTCCAGCCTGCACAGCTCACAACAGTGGGCAAAAGAGCTACTCTTTGGTGCAACGAGCTTCTTATGGATCTTGAAGATCTGGATTTCAGACTTGCTAACCTCAAGCTCCTCGGCTCAAAGGGAACTACAGGCACTCAGGCTTCATTTATGGAGCTTTTCCACGGTGATACTGATAAGGTAAAAGAGCTTGAAAAAATGATAGCTGAGGAAATGGGCTTTGACGCTGTCGTTCCAGTTTCAGGTCAGACCTATTCAAGAAAAATGGACTATCAGGTATGCTCAGTTCTCGCCGGTATCGCTCAGTCTGCTATGAAGTTCTCAAACGATATAAGAATTTTACAGTCATTCAAGGAGATCGAAGAGCCGTTCGAGAAAAATCAGATAGGCTCTTCCGCTATGGCATATAAGAGAAATCCAATGAGAGATGAGAGAATAACATCACTTGCCAGATACGTTATCTGCGACGTTCTCAATCCTGCATTCACAGCAGGTACACAGTGGTTTGAGAGAACTCTCGACGACTCTGCAAACAAGAGAATTTCCGTTGCCGAAGCTTTCCTGGGTGTTGACGCTATACTCAATATCATGCTCAATGTTACAGATCCTGACAACGGCTTGGTAGTATATGACAAGATCATCAGAAGAAGAGTTATGGCAGAGCTTCCTTTCATGGCTACCGAGAACATTATGATGGACGCTGTAGAAAAGGGCGGAAACAGACAGGAACTCCACGAAAGAATAAGAGAATATTCAATGGTAGCAGGCGCAAGAGTTAAGAAAGAGGGACTTGACAATAACCTCTGCGAGCTTATCCTCAACGACCCTATGTTCATGATAACAAAGGAAGAAATGGATAAGATAATGAAGCCTGAAAACTTTATCGGCAGATGCCCACAGCAGGTGGACGAGTTTATCGAAAATTGCGTAAAGCCTGTTGTCGAAGCAAACGGCGTGTCTGACGATGTTGCGGAGATAAACGTATAATATCAAAGGATAAAAATTTTCAGCGGGCTGATAGGTCTTTTCAGATCGTCAAGCCCCTGAATTTTATCTGATAAACACCACACAAAAGAAAGGCGGAAAACACCATGGCAGATTTTTGTACAGGCAAACGCTGTCCAAAATGCGGCGGCAGGAACTGTCAGCTTATAAGCGAAACAGACTACAGAAGCGGCAAATACGGCTTTGGAAAAGGCTGCTGCGGCTATATACTGTTCGGACTGCCAGGGCTTATCTGCGGACTTTGCGGCATGGAAAGCAAGTCAAAAACACGTTCCTATTGGGTATGCCCCGATTGCGACTATAAGTTCAGGGCATGAGAACGAGAAAAGACCCATATGCGCTGTGGCTTTATCTTATGAAGCTTGGTGCGGTGGCAGGCTGTCACCAACGCCCCGACAGAAGCTTCTTTTTTCACGGCTGGCAGTTTCCTGTGTGCGCAAGATGTACGGGCGTGCTTGCAGGACAGCTTATAGGCTTTCCGCTGGCCATAAAGAAAAATATATCCGCCCTTACAGCCGTACTCTGCTGTGAAACTACCATGCTCGATTGGCTTTTGCAGTATACAGGGGTGAAAAAGTCCACCAATAAACGTCGGCTGGTAACAGGTCTGCTTGGTGGCTTTGGACTTGCGGTGATCTATGTTAATATCATCAGATTTGTGATAAAAAAGATAAAAAGGGGAGCGAAAACGTGAGAAACGGTGATAAAAATGGAACTTGAACAATATAAAAGCAGTGCCTTTGAGATATTTGACAGACTTCTCAGAGCCATGAGAAGCCCTGAGGGCTACGTTCATCCTCAATCCCTTTTGTGCTGTATAGGCTCTCTTGCAGGCTATTCCTGCCAGCAGGACGTGAGAAAGCTTTTCATGACAGAGGGTGTTAAAGAAGAGGACGTTTTCACAGTGTTCACTGATAAGTCAGGCAGAAAGTATTTCTACGGCGATATCATTGACGAAAAGCTTGTGGGCAATAACTACTCAGTGTGGTCTTTTACCGCAGGAGTGCTAAAAAAATATAACGAGCCTTTTACGGACGTTGGGGAAATGCTGCGCTACACTGCCGCAAACGCAGGGGGCGCAAGCTTTGGCAAAATAAGAAACTGCACCACAGGTGAAACTGTCCAAAGCTATATAAAGCTTCTTTGGCAACCGCTTCTGCCTATAGCACAGAAATCAGCAGGCAGGGGAGAACTTCACATAGTTTTCGGACTTTGCATACAAAAAGCCATGATGACCTGCAAAAGCGCAGTTTCACTTTCAGAGTGCGCAAGAATAATAATGGAAAGCGCTTTGACAGGGGCAAGGGTGGACTTCAAGGACTTGTAAGGTAAACAAAATAAAAAAAATAGGGAGAAACTTAATATGAAAAATAGCAGAAAAAAAGCCGTACTGCTGGCGGTATTGCTGTCAGTGTCACTTTGCGCCTGCGGACCTGTTGAGGAAGCCGCAGACAGCGTTTCAGAAACGAAAGATACTACTACTGCGGAAGCGGTGTCAGATACGCCCAACGGTGTGGAGGAAAGTTCGCAGACGGATGACAGTTCGCAGGTGGAAATAATTCGTGACCCTGAGCTTGTTTGTGACCTTAGCGAAATACCATATACAGCCAAATGCACCGTAGAGGGCAATTTTGGTGCAGAGGCAATGCTTTCTGATTATTATGGTATAAACGCAATGATAAATTCTGACGAGCCGCTCCTTAGTATACCTGTCAAGTATACTGACGCTGATTTCGGTGGTGGGGTCATTCGTTTTGAGTTTAGCGACAAAATAAGCGACGAGCAGAAAGCCAGTGCAGTTATAATGCAGTTTGACGAGGATAGCACGTTCACGAAACTTGAAAGTTTCGTTGACGAAAATGGCATTTCTGCGAATATCACCACGGGTGGCGTTTACATGGTCATAGACAGCTATGTTTATGATATGCTTAACGGAGGGTCGGTGGATACAGACCGTTATGATATTGAAAACGGTTTGACCATAGAGCTTTCAGATTTTTCTGCCGCTTTAGAGTTGCCTGAGATAGGTGGATTTTCTGCCGCAAAGTTGGAAAAGCATGAGATAACTACAGATGATTTTGACGGCACGAGAGATGTGAAGATTGTCTATGCAAATCTTATTGACGGCAAAGTGGACGAAAAATATGACGGGTTAAATCTGTCATTGTCTTATTATCAGCGGCTTGACAAGACCACGGTCGATGATATGCTAGATATGTATGCAAAGTCGGCTGATATCAGCTCTGATGATAATGTTTGGCTTGATTATCGGGGACTTGACCTTGGCAATGGCAAGCGTGGCTGTGTTATTGCGGCTCTGGGTGAGGATCAAAGTGTGAACGTTCAGGGTATATACGAGTTTTCTGACAGCGAATATATACAATATAATGTGGTGATACCACTAAAGTATGTTTCAATGGGAGAAGATATTTTCGATTCAGCTATGAGTTTTCGCTATGCAGAATAAACGCATTTATAATGTTTGGGCGGTCTGAGGGGACTGCTGTTTTAAACGCTTTTTGAAAAGCTTTTTATATTGGTAAAAATTTTGCGGTCGTTACCGCATTGAAAGGATTTGATTTGATTGAAGATCGAAACACAATGTTTACACGAGGGCTATACGCCTAAAAACGGAGAGCCGAGAGTAGTGCCTATCGTACAAAGCACAACCTATGTCTATGACTCCTCAAGAGAGATAGCCGAGGTCTTTGACGACCCTACCAAGAGCCTTATCTACTCACGCTTTGAAAACCCTACCACAGACGCAGTTGAGAAGAAAATTGCCGCTCTCGAGGGCGGTGCAGCCGCAATGTGTACATCAAGCGGACAGGCTGCCACACTTTGCTCTATCCTGAACATCTGTCAGGCAGGGGACAGCTTTATAGCTTCCACTTCTATCTATGGCGGCACCATAAACCTTTTCAGCATAACAATGAAAAGACTTGGCATAGAGTGTATCTTTGTTGACCCAGACGCTACAGATGATGAGATACAGGCGGCATTCAAGGATAATACAAAGCTTGTTTTCGGTGAAACTATCGCAAACCCAGCGCTGACAGTTTTCGATATCGAGCGTTTTGCAAATATCGCCCATAAGAATGGTGTTCCTCTTATCGTTGATAATACTTTCGCTACTCCATACCTTTGCAGACCTATCGAGTGGGGCGCAGATATCGTTATCCATTCCACATCAAAGTATATGGACGGCCACGCAGTTCAGGTTGGCGGCGTTATCGTTGACAGCGGCAAGTTCGATTGGACGGGCGGAAAGTTCCCTTGCATGACCGAGCCTGACGAAAGCTATCACGGCACTATCTACACTGAGAAATATTCTTTTGCACCTTACATCGTAAAAGCAAGAATGCAGCTTATGAGAGATTTCGGCTGCTATCCTGCAGCAAATTCCTCGTTCCTGCTCAATCTGGGTCTTGAAACTCTCCCTGTAAGAATGAAGCAGTATTGCGAGAATGCGCTCACAGTGGCAAAATTCCTCGAAAGCAATGACAAGGTAGAGTCCGTTGCATATCCTGGACTTGAAAGCGATAAGTACCATAAGCTTGCTGAAAAGTATCTCCCTCTTGGCACAGCAGGCGTTATCTCGTTCGTTATCAAGGGCGGAAGAGATACAGCGGCAAAGTTCATGGACAGCCTTAAGCTTGCTTCCAACGAAGTTCACGTTGCCGATATCCGTACTTGTATCCTTCACCCAGCCTCCGCAACACACAGACAGCTTTCAGACGAACAGCTCGTTGCCGCAGGCATAAACGGCGGAATGATAAGACTTTCCGTAGGTCTTGAAAATGTCGAGGATATCATAGACGATCTGAAGCAGGGCTTTGCGGCTATCTGATAAAATAGAAAAAGGCGGACATTTCTTTGGAAGTGTCCGTCTTTTTTATGATACTAAGGTCATTTGTCGTTTTGCGGGAGCGTAACAATAAAATTTGTACCCTTTCCGTATTGTGATTCTACACGGATATTGCCGTTGCACAGCTCCACGATACGCTTAACAAGGGGCAAACCAAGTCCGTTTCCCTCTGAAGCGTGCGCCCTGTCCCCTTGATAAAAACGCTCGAAAATGTGTGATATGGTCTGCTGATCCATGCCAATGCCACGGTCAGTTATCTCAGCCGTTATCACATCACCCTCTTTGAAAAGCTTTACTCTGATAGAGCTTCCCTCTGGGGAGAATTTTATGGCGTTGCCTATTATGTTCACCCACACCTGCGAAAGCATTTCCGCATTGGTGGTGTATTGTATCTCCTGCATATCAATGTCAAAGCTTATGTCCTTAGCCGTCCATTGCTTTTCCAGAAGAAGTATGCAGTTTCTTATCTGCTCGTCAAGGGAAAAGCTTGTCTTGTCAGTGATGATCTGCTGATTTTCAAGCTTTGAAAGCATAAGAATGTTCGATGAAAGATTGGTCAAACGCTTTGATTCGCTGATGATAATGTCAATGTATTCCTGCTTTTTCTCTTCTGACAGATTTTCTTTTTTTAGCTGTTTTGCAAAGCCCTGGATAGAAACGATAGGCGTTTTGAACTCGTGAGAGAAGCTGTTGATAAAATTCTCCCTGAACATCTCGATGCCCCCAAGCTCCTGCGCCATTTTGTTGTAGCTTTCTATAAGCTCGTCTATCTCGCCGTTAAAGCCTGTTACCTCTAACCTTTGAGAGAAATCTCCCTTTTCTACCCTGTGCATTGCCTTTTTTACCTCACGCACAGGTCTTACTATCTTGCTTGCTACAGCGGCAGAAATGCAAGTGCCGATTATTACAGATACCACAAGTCCCACAATAAGGAAAACAAAAGGCATTTGCAAAGGGGATAGAAAATGCAGGCATCTTTTTATGCCTATCATTATAAATCCCGTAAGAAGCCCTGCCCATATCATTATCATAAATACCGCCGAAACTATGCTGGCGTTCATGGTGTAATTTCGCCTGCGCTCTGAGCGAAGAGCAGAGATAAGATGTTTTTTCATGAGCCTATCCTTTCAGCTTGACCGCCTTGTAGCCAAGCCCTCTCACTGTCAATATCTCAAAATCGTGGTTATTCTTCAAATGCTCTCTTATGCGGTTTATGTGTACGTCCACAGTGCGCTCGTCAGTGTCTGAGGTCATATCCCAAAGCTCGTCCATAAGCTGACGGCGGGTGAATATCTTTTCGGGATAGGAAAGAAGCTTGTAAAGAAGCATGAACTCTTTCGGCGGAAGCTCCCTTATGCCCTCAGGGGTCTTGATAGTCAGTGCGTCATAGTCGAGAGTGGTGTCGCCCACAGTTATCTTGTGGTCGCTCACTATCTGCGAACGTCGCAAAAGAGCCTGAATACGCAGAAGCATTTCCTCCTCGTCCACAGGCTTCACCATGTAATCGTCCGTACCTTTTATAAAGCCCTGCTTTTTGTCAAAAGCCGTTTCCTTAGCCGTCACCATTAATATAGGCGTCTGAAACCCAGCCTTGCGGATAGTTTCGCAGAGCTCCAAGCCGTCCATACGAGGCATCATAACGTCCATTATAATAAGGTCAACGTGTTTTTCGTCCATTATTTCGAGAGCCTCTATACCGTCACGAGCCTCGATAGGTGTGTAGCCGTTGTCGCTAAGCACATCACAGGTCAGTTTGCGAGTGTTAGTATCGTCCTCCACCACAAGTATGTGAAACATTTTTACTCCTCCGTTCACTTTGCATTTTTTTATTATATCACCGTTTTATTAACGTGATATTAACGATGTCAAGACACATTTAGTTCAAAATTCCATGTTGATCCTGCACAATTTCAGGGGTATTGCCTTGTGCAAACAAATGATTTATATTTTAATTTGGCAACATTTCTGCAATTGTTGCATTTTTTATGCAACAAAAGGGGTGATTTTCAGGATAGGTAGAAAGCGTTTTGATACTTGCGGGCACGTACAAGCCCTGCGACTTAGTGAAACCGAGGTGAGTTTCTGGAACAGGCTGTAGAGTACTTGTGTCAAAGCGTGGGTGTGCATTGCGGTATTTTGTGTATACGCAACCAAGGGCATAATACCCAATGTCGCACCCCGAACGTAACTTGAAAATTGAATATATATATCGGACAAAATTACGGCAACAAATCTGTAGGGGCGAACAGCGTTCGCCCGTCGAAGAAACAAGTCCACGATTACAACCATTGCAGGACAGAACAAAAAAACTATCCTATCACGCTTGTAGGGGACGGCGCCCCCGACGTCCCGCTCGAAGGTGTAATGCTGTGATTGTTGTATCTTTGATGCCAAATTATTTTCGAGGTACATTATTGTGATATTCCCCGATAATTCAATGGGCAAGAAATAGCGGGCTGTCGAGGGCGCCAGCCCCTACAATTCTGAAATTATAACAAATTCTGAACACAGGCGAACGCTGTTCGCCCCTACAGATATTTGGGATAGTTTATTCCTCCGCAAAATCGCTCCGCTCTTTGCGTATCTACGTTTTGCTATGGGATAGAAAAGCGGTGCAGATTTTATACTCCGATATCACTTTTATCTGATATCCGACTTTTATATGCTTTTGATACTACAATCTGCACCTTGTCGGCTTGCGCCGAATGAGGCTCTGCCTCATACTCCGACAGGGCTTTGCCCTGTACCCACAAGCCCTCTAGCGCCGGGCTTGAGCGTGCGCTTTATCTCTCGCTTCGCTCGGTGCTTGGGGGCAGCTTTGCTCATTCCTCATTCCTCACTCCTCACTCCTCACTCCTCACTTCAATTCCCCCTCCGACAATTTTTACACCCAAAACTGTGTTATGTTTAAACTGAGTTTATAAAACCCTATTATAATATCTTTACAATAACAAAAATAGGAGAAAATATATGCTTAGTTTAAAGGACATAAAAAAAGATTATGTCGTTGGTGATTCCACCGTTTCTGCCCTTAAAGGCGTTAGCATTGATTTTCGTGAGAATGAGTTCGTTTCTATCCTCGGCCCGTCAGGCTGCGGTAAAACCACTCTTTTGAACATTATCGGCGGCCTTGACAGATATACCAGCGGTGACCTTAACATTAACGGCAAATCTACCAAAGATTTCAAGGATTGCGACTGGGATTCCTACAGAAACCATTCCATAGGCTTCGTGTTCCAGAGCTATAACCTTATACCGCACCAGACAGTGCTTTCAAACGTTGAGCTTGCTTTGACCCTATCAGGTGTTTCAAAGTCAGAAAGACGTGAAAGAGCCGTCAAGGCTCTCGAACAGGTGGGCCTTGGCGACCAGCTCCACAAAAAGCCTAATCAGATGTCAGGCGGTCAGATGCAGAGAGTTGCCATTGCAAGAGCGCTTGTGAATGAGCCTGACATCCTGCTTGCAGACGAACCTACAGGTGCGCTTGATACTGAAACAAGCGTGCAGATAATGGAGCTTTTGAAGAGCATTTCAAAGGACAAGCTTATTATAATGGTAACGCACAATCCTGAGCTTGCAATGAAATATTCTTCAAGAATAATAAAACTTCTTGACGGAAAGGTCATAGACGATTCCGACCCTCTTGACAAGAATGTTGTGGAGCCTATCAAAAAGCCTGAAAAAGAGCCTACTAAGGCTGACAAAAAGGCAGCGAAGAAAGAGCGCAAAAAGCTTAAAACTTCCATGAGCTTCCTTACTGCACTGTCTTTGAGCCGAAACAATCTTATGACAAAAAAGGCAAGAACGCTTCTTACCTCTTTTGCAGGCTCTATTGGTATAATCGGTATCGCACTTATTCTTTCTATCTCAAACGGTGTTCAGCTTTATATAGATCAGGTGCAGTCTGATACCCTTTCAAGCTATCCGCTTCAGATAACAAAGACCACCGCAAGTATAGGTGAGATAATGAACACCATGGCGAAAAACCATGAGGATTCAGCAAACCACGATAAAGACAAGGTCTATTCTCAGAATGCCATGGGCGAGATGATAAACACTCTCATGGAAGAAACGAAGGTCAACAATCTGGAGAAGTTCAAGAAATATCTTGACGATAACAGCGACCTGAAAGACCTTACAAGCGACGTTCAGTACACATACGCCACTACACTTAATGTTTTCACGGAGAGCGACAGCGGTGTAATGCAGGTCAATCCGTCAACGCTTCTTGAAGATATGGGATATATGTCCTCAACTCAGATGGAAGCAATGTCCATGAGTGGCTCAATGGGTGGCATGATGGGCATGGGTACTGACGTATGGAGCGAAATGATAGATAATGAGGAGCTTATCGACAAGCAGTATGACGTTATCGCAGGACGTTTGCCTGAAAAATATAACGAAGTTGTGCTTGTAGTTGATAAGAACAACGAGATAAACGACTATGTGCTTTATTCTCTCGGACTTCTCGACCCAAGCTCACTTAACGGCATAGTAAGACGTGCCATGGCAGGAGAGGATATATCCGTTGACAGCGAACAGCACGTTTACACCTATGATGAGCTTCTTGACCTGAAATTCAAGGTCGTTCCTACACCTGATTTCTATAAGAAAAAAGACGGTGTGTGGGAAGATATGACAGGCGATGAGAGCTACATGAAAAAGGCTGTTGCAAACGGCACTGAGATAAGTGTAGTCGGTATCCTCAGACCTGACGAGGACGCTTCCTCTGCTTCCATAAGCGGTGCGATAGGCTATCGTCATGACCTTATGACATATCTTATCGACGAAGTAGATAAAAGCGAGATAGTAAAAGAGCAGATAGCAAACCCTGACATAGATGTTTTCACAGGACTTAAGTTCAAAACGGACGAGAATGCGGCAGATACAGACAGCAGTTCAGAAACCGTTTCCGACAGCACAGCCGATACAGAAAGCAAGGCTGACGAAACAGCAGACAGCTCCGACACAGACAAGAAGGCTGGTTTGGTGGCAGGCGACAGCTCTATGGAGATACCTGAGGGAATGACCGAGGAGCAGTATAAGGCTCTTATGGAGCAGAGCGGTGCTTCCGATACAGGCGAGCTTGCAGATATGGGCATGAATGCCATGGGTTCAATGGATATGTCAGCAATTCAGGGCGGTGATATGTCATCGCTTACCGAAACTCAGAAGAAGTATATAGCTTCACTTTCTGACGAGCAACTGGAGCTTATGAAGCAAATGCTCAAAGAACAGTCCGACACAAATGCGGATCAGCTTGCAAACAGCGGAAAATATTCCACTTCAAACTATGACAACAACATGAAAACTCTTGGTTATTCAGTTGTTGAAGACCCTGACAGCATAAATATCTATCCTGTGGACTTTGCTTCAAAGGAAAAGATAATAGATATTATCGACGATTACAACGACAGTGTCGGCGAAGAGGACAAGATAGAATACACCGATTATGTTGGTCTTATGATGAGTTCTATCACCTCTATCATAAACGCTATCGGCTACGTTCTTATTGCATTTGTTGCAATTTCACTTGTGGTATCATCTATCATGATAGGCATTATAACCTACATCTCAGTTTTGGAAAGAACAAAGGAGATAGGTATTCTGAGAAGTATAGGTGCTTCAAAGAGGGATATATCAAGAGTGTTCAATGCCGAAACAGTTATCGTGGGATTTGTGGCAGGTGCATTGGGAATAATTATCTCATATCTGCTCACAATACCGATAAACATGATAATCGCACATCTTACGGACGTGCCGATAAGAGCTTCAATACCTGTCAGTGCGGCAGTTGTACTCATTGCAATAAGCGTTTGCCTGACGCTTATCGCAGGTCTGTTCCCGTCAAGAGTGGCGGCAAAGAAAGACCCTGTTATCGCACTGAGAACAGAATAGTTTATTTTAGACCCCAAGGAGGTAATCACTATGAAAAAGCTTACAGCAGAAAAAATAGACAACATCATGGGCGCAATGAGTTGTATCGTAACAGGTTTTTGTCTTATGGCTCTCATTATGATGGGACATTGCTGATTTTCTGACATTCCCATAACAAATTCCTATATAAACTACTGCCCGTCATACCATTTTGGTTGGCGGGCAGTAGTTTTCTGGTGAATTGGTGCGGTATGGCTTAGAATATTCTATAAACCGTCACAAATTTTACACAATAATAGGTTATTATATAAGCAAAGAATATGAATTAAGGTAGCAACACACAAGCATTGTATGCAAAGCAAATAGGTGTTCTTTGTGCGGTGTTGCCTGAATAGGAGGGAATGACTATGGCAAAAATTCTTGTAGTCGATGACGAAATTAAAATAAGAGAGATAATCAAAGAGTATGCCGAGTTTGAGGGATATGAAGTAGCTCAGGCTGAGGACGGTATGCAGGCTGTGGAAATGGTGAAAAATCAGGATTTCGATATCATCATAATGGACGTTATGATGCCGAAGCTTGACGGCTATTCAGCTTGCAAGGAGATAAGAAAAATAAAGCAGATACCTGTTATAATGCTTTCCGCAAGGGGCGAGGAGTATGACAAGCTTTTCGGCTTTGAGATAGGCGTTGACGATTATGTAGTAAAACCGTTCTCGCCAAAGGAGCTTATGGCAAGGATAAGGGCGGTGCTTAACCGCGCGTCAGCTTCTCAGCGCACTGAGGACGTTATAAGATACGAGGGATTAGAGATAAACTTTACAGCCCGTGAGGTAAAGATAGACGGGGAGAAGGTTTCCATGACTCCGAAAGAGTATGACCTGCTTTTCTATCTGGTGAAGAACATGAACATTGCGCTTTCAAGAGAGAAGCTTCTTGAAGAGGTATGGGGCTTTGATTTTTACGGTGACGACAGAACTGTGGACACTCACATAAAAATGCTGAGAAACAGCCTTGGAAAATACCGCAATCTTATTGTTACTCTGAGAGGAATGGGATATAAGTTTGAAAAGATCCAGTAAGCTTGCAGAAGTCAAGGAAAAAGTCAGCAATAAGACGGCGGAGATAAAGGCGAAAAGAAGTCTGCGGTCATATGTGTGGATGTATTTTATCTTCTTCACGGCTTTTATTCTTATTCTTATTTGGCTTTTTCAGTATTTTTTCTTGGAAAGATATTATCAGTCGGCGAAGATAAGAGATATCACAGACGCTGCAAATCAGATAATCCAAGCATATGGCACTGACCAGCAGGAGGTAACGAACCGCTCTCTGGCTTTTGACAACAGCCTTTGCATTGTTATAACGGACGAAATGGGCAATCCTCTTGTGATGGAAAACAACATGGGAGCATATTCGCATCTTAACAAGATCATAAACAAGGGCTATGGCATCGGACTTTTCAAGATGATATCTAAGCTAAAGCAGTCGGACGATAACTATATCACGAAAATTGCTCAGAATGAGAATTTCAAGAGCAAGGAGATATTTTACTGCACGTCTATCTACACTGATGATTCGGATAAGCAGGCGTATCTTTTCATTGAAAGCTCAATAGAGCCTATAGATTCCACTGTAAGCATTATAAGAGAACAGCTCATTTATATCACTATCATACTTTTTGAGCTTGCTTTTATTGTAACTATGTATATCTCAAAGCGACTTTCAAAGCCTATCGTTGACATTACGAACACGGCGAAGAAATTCGGTGAAGGGGATTATACGGTGGAGTTCAATGGTCATGGCTATTGTGAGATAGAGGAGCTTTCCACGGTGCTTAACAATGCCAAGGACGAGATACAAAAGGTATCGGAGCTTAGGAAAGACCTTATTGCGAACATATCTCACGACCTGAGAACACCGCTCACTATGGTGAAGGCTTATGCGGAAATGATAAGGGACTTGTCGGGGGATAATCCTGTGAAGAGGCAGGAGCATATCCAAGTCATTATCGACGAGGCTGACAGGCTTTCAAGTCTGGTAAATAATCTGCTGGAGCTTTCAAAGCTGGAGTCGGGCAATGCGGAGCTTAAACTCACGGACTTCTCTATTGTTGACAAGCTCAATGACTGCATGACTCGATATCAGATACTCATAGAGCAAAATGGTTATGATATCAAGTATATCCCAGACGAGGACAGAGTGATAACGGCGGATATTGCAAAGCTGGATCAGGTAATTTACAACTTTATAAACAACGCTATAAACTACACAGGGGACAATAAGGTCATTCGTATCAAGCAGATAAACAAGGCTGATGTGGTTCGTATTGAAGTAACAGACAACGGAAAGGGCATTTCTAAGGAGCTTTTGCCGAAGATATTTGACAGATACTACCGTGACGCAAAGGTAAAGCGTGACGTGGTAGGCACAGGACTTGGACTTTCCATTTGTCAGGAGATACTCAAAGCCCACGGCTTTGCATACGGCGTTCAATCGGAAGAGGGCAAAGGCTCGACCTTCTGGTTTGAAGCGAAGATCGCAAAGCAGGAGAGCAAGACTGTTCAGAAAATGGAGAGCAGGCTTTCGCTCAGCGGACTGGAGGAAAAATAGGGTAAAATATAAGAGTGCATTATCTGAGGTGGTAATGCACTCTTTTTTTATATCAGCGTCTGCCATGGTGAAATAACAAAGTTGGGTTTATAAATAATGATCCATGAGCGGCAATAAAAAACCGCCTTACATAAAGTAAAGCGGATCGGGTGCAGGGGCACGCCCCTGAATTTGTAAAAGTGACACACGAATTATCACAGCGGTGACTTTGTGTGTTTACAAAAAAAACTTGACGGGAAATGCCCACCACGGAGAAACAATGGTTGGATTTTAGTTAAAATTGATGAGCGGCAATAAAAAAACCGCCCTACATAAAGTAAAGCGGATTGGGTGCAGGGGCACGCCCCTGCTGGTGGAGGTGAGGAGAATCGAACTCCTGTCCGAAAGCCTATCCCCACGAACTTCTACGAGTGTATTCTGTTATTGCGGAAAACTCCCGTTCCCTTGCACAAAGGCAAACAGACACGCCTGTGTGTTTGGTAGGCTGTGATACATTACAAGGCTACAGCCGTCGCTTTGTAACGTTCACCACTGATCGACGCCTTTACCAAAGTCGTGGTACTCTAAGGCAAGACGAGCGCTGACTTAAGCAGCAGCTAATTCAAAATTATCGTTGTCGTCTAATTTTAAAACGTACGCCGTTTAAAGAGTGTGCGCTCCTCTACTCGCTTATCGTGCTTCAAAACCCCCGTCGAAACCTTTACACCCCCAGGTTAGTTTCGCTCTTTCATGGCACGCTCTATGTCACGCTGTGCGGCTTTCTTTGCCATGTCGTCACGCTTGTCATAAAGCTTTTTACCTTTGCAAAGCCCAAGTGCAAGCTTGACTCTGCTGCCTTTGAAATATAGCGACATCGGGATAAGCGTAAGACCCTCCTGCTGTACCTTTCCGAACAGCCTCAGTATCTCACGTTTGTGGAGCAGCAGCTTTCTCTCACGGCGTGGATCACGGTTGAAAATATTGCCGTGTTCATAAGGGGATATGTGCATACCCTTGACCCACATCTCTCCGTCCTCGATAGAACACCAACTGTCTTTCAGATTGACGCCGCCATTCCTTATAGACTTGACCTCTGTTCCCACAAGCTCGATACCGCACTCTATCTGCTCAAGCACGAAATAATCGTGACGTGCCTTTCGGTTGTCGGCAATCTGCTTTGTGCCTTTTTTGTCTATCGCCATACTGCTCACCTCCCGTGGAATATTATTATAACACCATTTCATGCCTTTGTCAACAGGCAAAGAGTTCAAAAAATTGTACAAATGGTCGTAATGTTTAGATTTTTACACATCTCTGTGTGTGCTTATGTGCAAATTCGGGTATTGAAATAGCTTTGATGGTGTGATATAATATTAGGTATGAGAAATAGTTAGTTGAAAGATGAGAGAAGATCTGGTATGAAAAATAAGAAAATAGATATGTTAAACGGTCCGCTTGTGGGCAAGATCGTTATTTTTGCACTGCCCCTTGCATTGTCAAGTATTTTGCAGCAGCTTTTTAACTCCGCTGACCTTGCGGTGGTGGGCAGATTTGACAGCGACAAAGCCATGGCGGCGGTTGGAAGCAATTCTTCATTGGTGAACCTTATTGTAAGCCTTTTTCTGGGGCTTTCTGTCGGTGCAAATGTCGTGGTGGCCAGGCTTATAGGTCAGGGGAGAAAAGATAAGGCAAACGAGGCTGTACATACGGTGGTGCTTTTGGCGGTCATAAGCGGATTTATCATACTGGGTGTAGGCGAGATACTTGCACCGATACTCCTTGGCATGATGAATGTGCCTGACGATGTTTTAAAGCTTGCAACGCTGTATCTCAGGATATTCTTCTTTGCAATGCCTTTTATCGAGATATACGATTTCGGTTCGGCAGTGCTCAGGAGCAAGGGCGACAGCACCCGACCTCTTTACGCTCTTATCACCGCAGGCGTTATAAATGTTATTCTGAACCTTGTGTTCGTGATCGTGTTCAAAATGGGTGTGGCAGGCGTTGCAACGGCAACTGTTATATCAAATTTTTTCAGTGCCTGCATGATACTTTACTTTCTTACCCACGAGGAGGAGATGCTAAGACTTGATGTCAGAAAGCTCAGGATACGCTGGAAATATCTCCTCGGTATCATAAAGATAGGCTTGCCGGCTGGTTTGCAGAGCATGGTTTTCTCGCTGTCAAACGTTGTGATACAGGCGGCGATAAACAGCTTCGGTTCAGACGGTATCGCTGGAAGCACAGCCGAACAGAATTTTGAGTTCATGGCATATTTTGTTATAAACGCTTTCGCTCAGACTGCGACCACCTTTACAAGTCAGAATTTTGCGGCTCAGGATAAGGAACGCTGTAAAAAGATATACAGGCTTTGCACCTTTATCGGGCTTGCAAGCTGTCTTGGGCTGAGTCTGATATTCCTTATTGGCAGACACCTTTTTATACAGATCTTCTCAACGGACGAGAACGTTATACACTACGCAATGATAAGAATGTGGTCAGTTTGCCTGCTGGAGCTTCTTACGGGTGTTTACGAAATATCGGGCGGCTGTCTTAGGGGAATGGGTCACTCTATGACACCTGCGGTCATAACTGTGCTTGGTACCTGCGTGTTCAGGCTTGTGTGGGTGAACACGATTTATGCGGCTCACAGAAGCTATCTTATGCTCATGATAGTTTACCCTGTTTCCTGGGTGATAACAGGCGCTGCCGTAACAGTGGCTTACTTTATCATACGGCGCAAAGAGTTTGCACAGATAGGTAAACGCAGGGCGGATATTATTTGATAGACAGGCGACAATTCAGATAGACGTGGAAAGGGGCAAACGCTTTTCGCCTCTACAGAAAAAGATAAATCTGCACTCTGAAAGCTTTAGGATTTTCGGAGTGCAGATTTTTTTTGAAAAAAGTCGCAACTGTCCAAAAAAAGTTACCACAAATGGCTTTAAGTGTGATATAATACATACATCAGGAACGAATCAAGGCAATACCGCACAAGGATTGTGCGCAAGATGTGCCGTCAGATTTTTCGTCAGATTGTGCTAAAGCGACGCAGGAATACTAGCGTATTTCAAGAAGCTTTGGTGCGATATGACGGAAAATCTGCAAGCAGATTGCGTACAAAGCCGACAGGCGTGCCTTGTGCGGTATTGCCTTATGACTTCTGCACACTCCTTCTAAGTTGATTAAATTGTGTTTTATTTGTTATCTTATGTTTACTATTGACTCCTTTGTTTTATTTGTTTTTTCATAATACCCCCTTTACTGTGTTCCTGAGAGCAGAAGTCATTTTTTTACCGCAGTTCTTTTTGAACTGCGGTATCTTTTTTTATATGTTATATAAGCCTATAAAAACAGGCGTCATGCTTTTGATACAAAGCCTTTTCGCAGAAGGGGGATAAGTATTCCGCCAATGGAGTTTCCAAGGGACATTATAATAAGGTAGCCAAAGGCTTTAATGCTCCATAAGTCTGCTATGGTAAAGAAATACATATTAGCGACGCAGTGTTCAAAGCCGCTGAGGATAAAGACCACAACGGGGAGAAATATTGCAAGTATCTGTCCCGCAGGGTTTTGGATAGTTTTATAGCCGTCTGCGGCAACGAACATAAGTATTCCGCAGAAAAATGATAGGATAAAAACGCTTGTGATATTATCCCCAAGCTTTATATTGCAAAGCTCTGTGGCTTTGTCGCTTATGGTGGATATGCGTGTTTGGGTAATAAGCAGGGCGGAGATGACGGCTCCTGCAAAATTGCCGAGCCATATTATGCCAAGCTCACCGAGATAAGAGGGTTTGTTTTCCACTGCGTAGCCGACTTTTCCTGTGAAGAGATTAAAGCCGAAAAACAGTATCACAAACAGTCCAATGCCGAAAAGAAACGCTCCCAGATATTTGTTAGGGCAGGACAGATAGACTGTTCCGCCTATGGCTATCGCCACGCCTGTGAGCAAAGAACGCAGAAATATGTCGATAATTTTTTTCATGTAAATTCTCCTATAACTTTTTTGTGACAAAGCACTGTGTTATTATACTATATTATAATGGCTGTTTCAACAAAAAAGTGGCATTGTTTACACTTATTTTGATTTTTGTTTCCAAGTAAGCCATGGGTAACATGAGTTTTGTGACATATTTCTTGCAATATGGGAGATATGCAATGTGAAGAATAGTCAGAACAGATCCAGCATACTGTCGAGATAAATTTGCTCTCTGACCTTTAGCTGATGTTCGGGTCTTGTCATATAGTAGAGCAGAAATTCAAGTATCAAGGCGCTTCCAAGGTTTCTGCCCTCTATTTTGAAGTTTGAAAAGCCCATGGGGAGATAGGTGTTTTGGATATCCTCTATGCCGATAAAGGCGGGGCTTTCCATGGCTTTTGAAAAGCGGTAGCCCTCTGAGGCATTGGGTGCTTTGCAAACATGGTCGGGACAGTTTTCGCCTAGATTTTTGCGGCTGACGTTTTCATAGCAGTTTTTTCGGTCTGCACAGCCTACATAACAGCACTCGTTGCAAAGAAACTCAACTTTGTTTTTCTGCTCAGTGGTGAGATCGGAGAGTTTATCCAGGGCTTTGTTCAGGCGAAAGTCTGGGACTACATAGGAAAAATCGTCGCGGTCAAGCTCGTTTACAAGCTGAGAAAACTCGGTGAGGACTTTTGTGGTAGAGGACACAAAATAGAGGTTGGGATAATTCTCTTTCAGATATGAAAGAAGCAAGTCGGAGCATATTATCACGCCATTTTGTGGAGGCGGGCTTTGGGAAAACAGCCTACAAAGGTCGTTGCACTTTTTGTCTGAAAGGTGTTCTTCTCTTAGCAGGGAATTGCTGAAGGTCAGCCGTGAGGAGATGTTGTATTCTTTCATAAGGTCGAGGACTTCTCGTGGAGAATGTTCGCCGAAGCCTGCTCGTCCGCCGCCCCATATACAGTCGGCAGGTGCGCCATAGACAGAGCCTATTTCGCACCAGTCATAGAAATAATCTCTATGTTTACGGAATATGGGCAGGAAAGCGGCGTAAAGGTCATAAAACTCGAAAAGCCCCGGCAGGTGGTAGTATGCTTTATTGGTCATGTGGGGTCACCTCTTTTTTTATCATTATAGCATGGTGGGGGTGGGAAGTCAAAGTTATTTTTCCATTACTACTATTTTGTTTGAGATATTGCTCACAGGCTTTATCTTTTTAAGAAGCTTTGGTTTTTTCATTCATATTCATCTTCTTCCTCCTGCGGTGTTATTGAGATAGCTGTGACTAACTCATTCTTTTTTTTGATAGCACATTGAGGTGGAAATGTCAATAAAGGTGGGGCGGATAGGGGAGTTGGGGCAGAAAAATACCGATACAGAGGGGCTGTATCGGTGGATATATCTGAAGTTAGTTATTGTTATATCAATAATCTCCCAATATCATTAGAATGTCTTTACCGTATTTTAGGCATTTGGCATCACCAAAGCCTTTTATTGATTTTAGTTCTTCTAAAGTTTGAGGATTAGTTTTTATTATCTCTTCAAGCTGAGCATTATTAAAAATGAAATATGGCTTGATTTTTTCCTTAACACTTTGTTTGTAGCGATAGTCTTTTAATGCTTTATATACAGGTGAATTTTCAATGCTGTCAAAATATGTGTTTTGAATTGGCTCTTCCTTTACAGTAACTGTTTTTTCCTCATTGACTTCAAGCTGATATTTGGCAGTATAGTCAGTAGTATTTGGAATGCTGCTTTGCAGAAAGAAATCAGCCAATTCTTTCATTTGCTTATCTGACATATTTTCGTTTCGGCTTTCGTCATTCAGTCTTTTTATATAGCTGTTAAGTCCGTCAACTTTAACTATCTTGGATTTTATATCCTTAGGTGCATACTTCATGTCAATTATGGTTTTTGGATTAGCTAAAACAACTACTGACTTATATGTATCGTCAAAATAATGTTCAAAAATAGCCTTGGTGAGTAAGCCTTTAGTGTTTCGATGCTTTTCTTTTATCATATCCAAATGACGCTGATTTTGAGTTATAGGGCTATATATACCTTCTTTATGATAGCGTTTTCCAAATTGAATGGTTCTGGTGAAATCTCCCTGATTATTAACAGTAATATTTCCATAGAGGTTTTTGCACTCAATTATCAGTATCACTTTTCGTGTGATTACTATATAGTCTATCTGCGTTGTAAGTCCATTTTCTTCAAAGAAAATATCGTGAAGAATATACATAGGCATATGACTGTTTTTCAGCTCAAACATCAATGCCTCTTCGCCTTTTATGCCATAGTAAACAAGTTTTTTGTCCTGTTCTATTTGTTCCTTGACACTTTCAGGTGCAAGCTTTGAATAAAAGTCCAGCTGCTCAAGTTGTTTTTTCGCACTGCTGTCCTCTTTTAGTACCACAGGTTCACGAAGTTTATCAAATAATCCCATATAATTTTCCTCCGATAGTTTTTTAGATAGTGCTATTATACCATATTCCGTATGTCATTTCAAGTATTTTACTTTGCAATGTGGTACAATTATTGTAGTACTACACAGATTAAAAGGGCTTGACTTTGAGGGCTGTTGAAATATTGCGGATAATGTGATATACTGTCAATAAACGAAATACCGCAGCAACGATAGGTCGGACAATGTGCTTGTCAGGTTTTCTTCTTTCGCAAGGCTAAGTGAGGCTTATCCTAATTATTTTGCGGATATAGGGGAATTTGTTGGCGTTGTAAAGGGGTATTTGAAGTGAGATACATTACAGAGGTGACGGCAAAATGACATACCATTATTATGGCGACAAAAATGCTGATATTGTTCTTATTCAGCCTGTGGGCGACCATGATTTGCCTGAGATAGAAAATGAGGTGGCAGAGATAAAAAAGCTCACGAGTGTGGATTTTCAGCTTATTGCGGTGAAGGTCGATGATTGGAACGATGAGTTATCGCCTTGGAACGCTCCTGCGGTATTTGGCAATGAGGGCTTCGGCAATGGAGCGGAAGACACTCTGGCGGAGATATTAACGCTTTGCTCGGACAAGAGCAAGGATTATTACATTGGCGGATATTCTCTGGCAGGGCTTTTTGCCTTGTGGGCGGCGTTTCAAACGGAGAAATTTTCAGGCGTTGCGGCGGCTTCTCCGTCGGTGTGGTTCCCTGATTTTGTGGGGTATATGAAAGAGAATAAGATAAAATGCGACGCTGTTTATCTCAGCCTTGGTGACAAGGAAGAAAGGACGAAAAATGCGGTCATGTCAAAGGTGGGCAACTGTATCCGTGAGAGTTATGATTTGCTGACGGGGCAGGGTATCGAATGCACCCTTGAATGGAACAAGGGCGGGCATTTTAAAGAGCCTGCTTTGCGGACAGCTAAGGGGTTTGCTTGGGTGATGAACGGAAGATAGGGGAATGGCAATGGATAAGAAAAAATTGTAAAACAGGCTTATGATATCGCAAAACTAAGAGACAGGTCGATCAAGGGAACAAAAGAGACAATATATTTTGAAAACGCATCTATTGGCGTACTTCCAGAGATCATTACGGAAAATAATATTGTTGTTGCAAGCTCCAATAATGGCGCAGTGCAGAATATCGTAAATGAGCTTTCACTTACCAAGGAACAAATCGACCAAAAGTTTATCGAAGAGCTTAAAGGTGCTGACTATTTTTGCAGTATCGCTCTCAAATAAAGCCTGTACTCACAATGGATTCAAACATTCTGAATATGCTTAGAGAACATTTTGGAGTGACTGAAAAATATTTATCAAATTCCGCATCAACGCAGACATTGACTGACTGTTGCCGCTACCCGTGCAAAAAAAGAATTTTATATTGTTGGAGATAAAAAATTATATCTGAATTGCGGCGCTGATACGCTGTTTGACGGGCTTTTTGCGTGGCGGAACTTCTAAATTTGGGATTATAGCATGGCGGGGTTGGGAAGTCAAAGTTATTTTTCCATTACTACTATCTTGTTTGAGATATTGCTCACAGGCTTTATCTTTTTAAGAAGCTTGAATATTGGGATAAACTCCGCCATTCCCTCGGCAAGGCTATGTTCTTCTATAAGGCGGAAGTTCGGGAGAAGCTTTGCAAGCTCTTTACCGTCTTTGACGCCCCATGTGAATTTGGCCTTGCTACCCTCGATCGACTTTTCTTTCATACGCTTTACCATAGTGGGGCTCATCGTCTCGACCAATACTGTGACGTGTTCAAAGCGTTTGCTTATGACGTCAAAAATCTCCTTTACGTCCTTTTCGGAGAGGTACATAGTCAGACCTTCGATGATGACGATAGCAGGGGCATCGTGCTCGGTTATTTCTCCGCTCCAATCGTCCATGGCGGACATTGCTATCTGGGATATCTCGCCTGATTCAGGGAGAAGCTTTTCTCTCACGGCAATAGTTTCGGGCAGGTCGAGGTTATACCAATGGGTGTAGCCGTTCATTCTGTAACAGCGTGTATCAAGTCCGCAGGCGATATTCACCACCACTGCGCCTTTGTTTTTTGCAAGATACTTGTTCGCAAGCTTATCGAGGACTATTGTCCTTGCAACAACGCCGCTGTGCATTGCTGAGTCCTTATCGGCAAGTGAGAAATCATAGTTTATCTTATCTATTATCTCCACGGCTTTTGTATCTTTTATCGCGCCCCTTGTTTTTGTCTCCTTTGCACGGGCATACACGGTTTGAAGCATAGTTTCAGGCACGCCTGAGAGCTTTGGTTTTTCATTCATATCCATTTTTCTTCCTCCTGTGGTGTTATTAAGATAGTTGCGACTAACTTACTTTTTTATGATAGCACATTGAGGGGGAAATGTCAATAGAGGTGGGGCGGATAGGGGCGTTGGGGCAGAAAAATACCGATACAGAGGGGCTGTATCGGTGGATAATTATTTAAGAAAAGAATGACTAAATGGAAGTATTCTATATCTTCTTTATTGGAAGCCTAATGACAGTTTTCCATTTTTCAGGGACAACTCTCCTTGCATCTGAGAGATAAATTTCATGGTGTAACCTTGTCTTAGTTATGTCATTGACATATCCGTTTTTTTCTAGATATTCATCAATTAGAGCAATAGTAGCTGGTTCATCATCAAACGAACCCAAGTGCATTATTTGAACACATAATCCCTCGTCAATTGTCATTAGCTCTGCTGACGAACAATCTAACTTTTTCTTTTTAGTTGCTGTTTCAACTGCCCATTCAAAGTCTTTTTGAGTTATAAATTCAGGTAAACGGATAACAGATATCCAATTGAATGATGCCTTATCAGTATAGTCTATACCGTCTATGCCGTCCTGCCACCAAAAACCCTCAAGTGGTGGAACTACATATTCAAAAAATCCTTCAATTTTATGATCTGTTTTATAACTCATTTTCAGTGTATAGGCAACAGCATATAGCACACTAATTGCTTGTTGATATGCTCCACATACTTCATTTGGGTCGCCTTTTCCTCTGATTGTAATATAATTTGCTTTAGGAACAGTTACAATTTCTGGCTTGTTTTTAGGCATATAAAATTCTTTGTACTCTTTCTTAAAATCAAAAGCCATGATTACCTCCATAAAATATAATCTATAAATACGCTTTAATACGGCATAACCCCCGTTTTGTCCTCGTCGGTTATGATATTTAACGGGACAAGTATATCACATTTTGAAGTGATTTTCAAGGGGCTGGTTTATTTTGTCAACATAAAACTCCCTGTCTGTTTCAAAGCAGTAGGCGCACAGACGTCCACCTGAGGCACAGCCACAGTCTATGGCTATGTGTCCGTTGGCTTTGTAGGCTTCGGGTCTGCCGTGGTTTGGGATATTGGCGGTAGGGGTGTGACCTGTCACAAGGAAAGTATTCGGGTCGCTGAAATAGCGTTTTGAATAGTCGGTACGTTCCCAGATAAGCTCGTGGAGGGTATATTCATCAAGAGACTTATCCTCGCTAAAGCCCCCAAGACCTGCATGGGTGAGGACAAAACGTTTGCCGTTTATGGTGATATCCTCATACATTGAGAAGCTTTTAAGAAACTCTATAAAGTACACACGGTCGGCTTTGGGGAGGGAGATAAATTCGCTGAAAGTGGGTTTTCCTCCGCTGGTGAGCCAATCTATCAGGTCTAGCCGTTCGTCTTTTGTAAGCTTGCTCACATCATTTTTTATGAGGTGGCGGAGATTGATATAGGCAAGGTGTTCGTGGTTGCCAAACAGCGGGATAACATTATCACGAGTCATGATGTCGTTATAGATCTCCATAGTTTTTTCGCCCCTGTCGCAGATGTCACCTAGGATATAGAGGGTATCGTCCTCAGAGAAGCCTATTTTTTCGAGAAGCTTAATATACTCCTCATAACAGCCGTGGATATCAGATATTGCATATGTCATAAAAGCACCTCGCTGGGTTTTGGGTCGGGTTTCTTGTCTATTCTATTATAGCATACTTAGGGGTAAAATTGGGGAGGTTTGAAAAATTTTTTTACCCATTGGCATAGAGTTCGCTTCAAGCTGTATAATGGGGATAAAATTAAGGGGAGTTGAGCAAAAGTAACCGTTAAATATTCCGTACACTACCCGACTTTGTCACTAAAAAATAATAAAATGGACAGAATATTCAATTGTCCAAAAATTGTTACCACAAATCTTAAAAAATATGGTATAATATCAGAAATACAGTTTGGAGGTGTGATTATGGAATCTGGAAAAAACAACAGAAACAAGGAAATGCTTGACGATTATATAGGCTACAAGCTGACAACAGAAAACAGCTCTCAGCATATTTCGTTCAATCTCAAAGGAATCGTTGTCGCTGTGTTGACCATCATAGGGATAGCCATGATCTATGATGCCCTGCGCCCCAAATGCGCACACTCAGGCTGTGACAATTCTCCTGAAGAAGGCAGCAGTTACTGTTTGATACATGACCCTAAGTATTACAATAATAAGAACAGCTATACTCCAGTATTCACAACCGCTACAACATCACGTCCGGAAACCACTACAGCAAGTAGTTCAGCTACCAGAGCTACCCGTAAGAATACCAATAAAACCTCAACCAGTAAATCTGCTGAGTATGATGCTCATGATTATGACGACCCAGAGGATCTCTATGAAGATCACTATGATGATTTCTATGACTACGAGGATGCAGAGGATTATTGGGAGGAGAATAATTGACTCTTTTTTCATACAAGAATAAGCACAAATGCAAAAGACGTTCCATTTGGATAAAATGAAACGTCTTTTGTTTGATAATAGTTTTATCGTAGTCCTATAAACAGGAGAATGTAATGTCTACACGGCAGACAGATAAATCTGTGAGATATTGTCCCGTATATTCTACTTTCTAAAATCTCTGGGGCTGCACCCGTAGGCTTCTTTAAAGGCTTTTGAAAAATAGCTGTGATCGTCAAAGACGCAAAGCCCACAGATAGCATTTATCGAGTCAGATGTGTTTTTTATCATATATGCCGCATTGCGCAGACGATAATTTTTTTAGATATTCAAACGGCGACTGTCCTGTTATGTTCTTAAAACACCTCAGCACTTCGCTTTTGCTGACAAATGCCGCTGACGCCAGTTATAGGTAATGGAGAATAGTCTTAATAGGAAAGTGTATATCAATATAGTTTTTTTATGTGGGTTCGGTATAGCTTTAGGCTATGACTAAGATTTTAAGTACAACACCTAAATGACCTGTCCGTAATTATCCTAGCGAAGATAAGCCCCAAAGGCAGAGCTAGTATTATCAGCAGAGCAGACGCAAGCCATGACGCAGATGTTTCAAGGGACATGACGCCCAAATTATAGAAAGCCTTGTAAAGATATAATCCCGGAACCATTATGACTATGGACGGAACGGTTATGGATATTCTCGGATAGCCCACATACTTTTTCAGCAGCGAGGCGAGTATGCCTGCGGTGAATGCCCCCACAAACGCAGCAGCTGCAGGAGGAAATGAAACAAGGTCAACAAGTTCCAATCTCAGAGTGTTTGCAAGTGCACCTATAACTGCCGCAGAGGCTGCAAGCTTGACAGGGCTGTTGAACATAACGGAAAATCCGAAAACTCCGCAGAAACTTGCCGCAAGTCTGAACAGTATGAACTGCCATAAGGTAAGGTGCAGAGGCAAAAAGTCCATTGGCGTAAGGTGCAGGATAAGTGCCATTAACCACGCCGTCATTGTGGCTACAATTATAATGATGAGGGCGTAGGTCAGCCGCTCGATGCCCGAACGCATATCGAGCTTTGAAAGGTCTATGCCGCTTGTGATGAACGGAAAACCAGGTATAATAAAAAGCATTGCACATATGTAGCCTGCCTCATGCTGCATTTTTATATTGAAAAGTATTTTCGCAAGTTCAAACAGCCCTGCATATGAAAGGCACGCCGCCGATACTGAGGCAACTATTCCAAGCACAAGGGTAAGGTGGTGCTTTGTGAATTTGCTCCGCACATAATTGCCAATGCCTGCACCGAAAAATGCACATATCATCTCGGTCAGTCCACCGCCAAGCAGGAATGTGAACGCTCCGCAGGCAAGTGCCGCCGCAAGTCCCAAAACAGGCGGCGAGTAAAGTCCGTGTATCTTTTCGATATCGTCAAGTTCATTGTGGACCTGTTCGCAAGTCAAACTATCGCAGCGGCTGACAAAATCGTTGATGAAATTTTCAAGACGTGTTAGCTTTGAATTGTTTACTCCCGTGTTAGTAAGGCAAAGAGACTGCGAAAAGCAAGCCTCGCCGTCAAAACAGGTGTAGTTTATGGACATAAGCCCGATATCTGCTGTGCAGGTCAGTCCCATACATTCCGACATGGTGTTCATGGAACTTCTCACACGCCACGCTCCCGTTCCGCAGGAGAGAAACATCATTCCCACCCTGCCTATAACAGAGGCTTTTTCTTTTAGGCTCGCCTTTGATACTGGCTCGTCCTTTTCGGCGTCTGTGAAATCGTGCCATGGGATATCCATGTGATTTTTCTTAACTATAGTTTGTGACATTCAGTATCACTTCCGTTTTTAAAGATCAAGGCTGTCTGAGCCTGCTTTTTTCATCATTTCCTCACGGCAGGCAAGCACAATGCCGTCTATCTCGCTGAGGTGCATGAGCATTTTCTTTTCAAACTGATGAACAGGCAGTAAAACGCCGATCTCATCAAATGATTTTCCAGCCTTTTCGCCTGTTTCTTGTCCGTAATAGACCATTGCGGTTGGGGCAGTCTGCTGTATCTTGTGGAAAGTATTCCATATAACATCATAGGTCTGAGCCTCGGAAAGTCCAAGCTTTACAGTGTCAGGCAGGGCGTAAAGTATAAGCACGCCACGTCTTTTGTCAACACGCTTTTCCTTAATGTTCATTCCGTCGGTATAGACCCTCATAAGGTCATATCCGTCCGCAAGATAAAGCTTTGAACGTGGTGCACAGCTGTGGTTTTTGTACACATCACGAAATTTTTCGAACTCATGCTTTGTGACAAGCTTTTTCTTTTCTTCAATGACATCGCCTTCAGGGGTCGTAAGGAGTTCAGGATTTTTTCCGGCTTTTCCGTGAAAACGCTTTGGTATAAGGTAAGCCTCTCTCAGCAGATCGAAAAGACTTCTTCCGCAAAGCTCCAGCAGAAGTGCACTTATATCACCGTTCGTATATGCGGTCAAAAGCACCTGCACAAGATGTTTTGGGTCAGGATCGGTCTGCATATCGTCGTCACTAAGGTGATCGTAAAGCACGCTGCTGAGCCTTTCGCAAGCTCCTTCCGATGCCATTATCCTTGAAAAAAACTGTTCGACTTCATTTTCTTTTGGCAAAACTGTAGGCATATTATTATCTCCTTTCATGTATGTCATATCTCAGCATTTGCAAACATATTACACTTTTTCAGTATCATTTTTTGTATCTCTGTAGCGGCGGCATTGAGTTTTTTGTCTGCATTTTCTGCAAGAACGATGCTCCTCTTTGGAAACTCTTCATCAGTTTTCAGAATATAAACATCGCCGCTTTGTGCCATTGGTTCAGGTATAAGGCCTATGCCAAGGTTGCTTTTCACAAGCGGCATTATCTGATCGGCAGTTGCGACCTCTATATCCGGCTGAAAATCTATTCCATGCTGGAAAAAGAAATCGGAATAGAAATCATATGTCCTTGTGTTTCGGTTAAGTGATATTATAGGGTGGCTGCAAAGTTCCTCAAGAGTGAGCGTTCGCTTTGCAAGATCCTTTAGCTTTGTGCTGCATATGATAAGTTCACGGAACTCTCTGAGCTTATGAAAATTCAGCGAGCCCTCTGTGCTTATCGGCGTTGTTACCACAGCGAGGTTTGCAATGCCGCTTTTGAGAGCAGTCAGTGCCTGAGGGGTTGAATGGTTCAGCAGCTTTATTTTTATTCCCGGATATCTTTCATGGAACTCATTGAGAAGTGGCAGCATAACGCCGTGAAGTGCGGTCTCCGTCACACTTATGGTGACAGTTCCGCTTTGCAGGTCGTTGGCTTTTGAGATCTCATCTTCGCCCTCTGTAATAAGTTCCACCGCTTTTGAGATGTGCTCGTAAAGTATCTCTCCCTCAGGGGTAAGCGTGACGCCGTTTTTCATTCGATTGAAAAGCGTGCAGCCAAGTTCTCCTTCGAGTATTTTTATCACCCTTGTGATATTAGGCTGATTTGTGAGCAGCACTTTTGCCGTTCTTGAAAAGCTGCGGTTCTTTGCGGCATAATAAAATATCTTATAATATTCGTAATTTATATTCACTTTATCACTTTCTCGCTATATCAATATTTTATATCTTGCATATAAATTATATATTTGACTTATATATCTGAGATAATTATAATGGAAAAAGGAGAAAATTAAAGTGTATAAAAATATTTTTCTTGTTAATTTTTTATGAAGGAATATGATAAAATGATGTTACGATCAAGAAAACAAATGTCTGAAACCAATATGCTCATGATACTTCTGACCATATCAGGGGGCTTGCAGGACGCATATTCGTATTTTGTGCGAGGTGAAGTTTTTTCAAATGCACAGACGGGAAACATTGTGCTTATGAGCACATATGTCGCAAAAGGCAACTGGCACAGGGCGTTGCACTATCTTATACCTGTGCTGGCGTTTGCAATGGGGATTTTCATAGCCGAGCGTCTGCACGCACGTTTCAAGGACGTGGGATTTATACATTGGCGGCAGATAATAGTTTTCACGGAAATGGTGCTGCTTTGCATTGTGGGGTTTATACCGCTTGGCGGTTCATACGATTTTGTTGCGAATGCACTTTCATCATGTGCCTGTGCAATGCAGGTGCAATCGTTCAGGAAAGTAAATAGTTATCCATACGCAAGCACGATGTGCATAGGAAATATGAGAAGTGCAATGGAATCCATAAGTGCATACATGAGGATAGGGGACAAGTCGCTGCTTAGGAAATCGCTGCAATATTTTCTTACGATATTCGTATTTGCCTGCGGTGCAGGAATAGGCGGAGCATATTCATTATACATAGGCAATGAGTTTATATGGATATCTTGCGCATTGCTGCTTATATGCTTTGTGCTTATGTTTATAAAGAGTGAGAATGATATGATGAGGGAGGATATGTAGGGCACATTTCGGTTAGTATTGTATTATAAAGGTCAAAAGCCGCAAGGTCGGACAGCTTTTTTGCTGGTTTGACTTTGCGGCTTTGATTTTGATATAATGAATAAAATAGTTGCAGGGGTAGATAGACACCTTGTAAATGTGGAGAAGCGTAGAATTATGATTGACAAAAATATTATGAAAAAGCGGCAAGGTACGTTGGGACGAGGCTTTGACAGATGTGATTTTTATTTTTATAGGGATAAATGATTTTGTGAGGGAAATTGAAAAATTTTTTCGCTGCCCCCTTGGACAAACCTGATTTTATGTAGTATAATTATATAAAAAACAGGAGGAAAAGCTATGTCAAACTTAACGATCAGATTTTATTCAAATTGCCTGCGGAGGTATACCACGTTTAAAATGTACCTGCCATGTGACATAAGGCAGGACTGGGGGCAGACAGATACGAAATACTCGGAAAACAGCACCAAAACGCTTTTCTTGCTGCACGGTTTTACAGGCGACGCAGAAAACTGGGTGCCTGAATATCTTGCGGACAAGTATAATTTTGCAGTAGTTATCCCCTCGGGCGAAAATTCTTTTTGGCTGGACGGACGCTCGACTGGTCATCAGTTCTGCAAATTCGTCGGCGAGGAGCTTGTGGACTATGTAAGACGAGTTTTCAGACTTGCGAAAGATGGCAGTGAAACATACATTATGGGTCTTTCAATGGGCGGATTTGGTGCGCTTCATACAGCATTTGCATATCCAGAAACCTTTGGCAAGGTTGCTGCATTATCTTCGGCTCTTATCGTACACGAAGTCGCAGGAATGTCAGAGGGGCAAGGCAATGCCACAGCGAATTATGAATATTACAGAGAATGTTTCGGCGAAACGTCTGAGGTGCTGAACAGCAGGAACAATCCCGAATTTCTTATAGACGAACTTCAGCGAGAGGGCAAAAATATCCCAGATATATTTATGTGCTGCGGTACAGAAGATTTCCTGCTTGAAAACAACCGTGATCTTCACAAATTTCTTGAAAGCAGAAACGTTTCTCACGAGTATTTTGAAAGCAAAGGCAACCACGATATGATGTTTTGGAGTGAGTATGCTGAAAAGGCGGTCAAGTGGATGTTTGAGGAGAAGTAAGAGCGGTGATGTCTTTGCGGTTTTTATGTGATAATATGAAACACAAGAAACCTCATACAAACTGCACAATATAAAAATACCCTTTGAGAAAGGGATTTCTCCTATCTCAAAGGGCAGGTTGACTAAATCGGATTTTTATACATAAATTACTAATCATAATAATTCAATGCATTCTCATATAATTCTTGACATTGTTTTTCATTGCCGTAACCTAAACAATCGTCAGCATAACTCAAGATATAAAATGGTTCTTCGAGTTTTATTTTTTCGGGTAATAACGTCCATAAACGATACATTGCTTTTCCAAAGTCAGCAATGTTATTACCGTCATATAAAGGCTTAATCTTACTCATTAGTTGCTTGCCAAATTCCATAGTATCAAAAGATAATACATTTATTAAGTGACGTAAATGGAACATAGCATCTTTAAAGGCCATTTCTTCCAAATCAAGCAAATTCCTATCTTCGGGATTATTAAGGAAAAGGCGATTAAGGGTTTCTTCGTATTCATTAACTTTTTCATACCCAACATCATATAACAATGAATATACAAACAATTCTTCCATATCTTCCTCCGCTCAAAGAAACACAAATAATAAATAATTAAAAAGCCTCTTGATTTGTATTTCTGTTTGTTTTAAAAATGGGCAATCCAAATTGGAATTGCCCATTAATTCTACAAATTATCTTACTATGTTTACTCCAACGTCTTCATCGTAGGGAAATACCCACACCGCCTTTTTATATCTTTTCAAAAGCTCGCAAACCCTTGATTTTACTGGATTTGCGACATTTTTGCTTTTTACGAAAGTTTATATATTCTTACAAAACCTACGCCATTTTGGCGTAAAATTGGCGTATGGGGATTTGGTGGGATTCTACTATAAAACAGTTTAGATTTTATTGGGCTGAAAAAATTAAACAGCTTTTTTAGAATCTATCTTTCAACTCATCGTTTAAAAGCTTTTCTTTAATGATAATAGTGTTCTGCCATTGATATTCTCGCTCGACAATTCGTAGATCTCATCTAACTCAAGCATTAAGCCGGTGGGGTTTCGCCCTATTATTACATATTGGTTTTGTGCATCAAAAGCAATATACTGCCTCATTTTATCGTCCAGCAGAATATCTGCATTATCTATCACGAAAAGCTTATCCTTCGAATTTTTGATCGAAGTTTTGTAATTCTTTTTCTGGTCAAGATAATTAAAACACCTTATTCTTTTATCATTTGCAGACAGTTCTTCAATAAATGAATACAGAGCGGATTTGCCAACGCCAGAGTCGCCTGTGATAAAAGTAACGTTGTAATCGAGATGCAGATCAACGATGAACGAGGTGTGGGTAGTATGGATCTCTTGCATCACGATTTTTATTCATCTTCATATTTACTTCTATACTCTCTAAGCATTTCATTAAGAATAAAGCCCGTATTTAAATATTCTCTATATACTTCTGTTTTCTTTTTACTTTCCGTTTCTATGTAATTATATTTGTCCGCCTTAGCGAGTCTATCTTTGAATTCTTCAAAATAATATGTAATAAAGTCTTCAAAAGCAAATCGCTCATTTTCGGAGTCAAATATCAATACCACCTTCATTAAGTTTCTATAAGCATATCGTTCTTCTCTATTTTCATGATCATACATGAATTTCAAAAGAGTATAGCGTTTTGTACCATTTGAATAGTATTTATAGGAAATTGTATCATATGGATTAAATTCCTGCTTGATATATCCCCATTCAGGTACTGGTATGGTCAACCTTCCGCTATCAAGGCAGACAATTTGAAACCCTTCTAATACGGTTTGATTTGCCATAATATCAAGCCTCATAAAAGAGGTTAATTCGTTTAATTGAGAATACGAATAGAACTCATCTCTTCGTCGATTGTCTGAACATTCATCATCATCCCAATATGTACGAATAACATATTCTGGTTTGTAAATATGATACCAAGATTCTTCATATTCATTCCAGTTTAGTTTGTTGTTCATACTGTCATATATGAATTCAAGTGGAGATTTTGTCAGGCCCAGCCTTTTCTTCCATAGCATTTCTATTTCATGGTATTCCGCATTATCATCATTCGGGGTATTTTTATCGCCAATACGAGTATAGATACATCCTACCTTCATTCTCCCATACGGCTTTTTCAGATAAATCGGCGTAAAATCAGTATTCTTAATAATCAGTACATCTATTTCTTTCCCATCCAGAAATATGGTATGCAATTCAACTTTAGGAACAATATCTCCTGCAAAATACAGTTTATTCAAGGTATCGATTATATCTGCTTGTTTTCTGCGAGGTTTCGTCATGCCTACGATTTGGTAATCATCTGATATTCCAAACACTAAATAACAATCTTTATCATGTACGGTATTAGCAAAACAAACAATGTCTTTTATAAGATCTTCTGCTTTTTGATGCCATTCTTGCTTGAAATCGCATTGTTCTGTTTCACATCTTTTCATTATAAAAGACTCTATACGCTCTTCTAATTCGTATTCACCATATTCCATGATTGCCTGTTTTCATCTCCTCATTATCAGAAAAATCATTCTCTTCCAGATTTGTCGGCAGAAATGCTAATTATAATTATCTTTCTTGTATGCCTTGTAGTTATCACCGAAACGTTTGACAAGTTTTTTCAGTGCTTCTATTCTATTCATGTTGGTGCCTTTAATATAAGTAAAACTATATAAAATTTACATATCCGCTCATAGTAATTATATCACCAAAACCTTTGTTTTGTCAATTCAGAAATCATAAAAACAAGCCACACCCTGTGCAATCAAATCAACACAGAGTATGGCTTGTCTATTATTATTTTTTCATTGCATTTAAAATAGAATAAATATTTTGTTCGGATAAATATCCGGAAGGGATATGGCTCTTGTTCTCGTGATACTCAAGATTTGCTTTGCCATTAGTTTCTGCCACCAGCAATGCAGTAAAAAAGCGCTCCCAACTGAAATACTTTTCACAATCTATATGTTCTGCCGGGTCAGCCAAAATCTCTTGAACATTATCGTTACGGTCAAAAATCGCCGAGCGAAGAATAAGCCATTCAAAACTCTCCGGCAAAAAAAGATCGATCTTATTATTTGATACAGACTTTAAATACATAAGCTCTTTGATTTCTGAACCAAGTGCCGCAGCGTCGGCTATTACAAGAATACGCTTACCTTTATGCTGTTCCAGTAATTTTACAATTCCGCTCTTTCCGTTAGAACTGATACATTCGAGATCGTGATCTTCAGTTGCTTTCTTAAAAAACTGAAGACCCGACCTGCTGTCTTCAACGATTACAATATCATACGGAAATGCTGATATATCATTTTTTGAAATGTTCTTATATATCTTCTCGAACTTCGGTTTTGCACCATTTTTATGGATCTTCCTGATAGCATCTATACTGTATGGAATTTGCGCCAACGGCTCTCTTGTTACAAGAACATAATAATTATCAGAACCCTGAATCGCTTTTGCAAACTCATAAGAAGATAGAAATGGTGTACTTTCTTCAACAAAAACAATGCTCTCGTGGGTATTTTCAAGAATGGTTTCCCAATTAGCATTTGACAATACAAGGCAAGGTTTACTGCACTTTAAAATTACACCACTTTGTTCATCAAGTTCGGAATAGTTTCTCACCATATTGATGAGTTTCGTTTTTCCAGTGCCACTGTCCCCTGTCAATATCGTTACATTTCTCTCAAGAGTAAAATTAAACGTTATGTGCCTGTTTTTTATTTGTATTTTTATTTTACCCCTCATTTTCTTCACCCCTCAGATATCTATCTGCAAGCATCAAATATTCAATTGGGTCTGTAATCACTTTTCTTTTCCCTTCATTTATTATTTTCACAGAAAAAGACTTTCCAAAGTCCATCAAATGATGCAATGATACCGTAATATCCTTGTTTTCAGCCATTTCAAGCAGATACTTTGAGCAGTTATCTCCGCAATTTGAAATATTGAAGATCTTTTTAGGCTGATTATATATCAGCAAAAGAGTCTTAACGCCCGCTGACAATTCCGTTGAATTAAATTTGCCAAAAATATCGTTTTCTATAAGATCAGGGCCAATTACAGTTGAGTCATCAATATCCTTAATGATCTTTTTTGCAAATGGTTCCATGACCCACATTTTATCATACTGATTTGCATAATAGACCTCAGTATTGTATATTTCTTTAGGGTGTTTTCCAAAAAATATTCTAAGCACAACACCATCTCCTTATAGCTATTATTCACAAGCAAAACGGACGTATACGCCCATACAGTCTGCCTTCTTGAAAAATTTTGTTATTCTCATTATACCATTTTTCTGCGGGGAAAGCAAGCAGGATCGCATAAAAAACAAGCCACACCCGTGCTGTCAAATTGGCACTAGGTGTGGCTGTTATGTTGATGATAATTTTGTTGTACATCTATAAGTTGGAATTTATCTTTCAGCAGCGATCAGTATAGCTCTGCAAGGCGAACCGTCCGCACCTGATAGATTTAATGGTGCTGCGTTTAAGAAATAAACTCCCTCTGAAACTTTTGCTAAACGTATACCTTCAAGCAATACAGCGCCAGCTCCTAATAGGATAAGGTGTACTTCCATCGGAGCATTTTCAGGACCGACAGTTTGAGATTCATTACCAAGCAGTAAAATGTTTGATTCAGCAAACACTTTAGCTGCTTCCGCAGAGACCTCTGCATCTCCCTTGATAAGAATTCTCTTTGCCGCTTCTGAATTCTGTTTTTTCGCTTTTTCAAGTATTTCCGTGGCATCATCGGCAGAAACGATTCCATTATGTTCTGCCACATAAGCCATTCCTATAAATGTATCTAAACTTACGGAATCTACGGTTTTTCCGTCTTTGATAAAATGAAACGGCGCATCTATATGCGTGCCGTTGTGAGCGCACATACTAAAAGCCGTCAGGTTATACAAATCGCCTTTTTCCATTGAAGAAATCACCCTTTTTTTCGGTGTCGGGTCGCCTGGATATACCTGACAGCCGAAAACCTCTTGAGAAATATCATAGATTTTCATTTCATATTCTCCTCCACAAATTCCGATTTGTATTTCCATGCGTAATTGTCCACTCTAACTTTTTCCTACCTCGCCAAAAACTTTTGATACTTACTCTTAGGCTTCTCAGGTATCGTCATAATAAGCCTACCGCTTGCTATCATTGGCTTGACGTACCTTTCCATAACGTAAGCAATCGTCATTCTGCCATTGAAAAACTCCGCTATCTCATTCCTGCTTCTCGGCGTTTTACAGAATTCAAGTATCTCAGTTTCAATGTCATCTATCGGCACGCTTTCGGCGGCGCTGTTGTACAACGTCACCTTGAATACGCCTCTGTCGCTCTCGAATTTCGGTGCAGGCAGACCACTTTCTTCCATTGCATTTATTATCGTGGGTATGCCGCTGTATCTGTTCTCCGTTTCACCGAGTATCTCCATAGCACCCGCTATCTTAGGGTTTCTTGTGTCGGCAGACACTTTTCCCAATCTGTCAAGGGTCATTCTGCCGTAAAGTCCGCCGGGATTTTCTATCTCAAAACGGTTGCTGAACATCTTTATGGTTATAGGCGTCGTGTCCGTGTGGATACTGTAATCTCTGTGGATAAGAGCGTTCAGGATAAGCTCTCTTATAGCAATTACAGGATATTCCGTCTTGTCCGTTCGCTTGCCCGTGTTCGGGTCTATGATAGTCGCAGTTTTCATATTTTTGCGCACGAACACCAAAGCATCATTCAGCATCTGCACAAGTGTTCCGTCTATTCGCTGATTGTCTATAAAACGTTCGCCGACGCTTGCCGTACTGCTTATCTCAGTTCCGGGCACAGACACAGCCGTTATGCAAAGCTGCGGAAAAAACGCCTGCGGGTAGTTTGAGAAAAGCATTATTCCGGTCAAAGTCGGTTTGCCCTCATCAGTAAAACCTTGCAAGCGGCATATTTCCTCATTTGAAAGCTCGGCAAGATTAGGCTTTTTGCTTTTCAGCAGGTCAAAATAAAGCTTGAATGCGTTGGTCTGAATGTCCTTTGTAAAGGCTCTTTCACAAATTCTCAGCTCGTCGTGAATGCTTTTTTTGAAAGCCTCATAGCTGTAAACCTCATATTCCGTCATAAGTCTGTCAGCGTCGCCCGACCTGACATATGAACCTTTCAGCCTGCCGACACCGCTGTAAAAGCAGGGTTTGTCAGTATTATCAATCTCCTGTATCTCGGCAGACACGACAGTTTTTCCGTCGATAGATGCAACGGAAAACAGCGGTCTTATCACAGGCGTCATTTCCTTACACTGCGCCTCGACCTTTTTCATAAGGTCAGCTGTATCATAAACTCCGCAGACCTCGTACCCGTCATTTTCATCTACGCCGAAAATAATAACGCCTCCGCCCGACTGATTTGAAAAAGAAGACAGCGAATCACGCACCTTAGGGCAGCCCTTATTTGCCGCTTTTATCTCTACATTGTTGCTTTCACTGCGAACAAGCTGTATTTGTTTCACCATATCTATAAGTTCATTATCCAGCATTTTATCGCCTCCATAATATAATTATACTGATTTTATAAGAATTTGTCAAGACTAAATTCTTATAAAATTGTAATTTGTCCTATAAAAGTCTAATAAAAGTCGTATAAAATGAGGCGGTTGCTTATAAATTGATACGGGAGTACAAAAATCTTTATAAATGGCTGTTAAACGTAGGTTAATGTAGATTTGTATATTGTATCAATTCCACAAAAACAATTATCACATTTGCATACAAGAAATTTAGCAAGTTCCTCAGGCGAAGCTTGACACAATGGTCCTATAGTCACCGATTTTATGGCCTTAAATAGTTCTGAACCTAATTCAAGTTTCCTGTAAGGGATTAATCGATTTTTATTTGTTCTATAATCAACAGGAGAGATTTTTATATTATTTTCTAAATAATATATATTTCCCATATATTGTTTCAAGCCCGTTGCTCCAATATGTATATCATCAAATACATATTGCTTTATAGCATCATCACTTAATGAATCATATAAACCAATTCGAAATTCATTTTCCGCTAAAAAAGCAGGATTTTTTACTTTAGCTCTTTTAAGCCCTATTTGCATTTTTACTTCACGAGTAAATTTAACTGAGTCTGTTATCAAACTATGCTCATTTTTTATTGAAATCAATTTTTCTGAAATAAAAGAGTGTAATTCTTCCTTTGCCTTATAAGTTACATTTTCAGCGAAAAATCCCTCTTTTACCAACCCTTCAAAAAATGATTTATCAAATCCTATACATATACCTTTACCATCATCACCATAAGCACGCCACTGGTTTAAATCATCTCGTATATTTGAAAAACAACAAATAAAGCACACATTAGCATATAATTCAGAAAGCCTCGTCATGTATTTTTTCATATAATCATCGCTTTCAATATTTGCTTTTTCTTCATCTGATAAACCGTCATATAAGTTTTTCATTTCTTCCTCAAAAACATCTAAAAAATATTTTTCTTCTGAACTATCATTCATATAATGATAGCCTGACATAAATAAAACTTTGTTCTCCACAATAAGACGAAATGTTTCAAGGCTGCAATAATGATAAACTTGGTTTTCAAAAGGTATTTTTTCTGTGATTTTTATACACATAGCATTTCACCACTTCCTACATTTATAGTTAAATCAAATTCTCTTCACATTCAGCGATCCACCTATCCAATAACTTCACTTAATTCTCAGAACATAGAAGATTTATAACTTAGTCCAACTTCATTACAATCTTTGAAATATTTGTTATTCTTATTATAGCATTTTTCTGTGTGTATGGCAATGGTGCAGTGAAGAAATCACAAAATATATTTCTGATAATTTGCCTTATGCCTTCTGTGAGCAGATTGGCAAGGAGATACGGGATATTTCGGACGATATACCGTTTGAGATTCCTGATTCGTGGGAGTGGTGCAGGCTTTCGGATTTAGCCATCAAAGAGATTAAGCGAGGAAAATCGCCTGTTTATGCCGATAGTGGCTCTGCCCTTGTATTCGCTCAGAAATGTAATGTAAAAACAGGCAGAATCAATATCACGCTTGCAAAGTATCTTGCAGATAGTGTTATCAGCAAATATCCGCAAGAGGAATATATGCAGGACAGAGATATTATCGTCAATTCTACTGGTACAGGTACACTTGGTAGAATTGGTCTATATTCTGATAGGGACAATCCAAACAATTTACCCTTAGTTCCTGATTCTCACGTCACCATAGTAAGGGTATGCAAAAGCATATCGCAGTATATTTATTATATCCTTAAATGGTACCAGCCGTATCTTGAAGAAAGCGGCGAAGGCTCAACAAAGCAAAAGGAACTGAAAGCGGATAGGATCAAAGAGTTATTTATTCCTATCCCACCGCTTGCCGAACAACACCGCATCGTAGCCAAGATAGAAGAACTCCTCCCATACATCGAAAGATACGGCAAGGCAGAAGAACACCTCACAACCCTCAACACCACCTTCCCCGAAGCCCTGAAAAAGTCTATCCTGCAAGAAGCGGTACAGGGCAAGCTCGTTCCGCAGAACCCCGATGATGAGCCTGCAAGTGTGCTGTTAGAGCGTATCAGAGCTGAAAAACAGGAACTTATAAAACAGGGAAAAATCAAGAAAACCAAGAATGAATCCGTCATCATAACAAGGGATAAAATTCCTTATGAGATCATCGACGGAAAAGAGCGGTGTATCGCTGATGAAGTGCCGTTTGAGATTCCGGATAGTTGGTGTTGGTGCAGGCTTTCAGATTTGGCTATCAAAGAGATTAGGCGTGGAAAATCTCCTGTTTATGCGGATATTGGCTCTGTTCTTGTATTCGCACAGAAATGCAATGTAAAAACAGGTGGCATCAATATTTCGCTTGCAAAGTATCTTGTTGATAGTGCTATCAGTAAATATCCGCAAGAGGAGTATATGCAGGGCGGAGATATTATTGTAAATTCTACGGGAACAGGAACTCTTGGCAGAATAGGTATGTATTCCAACGAAGATAATCATGATAATATGCCTTTAGTTCCTGATTCTCATGTCACCATAGTAAGGGTATGCAGTGATATATCACAGTATATCTACTATATTCTAAAATGGTATCAACCTTATCTTGAAGAATGTGGCGAAGGATCTACAAAGCAAAAGGAATTGAAACCTGGCAGAATAAAAGAATTATTCATACCTGTTCCTCCATTATCAGAACAGAAACGGATAATTGAAACAATAGAAAGCATTTATAATTACTGCGACAAGCTATAAAAAACGGGCATACTCTCGTTTCTGAGGGTATGCCCGTTGTGTTTATGGATCACCAGTCAATAATGCTGTCCACGATTTCACGCTGTTCCGTGGCGGTCTTACGCAAATAAATGCGAGTGGTCTCGATGCTTTCGTGTCCCATTAGGTCGGCAAGAAAAGCAATATCGTTACAACGTTCAAGAAAGCTCTTTGCAAAGCGGTGACGGAACGAATGAGGATACACCACTTTTGTATCAATGCCGTATTTTAATGCAAACTTCTTCAATTCGCCCGATATGCCTCTGGTGGTTATGCGCTGTCCTCGCTGGTTAAGAAAGACGAAACCGCTGTCTTGCCTTTTATCAGTAAGCCACGCAAGTGCTTCTTCTTGCAAAGATTTTGGAATGTAGATACGGCGAAGTTTACCGCCCTTTGAATACAGATCGAGATACCCAAGTTTAACGTGTTCAACTTTGATCTGTATCAGCTCGCTTACTCTTGCCCCTGTGGCAGCAAGAAAGCGGATCACGAAGTACCAAAATAGTTCGTCGTCCTCTTTCAGGCATTTTTTGAAGTACAAGTAATCCGCTTCGCTTATGACGTTTTCGAGAAAAGGTTTCTGCTGAACTTTTACAAATGATAGTTTCCACTTTTCCTTACTCACGCTTTCAAGGTAACAGTTCATACCACGCAAGCGGAGATTCACCGTCTGCGGTTTGAAATTGTCCACAAGCCACATCTTGTAACCCGTAAGATTTTTCTTGGTAACGCTGTTGTACTGTTCTGTAAACTGTTTTAATGCAAACAGATACGCAGATTTTGAGTTTTCGGACAGATTTGTCTTGTCCAAATATGCCTTAAATGTGTCAATCATATCGAAAGACCTCCTTCCGATATAATTATAACTGAATATACGATTTAAAAAAATAGGTATTATATTCGCCCTGCAACCATACCGCCATTCTCAGTTTTCTCAAACTTCATGATGAGCGGATCATCAATCTCGTATGTCTGAGTCTCCCAGTTCCATGCACAGACATACACAGCAGGAAAGGGCGAACGCAGAATCGCTTTGAAAAAAGCACCGTAACAACCGTTTTGTGGTCCGCTGTGAAGCAAATCCATCATCACACGAAATTCATCTTCCAGGACGAAGATGAACAGGTCGGTATTGCCGCTTTTATGCTTTTCGCCCTTCTCTCGCACTTCACGCAGAATGTTTTCAGTTGAACATTCGATGATTGGAAAATCGCAATCAAACTCAGAAAGCTTTTCTGCAAAGTCCCATTTTGTGGGATCATATCCCATATGCGATTTCACGAGCTTCAAATCGCATCTGTATTGTGCCATTCCTTCCTCTGTATTTGGATAACAGTATTCATGGATTCTATCATAAACATTTCGTGCTTTCTCCATGATTTCAAGCTGTTCTGCGGTGCTTTTTCGATGAAACCGATTGATATGCGTTATGATTGCATTGTTATGTAGTGTGTGGGTGACTTCAAGAAAACGCTCTTCGTCCAGATACTTGAAATCAGGCATAGACGGATGGGAGTTGTCATCGTGATAATTGTCATCAAAAGCTACTCCCTTGCGCACAAGTATCATTTTTGCTTCCTGTTCGCCTTGCTTCATACTCTCACCTCAGAGTTAATCTTTCAATCATGGGCATGATTTCTTCAATTTTTGCGACTATGCGGTGCTGTTCGGCAAGAGGTGGAAGCGGGATAAGCAGATTACCCATTTCTTTTGCAGGCATTTGTCTTACTGCTGTTCCTGTTACTTTGCTTTCTACATAATTCGTATAGTCGGGTGACTTGAAATAACTTGATATATAACCAAACAAGGATTTATCCAACAGTCTAATTATAAGCATTTGTGCGCATATAAAGCCCGTATCGAATTGTTCATTAGCTTCAAATTTCGCTGTTTTTCCTACACTTCCCCTAAGTAAGCAGATTATATCCCCGTCTACAAGTTTGCCATTGCCAAGTTCATCATACTTTTGTTGTGATATAAATCGAACATTCTGAAAGCTCATCATATCACCATCAATGTCTTTAGCTCCAAAGAAAGGGATACCAATCTCAACATAGTCTGCTTCAACAGGGTATTTACTACTTCTATCTCCATTCTCTAAAATAGCTAAGTCGGATAGTTTACACCACACCCAACTATCGGGAATCTCATAAGGAATTTTATCCCTTGTTATGATGGCCGATTCGTGCTTGTCCTTCTTGATTTTTCCCTGTTTTATAAGTTCCTGTTTTTTTGCTCTGATACGTTCAAGAAGTACACTTGCAGGTTCATCAAAAGGATTTTGAGGAACAAGTTTTCCTTGTACAGACTCCTGTAAAATAGACTTTTTCAGCATTTCTGGGAATGATGTGTTTAAGGCTGTAAGCTGTGTTTCTGCTTGCTCATACTTCTCTATGAATGGAAGGAGTTGTTCTATCTTGGCTACTATGCGGTGTTGTTCGGAGAGAGGCGGGAGAGGGATAATGCATTCTGATAATTGATTTAGATAAAATCCTTTTTGAGCTGTTCCCGTGGCTTCTCGTACTATTTTATCCTGAAAAAAAGGATTATCAAAGAAATATTTAAGATAATAATTATAGATTAATGTGCTTATTACCGTAACACTTCTTTGAAAACAAATATTGTGTCCCCCTTGAAAGACGCAGCTTCTGCCAAGCGAACCAACTGACGTGAAAAAAACATCTCCTACTGAAACTTTTGTACGTGAATTTTCTTTTTCAAAGATTTCTTTATTTAAATATCGTACCTTATTAAGTTCTACAAGTGTGTTATGATTTATATTTGTAGATGAAAGCATATAGTATTGTGTAGTGGATTTTTCGCCTTTTGGGGGATTATGGTCTCCATCTACAAGTTTAGTACATATACTCGACAATCTCACCCACTCCCACGACTCAGGAATCTCAAACGGTATATCGTCCGAAATATCCCGTATCTCCTTGCCAATCTGCTCACAGAAGGCATAAGGCAAATTATGGGTAGCGCCTCTGAATATCTCCGAGGATTTCTTATCCTTTTTGATTTTGCCTGCCTTGATAAGCTCCTGTTTTTCGGCTTTGATACGCCGGAGCAGTACGCTTGCAGGCTCATCACCCGGATCTTGCGGAACGAGTTTGCCCTGCACCGCCATCTGGAGTATGGAGTTTTTAAGCTGCTGTGCTGTCATGTCAAGTCCTCCATATTGCTGATACCGAGAATGCCCGTGATCTGCTCCAGAATACGGTCAATATCCGCATTCAGGCTTGCACGCTTCTCCTGATACTGCTGGATCAGCTCTCTCGGAGGGAGTATTTCTTCTTCCTCATGAGGGAAACCGCAGAGGTCAATATTATAGCTTCTCTCCGCAAGCTCCTCAACTGTGTACTTCTTCGCCTTGTCAAAGCCGTCAATGGTGATCTCCTGTCGGTCGCTCCACCACTCAACAGCAGGAGCAAAGTGTTCGAGCTTCATAGGCTTGGTCTTGGAGAAGTTCTTGTATCCGTCGGGCATATCCAGACGATAGAACCATGTTTCCTTCGTCGAGCCTGTCCTGTCAAAGAACAGGATATTTGTAGTAATAGAGGTGTACGGAGCAAAAACGCTGTGCGGCATACGAATGACAGTGTGCAGATTGAACTCGCTCATCAGCTTTTTCTTGATAGCGACCTTTGCGTTATCCGTACCAAACAGGAAACCGTCAGGGAGAATGACCGCAGCTCTGCCGTTCTGCTTCAGGCGGTACATAATGACCGACATGAACAGGTCAGCAGTCTCACTGCTTGCGAGATCAGACGGAAAATGATTCTTGACTTCCGTTTTCTCGCTGCCGCCGTATGGTGGATTCATCAGAACCACATCAAACTGATCGTCCTCCGTATAGTCAAGAACATCCTTTAACAGCGAATTATCATGATATACTCTCGGTGTGTCAATATCATGGAGCAGAAGGTTTGTGACACAAAGCATATACGGGAACTGCTTCTTTTCAATACCGTAAACCGAGGTATCAAACGCCGCTCTGTCCTCAACAGTCTTTTTCTGTGATTCAAGGGCTTTGAGCCAACTGATGATAAATCCGCCCGTACCGCAGGCAAAATCAGCCATCTTTTCACCGATTACAGGCTTTATCATCTGTGCCATGAAGTCAGTCACAGCACGGGGCGTGTAAAACTCACCGGCAGAGCCTGCACTTTGCAACTCTTTCAGGATAGACTCATAAATATCGCCAAATGCGTGGCTTTCCTCATAATTGGTAAGGTCAAGCTCATCAATGACGTTGACTACCTGGCGAAGCAGAACACCGTCCTTCATGTAGTTGTTGGTGTCCTCAAATGTTGTCTTGACGATAGCCTTATTGATAGGCGTAGTCTTGGAAACTTGTATGCCTTTCAGCGTGGGAAACAGCGTATTATTGACGAAATCAAGCAGATCATCACCTGTCAAAGCTGTACCCTTGCCGTCATCTACCGCCCAATTACGCCAACGGCAATCTTCGGGGATAATAGACTCATAGGCATCATCATCAAATTCCCAATCTTCTTCCTTTGTGTCGTAAACCTTGAGAAACAGCAGCCAAGCGATCTGCTCAATACGCTGTGCATCACCGTTGATACCTGCATCGTTTCTCATAATATCCCGTAATCTCTTTACGAAATTACTTAAACTGCTCATATTTTAAACCACCTTGTAAATTTCTTCTTCAAGCTCTTTTACAGCCTTTTTATATCCTTCCTTACCACCAAACAACTTAACGATTGCCGCAGGCTTGCCCATACGGATAAAAGGATCAAGCTTTAATACCTGTGTGTCCTCTATCTGATAAATGCCCTCGTTTGAGTACATATCAAGCAGGGCTTCCAGAACTTCTTTCGCAAGACCATTATATTTGCTGATAAAATCACGTTTCTTTACATCGTTTGCACGTTCTTTTCGGGTCAATGGTTTCTTATCAAACGCTATGTGTATTATAAAATCAAAATCGTCTATATCGCCCATACCCTGTGATTCTTTTAAGGCCTGAATATCTATCCCGTGTTCTTTAAACAGCTCTGAAATAGTGCGTTTCTTTTCTTCACTATTCCAGCTTCTGATAAAATGTTCTAGATCGGCAAATTCTCCTAAAATGTTTGTCTTTGTATAATCTATGATATTCTCGTGACGAAGAAGCTTACCATCCGCATCATAAACCGATACCACTTTGTTTATAATTCGTACAGTACAGCCATCTACACCGACATACGGTTTAGGCTGTGGCTCAGGATGTGGTAATGGAGAATCAACAGGGCCGTCAGTATCGATCTTAGGTTCTGGAGAATGATAATTTGAATCAATTTCGACCGGCCCATCCCAGCCTTCATCATAGAACAGCCTTGTCACACCTCTGAAATCCATAACTACAAAGTGCGTCTTGCCCTCTTTTTCACGCAGTCTGGTACCTCTGCCGATGATCTGCTTGAACTCGGTCATAGAGCCGATATTCTCATCAAGCACTATCAGCTTTGTCATTTTGCAGTCAGCACCCGTAGACAGGAGCTTGGAAGTCGTAGCGATAACAGGATAAGGAGAGCCGACAGAGATGAAGTAATCAAGCTTGCTCTTGCCGTACTCGTCCGAGCCTGTGATACGCACCACATAATCAGGATTCTGAGCAACCATATCCTTATTGAAGTTGACAAGAGCCACTCTCATACGCTCCGCAGCATCCTCAGTCGCACAGAATACTATCGTTTTCTGCATACGGTCTGTGCTGATAAGGTAGTTCGTAATTTCAAGGGCAACCTGGTTGATTCTGTCCTGAATGATGATATTGTAGTCATAGTCGGTATTGTTGTATATCCTGTCCTCAATTTCGTTGCCGTAATAATCTCGCTGTCCTTTCAGCGGTCTCCAGCCGTCACTAATGTCTGTTGTGATGCTGATGACCTTAAACGGGGCGAGAAATCCGTCTTCAATGCCGTTTTTGAGGGAGTATGTGTAGATTGGTTCACCAAAATACGAAATGTTAGAAGTATATGTTGTCTCCTTCGGAGTAGCGGTCATACCTATCTGTGTAGCCGAGGAGAAGTATTTCAGTATCCTGCGCCACTTGCTATCCTCTTTGGCGCTGCCTCTGTGACACTCATCTACGATAATAAGGTCAAAGAAATCCTTGTCAAACAGCTCGGAGAAATGCTCCTTATCATCATCACCGATCAACTGCTGATACAGCGAGAAATAGACCTGATGTGAGGTGATAGTGGTTTTGTTATCCTTAGCAACATTGATCTTGTGGATGACCTTTTCAAGCGGAGAGAAATCCTGCTGTATAGACTGATCCACAAGAATATTCCTGTCGGCAAGATACAGTATCTTACGCTTCATACCGCTTTTCAGCAGACGGTACACGATCTGGAACGCAGTATAGGTCTTGCCCGTGCCTGTTGCCATGACGAGCAGGAGTCTCATTACACCACGAGCAATAGCATCAACAGTACGGTTTACTGCCACTCGCTGATAATATCTTGGCTCGTAGGTATTCTGGCTTGAATAGTAAGGCTGGCTGATGACTGCAAGCTCATTCCCTGACAGCCCTTGCCCGCCGTTCGCATTTGCCTTGTATCGTTCCATAAGCTCATTAGGTGTAGGGAAATCATCAAGTGCGATTTCACGCTCCATACCTGTCAGCATATCGTGTTCATAGAAAGCATCACCATTGGAGCTGTAAACGAAAGGTACATCCATCATCTGAGCATAAGCTATAGCCTGTTGTAAGCCGAATGATACGCTATGGTTATTGTCCTTAGCCTCAACTATCGCTATGGGGAAACTGCTGCTCCAATACAGAACATAATCGGCAAACTTGGCGCTTTTCTTATCACGATGGACAAAGTTACCGTTCAGACAGATCTTACCGTCGGTGATCCTTGTTTCCATTGTAATTCTGTTTTTATCCCACTTATCAAGAATAGCAGGAGTAATGAATTGAAGCTTTATATCCTCTTCTGACATTTCTTTTTTTGCAAGTATGGTCATTGTCACACCTCCACTTCAGATAAGATAAAATTATAAGAAGTTATATATTCACATCACATTATACCACATTTCCCACAAATAGTCAATCATTTAGCTGCGTTTTTTATTGCTTTGTAATAAAAATGAAGTAAAGTCACTAAATTTAAGGTAGAAAAAAAGCAGCCTTCCGACTCCTTAAAAAGCCGAAAAGCTGCCATAACAAAATTCAAAAATATCAGCTCAGCGAACTAATATAATACCCTAGTGTACTCTTAGGATTAAGCTCCGAAAGATCAACAGCTACGCCTACCGCCATGCCTAGCCGCTCGCGGTCTGCCTGCGATACGTCGAACTCTATGCCCCACGCGTTGCCGTCTATGTTTATCCACGCCGTCGGGCCGAACGTTCCGCCGTCAAGCGTTGCGCCCTCCAGGCTCGGGCAAATGGCTTTCAGCTCGTTGTACGTCATTCCAACCTGCACGCCCTCGGTGATGTATCCGCCCGGCGTGACGTGTATCGCGTACGGGAAATCAAGCGTGCCGATGTTCTGTATGTCCGTGGTGTAAAAGCCTATCTTTGTGTTCGGATACACGTCGTCGTTCTCGACAGCGATGATGTTTTCCTGCCCCACTGATATAAAATCCATGCTGAAATCGTCGCCAAGCTCGGCAAAAATATCGTCCGCCGTTTCGTAGATAAGGTCGTTCGCATACACCGTGTCGTCGTAAATGTCATACGGCGCAAGCGTGGTCACGGGCTTAGTCGTGGTCGCCTCGGCGGTCGTTGTGGTGGTAGTTTCCGTCGGCTGAGCGGCGCTGTCAGATTTTTCGTCTGCCGAACTTCCGCCGACTTCGATAAGAAAAGTCGCCGAATGTTCGTCACCATCTGAATCATAATGGCTCTCAGTGATCCTGAAATCACCCGCATTGTCCACACCAATGCAAGCCTGAGCCTTGCAGGAGCTTCCTATAGGCGCTTCATTTGGGTTTCTCGCAACGTCGCCCGGGTAACTGTAACCCATAACGCCATTGCTGTCTATTATGGTGTCCTCCATGTCAAAGAAAATGCCCTTTGCTATGCCGTCCTCGTCCTCGTAACCGATGTTTGTATATTCGTAGTCCACGATATAGACCGCCGCAGGATTTTCGTCCGCATACTCATTGCGCTCAGCCGTTTCCGTGACGCCTGTAACGGTAAGCGACCACTGCCCATCAACCGTCCAAGTTTCGCCAATGGTGTAGTAGTCTTTCTTCTTGCTTTTTTTGTCGCTGCCTGAATCGCTGTCAGAACAAGCGGTGAGCAGCAACAGCGCACCCGTGAGGACTATTGCTGTTAGCTTTTTTATGGTCATTTGGTTGCACCCCCTATATCTTGATCTCGATAGCAAGCAGCTTTTCCTCAGTTTTCTCGATCTCTTCAAAAACTACGCCTTTCGTTCTTACAATGTACCTGTCCACCGTTTCATGAAGGTCGTTTTTGATAGCTTTTGCCGTCTTTACGTTTATCTTTATCTCTGCAAAAAGCTTTTTCATAAGCTCTTTGGTAACATCCTGGTTCATGAATTTCAGTATTTTTCCCGTTGATTCGGCGATCCTTTCCACCTGCTGACTTACTTCTTCTTTGAAAGCCTTTGTTGCGTCAAAAAACATTATTGGGTCGTTCAGCAGCTTTAACGCGTCCATACCAAAAACGATCGCGTAATACTCTTGTGACAGCTGCTGATAATAATTATACGCATCGTTAAACTCGTTATTTAGTTTCATTACAGACTTAAAAACAAACATTCCGAATTCATTGTTTATTTCCTCTTCAAACTTATCGAGCTTATGATGCTTTCGCAGAACAAAGCTTGTACTTGCCACCATATCATGAAGCTTATCGTGCTCGCTGCGAAACATTTCGTTGGCGTGCTCTTTTATTTTATACGGCACTTTTACCTTGTAATTGTTCCACAAGTTGCGGATAATGCAGTTTACTACCTCTTCGCGTCCAAACTTTTTTACCTCGCCAGAAATAAGTTTTTTCTCATAGTTGTTTACAAATATCACCGAGTCAGCCGAAACGCCGCCGTCTTCAACTATGCGCCTTTTCATGCGCTCCGCTCTGTCGTCGTTTTCAGACTTGCAGTGAGTTATCACAACGTTTACGTTGTTTTTCTCAGCTATAAGGTTGTTTATTATGCTTATCTCAAAATCTTCCACTCTGTCAGAGTCGGCGCTAAGGCAGTAGATTATGGTGCTGAACCATTCGTTGATAGAGTGCTTGTCGTACTCCGCTACTTTGTCGATTATCTGCTTGTGCCATTCGTCCGCCTTGTCGGGTTCAAGACCCCAGCTGTCGCATATCGAAAAAGATATTCGGTCGTTATCTTTCAGCTCAAAAGAATATTCGTGCAGACCCTCCGCCGTTACGGGTTTTCCTGCACCCGTCGGTGAAACTTCTTCTCCAAATATGTAATTCAGCAGACTGCTTTTGCCAACGCCCGATTTGCCAGCTATCAGTATATTAGTTTTTATCTTGTCGCCTTCCATTATTTCCTTGCTCCTTTTTTCGTATCCTTGAACATATCAACTACAGCTTTTACTATTCTCTCTACAATTTTCTGATCCTTGCCCTTGCTGATCTCTTTCATTACCTTTTTCAGATTTTCAACAGTAAAGTAGTCGGAAATTTTGGTGATCATAAGGCCTTTCGAGCCGCCGTTCTCTATGCAGGCTTTAGTGTATTCCTCGCAGATCTTCGTTATCGCAACGCCGAGGGTAGCCGTAACAGTAGTTGCCACTGAAACATTTACCGTAGCTTTCGCCGCGCCGCCGACAAATGGGATCACCGAAAGCAGCTGAGAAGCCAGCGTTTTTCCTATATAAGAAACGAAGCCCGCTCCGGCTAAATTTTTCACAACGCCCTTCATATCATTATCTATTCCGTAGCAGCTTAAAATATCCATCGCCATTTTTACCTGTATGCCCATAAGCGGTACCGAATCGGAAAGTGGCACGGGTACAAATGATGTAGCCGTAACAATACCTGCGGCTAAAGCCGCGTATTTCGGTATCTTGTGCTTTATCATCATTTCTGCCATTTGACCCTGCGCTTTTTTGAGCGACGGGATAAAGCTTTCTCTGAGGTAATCGTCAAGATTATGATGTGCCCAGCTGTTTATCTCAGATTTCTGCACATACTCGTCGCCAAGATCGCTGTTAGTAGAATAGGTAAACACCTCAATACCGTTTATCCTATTGCGTTTTCCGGCATCGCCGACAGCGTCCTTTATCTGAGCGACTTCGTTCTCGTCAAGATTATCCACCTTTGTAATAATAACGCACACGGGGATATTTCTCGCCTGTATGTCTTTTATCAGCCTTTCATCGAGATCCATGAAGCGGTTATTTATGCAGTACCAAACCTCGTGGATGTGCATACCCAAATCCGCAGGATAATTATTTTTGCGTTCGTCGATAAGATCTATTATATTTTTGTAAAAAGCGCTGTTTTCCGGCGTAGACGAGCTTTCTACCTCGTAGCCTTCAGTGTCGAACAGGGTAATGCTCTTTGAATGATACTCGTGTATGCCCCTTGTCTGCGGCTTTCCGCTGCTTCCGACAGGAGCGGCACTATCCTTATCAAACTCGAAGAAGTCGTTTATAAGGCTGCTTTTGCCAACGCCGGTAGCTCCGCACACTATGATATTGATATTTTTTGAAGCATTTTCCTTTACTTCTTCATAGCACTTATCATAGTCAAAGTTTTTTACGTCAAATTTCTTGTTGATGTTTTCGTTCATGTCAAAAAACTCCTTTTCCTTATTGATTTGTCAATTATCAACTATAACTGACATAATAATACGTTTTTGTATGTTAATTATAACACATTCTTTTTCACTTTTGTTAAGCTGGCTGCTTAGTATAACGTTTTCGTAAGATATTTTTTTATTTTAACAAAAAACATGACACAATCCGCTTCTTATACAAATATCGCATTATTTCAAATACTTTACATCATTATATCATATTATTTCACATATTTCAACCCCTTTATAGGAAAAATTCCGACATAATGCATAATGATATAGGATAAAATATTATATATGGGGGTGCAAATAATGTACGAGAACAAATTCATGTATGACAATAATTTTGCTTTGAGGCTCTCAAAACTTCGCACACAGAAAGGTGTTTCCGCAAGGGATATGAGCTTATCTATTGGACAGAACGCAGGGTATATAAACAATATCGAAACAGGAAAAGCCCTGCCCTCTATGACCTCTTTCTTTTATATCTGCGAGTATCTGGACATTACGCCGCAGGAGTTTTTCGATGCCGACGCCGAGCAGCCAAAAGAGCTAAGTAAGCTTATCTCTGACCTGAAAAAGCTCAACAAAAGGCAGCTGGAGAACATTGCTGATATTGTTAATGATCTGGCTAATGGGAATAGGCGGTGAGAGGGTAAAAGGTAAGTTTGTACGTCTGCCACATAGACAAGACCGACACTTTGAAGCATGATTATAAGGTAAATAGGTACAGGAGAGGTGAGGTTCAGTACAAAAAAATCACAGCCCCCTCGAAAGCTGTGATTCCTTTTCAACTCAATACTCCTCCGCCAACAGCAGCGTAATATGATCCACATCGTCGATCATATACGCCCTGCTGTTTATCTCCACGTCGGTCGGTATGAAATATTCAAGCTTAGCCTCGGGGCATTCCTGCATATGATAAATGTGCAGGAATTTTTTCTGCCCCTTGACTTCTGTAACTATCTCGAAAACTTGCAGATAATCAAGCTTTCCGCTGACCTTTTCTCGCATTTGCTCTACGGCTGAAAATAACGCCACTTGCAATTCAATAGGGAAGTTTTCTGCCACGCCGCTTGTGACGTATCTGCTTCCGCTGAATGTGTATGCCATAAAATACCTCCTAATAATATTCTCCCACCAGCACCCTAGCCTCCTCGATACACTCCCTCAACATACTCCTGTCGCAAAGCATACCCTCTATCTCTTCGTTCGTGTAACCCATATCGTAAAGCAGCATAAGATCCTCCTGCGATACCCCGAACATACCACATATATCGAAAAGTTCGTCATCATCATAAGCGAGCTTTCTGTATCCATAATAGTTCCAGCCATAGCAGAACTCGTTTGGAATAAAGCTGCTTTTCTCAAAATGCCCACGCTTGTCAATGCTTATGATCTCTCCCTCTGTGACCTTTATCACTTCAAACGGCAGCTTTTCAAGGAAACTGCCTTTCAGCACGTTCTTCATAATGTCCTCGGTGGACGTGTAAACATACAGCCCTAATTGCTTGTAATGGATAAGGCAAAGCGGATTGTCGCCCTTTGCTATGAAAAGCTTGTTCTTGTCGCTAAGTATCGTGAATACAAAAGAGCCTTCTACCGCCTCTGACATTTTCGCTATGGTCTTGAAGTCAAGTCTGCCGTATTTCTCAATAAGCTGTGCGGCAACGTAGCTGTCAGTTTCTATCTTGCTTTTCGGCAGATGTTCAGACTTTGCAAGCTGGCTGTCGTTGTAAAGCACGCCGTTGTGACATAAAGCAAAAGACCCGTCCGCAGTTTTGCCTGTGAATGGGTGGTTATTGTAAATGTACCTAGCGTCGCCTTGCGTAGTCATTCTCGTGTGACCTGTGAGGATAACTGTGTCCTCTGGCACATAAAGCTTTACCTTGTGAGCAGGTTTTGCCCTCTTGAACACTTTAAGCTCGTCGTGTTTCACATAAGCTATTCCCGTTGCGTCTTTACCCCTCACCTCTGACTCGACGGATAATCTGTTGATAAGCTCTTTCATCTCGCTCCTGCTGAGCGAACGTCTGTAATTTACAAATCCAAATATCGCACACATAGTTAATCCTCCTCGCTGACAGGCTCGTTAACATAGAGCCTTTTCTCTTTCAGATACCTGATAAGTTCTGTATATTCAGGCTTTATGCCCAGCACAAAATCCGCCCAGGATTGCTTGTTCATCTCATCGTCATTAAGGCAAACTGCATTTTCGCATATGCTGTCAACAAGTTCAAGCGTCGCCATAAAGCTGTTGAATTTTAGAGTGCCCCTGAACAGCCTTATCTCCACAGTATCAGCATTTGTTATGTTAACACAGGCATATCTGCCCTTAGTGCTTTTCTTTGCCTTTTCAAGTATCTCTTTCGGCTTGTCATTGTAACCGTGTCTTGCCGCCCAGCGGTCAACGCTGTATGCAGTACGCCGTGAGAACTTGAAAAGCTCGTTCCAATGGCTCTCGAAAAAGAACATTATTCTGCTTATGACTTCTTCCTGTTCCTCGTAGGAATATCCAAGCTGCTTTCGGCCTATATGGACGTGAAGTCCGCAGGTAGACGTATTATGCGAACGGTAGCCAAGGGCAATGGCTTTTTTTACTATCTCGTCCCACGGGAATTTCTTTCGATGAAAATCTATTGAACAAGGGTGGCTGACAAGTTCCATTCCCTCGTCCAGCGAGCCGTCTGACTTTATGTAAAGCACTTCGTTCTGAACATTAGCTGTATCATAAATCTTTTCCGCATTATCATCGTATCTTCCTGCACCGTCTATCTCCAGTTCAACGCCGTAAAAACGCACGTTGTCTTCTTTCGGCAGTTTGTAAAACACGGGCTTTGGCTTGTAGTAATAATCGTTGATGTAGTCGCTGCTGTCACAGCAATCGTCATAACATTCACGGCAATAGGCATTATCGCCGCGCCAGTAAGTATCGTCTGAATGCACGATAGTTTCGCAGTTTGAACAGCGGTAATAATGATTATCATAGCAATCTGTGCAGAGGATAGTGTTTTCATCGCTCACGGTATTTCGTTCGATACAGCGGTCGCCGCAATGGTCGCATACCACAGTTTCGTTATCGTAGCAATCCTGACAAAGTATCTCGTTTTCGACTTCATAGCATTCCGCCTCGTCCTCTAAAGCGCAGCCGCAAATGCTGCAATAGGTAAGTTCGCTCATTTTAAAACTCCTTTACAAAATACAAAAATTAAAGGCAGACCCGAAAGCCTGCCTATGGTGTTCACTCGTCCTTATCTGCGATATAGGTGATGATCTCCTGCGCAATCTCCACCAGCACGCTGCCAACAAGCACGAGTATGACTTTAGCTTTGTTCATCGTAACGCCCTCCTTTCCGCATTTGCGTTACTTCACAAAGATGATGTATATTTGTAAAAGGTAAGTTTCCGAAAAGTGCCGAACTAAACCGCAGAACATTAAGATAAACCGATATTTTTTGAAAGGAATGATAAAATATGTTTGATGATATTCCCGATATACTTACCGCCAAAGAATGTCATCAGCTTTTAAAGATAGGAAAAAACTCTATGCTCCGTTATCTTAAAACAGGGGAGATAGAGGGTTTCAAGATCGGCAGCAGGTGGAGGATTTACAAGTTTAGTGTTATTGAGTTTTTGAGGAAGAGGTGAAAAAAGAACCGCCCCTGTACTGTGTTTTTCAGTACAGGGGCGGGTGCTTTACTATTGACAAGTTGTCAATATATGCTATACTAGTTATAATGATACATACATTCATATGAAAGGATGTGAAAAGTAGTTATATACTACGGCTATTATGAGTGAAATGATTGAATTTAGCATTTATGGTACGCAAGATAATTTTTGTGATGATTTTCAAGAAATAAACGAACAACTTGCACCATATAACGCAAGATTTGTAATGCCAAGCGGATTGGGTGCTGGAATACCTATTGATTCCATTATTCATATTTTTCTTCCGTTTGTTACTGAAGCGTTCAAAACTTTTGTGCTTAACGGTGGTTATGACATTTTTAAAATGCGGATATCAAAATTATATGCCAAATTTACTAAACACGCAAAAGAAAAGAATATGAATTGTGTTGTTTACATAAGCCGAGCAAAAGGACCAGATTATAATGAGATCAAAATAGAAAATCCGACTGAAGAGGTTTTACTACACACAATCGACCGTTTCTTTGACGATAATGTATAAGCAAACCTTTATGCTGGTTGATATCAATATTGACTTATTTTTGGCTGCTTTTCTCAAACTTAAAAACCTCCTCCACAGGTATCCTCCAAACACGGATACTCGGCTTGAAAGCTTTTATCTTTCCCTGATTGATAAGCTTAACCAAAGTTGGTCGGCTGAGCCGCAGCATTTTGCAAGTTTCGTTAAGAGTAAGGAATAATTTTTCTGTTTCAACATTCTTCTTGCTCACACCTAGGCACCCCCTCGAATTCGTAATAATTATCTGACGCATTAAGATAAAATTTTCTGTTTCTTGTCCTTTTGAGCAGATACTCATACAGCCTAGTATCGGTCGGCGTTGGGTCGTTAAAGCCAAGTGCACTGCTCAATGACTGCAAAAACGGATAATCCTTATTTTTGATAGTGACAGGCGATATGTGTATATCGTCGAACCAGTTCATCACGCCTAATGACGAACTATGACTATCGCAGTATATCAATCGTGCGTCCGTAATATTTGGCAAACTATCTCTGTCAAGTATCGTCGATAGATCTATCATATACTTTTTGTGCTTAGGCTTGCCGTCAATGCTTCTTTTTATGTACTTTTTCAGCCAGTAGATATTCAAAAACGACTGCGTTCTTTCCTCAACGTCAAATATCCTATAAAATTCTCTTTCGATAAAATAGCTTCTCCGCTCAAACATATGGCGCAATATCTCGATTGTAGTTGTTTCGTACGCCATTTTTCTTATGTAACTTTTGTAACATCTTAACTCCAGCCTCATAGTGTTTTTGTAGTATTCAAGCTCCGTGTCGGTAAGGTCTTGATCTATTGCCGCACGGGCTTTATTGTATACAACAAATTCTGCTATACTTGTGTTGCCCTTTTTCATCAGAGCATTGAAGGAATCTTCTCTGCGAAAATCCTTTGTGTTCTTTTCAAGCTGTTCGTTGAGTTCAAATTTGTCAGGCACGAACATTCTTCTCATAAGCATTATGTATTCCTTGATGACTGTCTCAGGTACTTTGTGTATGTCTTTAGTTATATCTATCCTAGTCAGTTCAAAATCATTTATATCGAGGTCAGGCATTCTGAACTTGATAAATTCATTGACGTAGTATATCATTTTATCAAGATCGTCCCTCATTTCAACGTGCTTTACCTCGTCTTTGAAATATGGTATCTTTCCGGTAGCTATCCTTAAAACTATCTTATAGTTCTCACCCTTTCTGTGGCGTTCTCCTTTAGAACATTTTCTCGTTCTCATATCTATACCCGACCTATTAGCTTCAAGTGAAGTCGGATAATAAAATTCACCTTTCTTTACGCACTTCTTTGGAACTGTGCCTAGCTTTTCTGTAATATATTCAAATGTAGTGTGATAAGTCAACTCGATAGTATCAATAAAATAATTGTTTTTCATTTGATCTAACTCCTTGTTTTTAGGCAAAAAATTTTATTTTATAGGATTGTTATATCAAAATAAAAAATAATTTAAAATAATGCTTGTGAATACAACATAAAGATAAAAAAATTATTTATAATATAAACAATTTATTATAGACCCGTTTAGCTTGATATAATATCATACTTTTATTACTGATATATAAGAGTAAAAATAGATATTAAGAATATTAGGGGTATAGGGGAATACCTACAGCTTTAAGCTGTTCATTTTTTTTCAAGAATACTTATCCTTATATATATATCGCTAAGTTACGCACAACTATCAATGCGAATATATTTGCGTTTCACTTTGCCAGTCGTAAAGCAATAAAGATGCTTCTAAATGGAATTTATTAGAGCGTACATATTATAAAAAGAATAAAACCGCAAGTACAAGCCGTTTTTTGAATCAACAGCGTAAAACTTGCGGTTTTTTGTTTAGAAATAAAATTCAATGTAATTATAAGGAAAAGAGTGTGCTTGATTTAGCACTCGGCTCATCTCAGCCGTATAGTATGAACGAGGTTTATATTTTAACAACAGATAAAAGATCAGAGAGCTGTTCATCGCTAAACACAGGATAGTGACCATATAGTGTGGTGTAAACTCTATCAAGAACTTCTTTGCGGCTAGTGATTTTTTGTTTCACACTATTATTGTATGCAGAATATGACTTATCGGAAGAATTATTTGTATCTTTTTGCTTTATCAACTTTATAAACTTTTCTAACCGCTTACAAAGCGTGATAACATCCTCCTTGATACGACCAGCGTTATTGTTATTTAAAACAAGCAGCTCACATCTTTTTAACGCCATAACAAAAAGCTCATAATTCTCCGCATAGTTGTTGTCATCTTTATTATCATCATTCTTCTTATCACAAGTACCAATATGACATGCCCTCAAAAGATCACGAAGTATGCGGCTCTTCTTCAAACGCTCCAAACTCTCTTGTTCCTCTTCCGAAAGACTGTCCATATCATAAACGAACAGCTTATGCTCTTGCTCCGCATTGTCCTGCGAAACGGCTTTTTCTTCTTTAAGTACCTTGCGTTCAGACGGAATGACCCTTATTTCACGTCCTAGCGGTTCCCATACGTTGCGCCTTAGTTCAGTACCTATTTGGCTTTTACCATATGTTTCAGTTGAAGTGCCGTACCAATCAACAAGTGTGTCACGGCCAATGCAGTTACTGTCCGAACGCTCACTGATAAGAAAATGCCATACTCCCAACAGGAAACAGTCGGCGGTAAAGTTAAACTGTTTATCTACCATTTCTCTTTTGGTCGTGCTTTTGCCGTTCCCGAAAATGTAAAACGTTGTATCGTCGGCAATGTCCTTATCATCTCTTATCGCTCTGAGCAGTTCGTCGACCATTTGTCTGCACTTATTTTCATCAATGCAATACAAAACAAATTCAGCCATAAACGCAAGCGCTATCGGAGTATCTGACTGTACATCTTCTATAAATGCCGCTTTTATCTCATCTTTTTCCAGCATAAGAAATTTAAAATTAAAGAGTTCCTTTTTGCAATTTATCAGATTGCTGTTCAGGCTTTTCAGTGTGTCTGATCGTTCATTATCATCAGTATACCAATTCAAAGTAAGCGCAGAGATAAAATACTTGAAGATAGTTGTCGAAATTACAGTATTATTTGCTCCCAAAAATCTTTTTTCTGCTATAGCTTTATCTTTTCTGGTATACCTTGACAAGAGTTTCAAAAAGATACCTAGAGAAAGATACGAACTTTTCTGAGTTTCTTCCATTTGAATGTTTCCTCCTTTTCAACATAAATCAGCGCATATGTACAAGTAGCATAAAAATCGCTCTGAAACTTTGTGAGTATTCACTTGGCGTTAACCCGTTAACATCTTTGCGTTAACGGTTCTTGGTGTGATAAACTCTAAACAGACAGATGATCTGATAGAGATAAAGTACAACAAAAATACTATGTGTCAGCAGCTTTGTAGTGCTTCTATTATATCACTTATTTACAGATATTTCAACTACTACTTGCTTAAAAGGAGAGCTTCTTATGAAAACTTTATTATTAACTCCAAAATTGCCGCAGGAGTATATACTGAAAGACGGCTGTTATTACAACTCAAAAGGCAAGATAACGGAATGGTCGATAATGCAATTAGAGTTTTATTCCACTATCAATACCCAGCACAATTGTACTAAGTACGTCAGATTTCACATCAAGCTAGCTGAGCAGGATAAGACGTATAGTTTCGATTGTCCGCTAGCACTTGCGATAGAGGGAAAGGCTTTAGACATCTTTTTCGACTATCAAATATACGCACTTTGCAGCGACAACCTGTTTTCAAAATTCATATCGTCGGTAGTGAAACTGAGCGTATTCGGTCAAACTCCTGAGGATAACTACGCCATAGATCAAGGCTATCTGAAACTGCAAAACGGCAAGATCGTTTTCGGATTAGGCAACGAAGTTGTCAATGCTTCCGACGAAGACCCTGTTATCTCTGAAAGCACTATAAAGCTAAAGAAAAGCGATAACAGCGGCGACTTTACTTCATATCTCGACAAGCTTATAAATTCATCATCATTCCCGCCGGCGGCATTCATAGCGTCCTTAGTTGCTTATGTCAAGCCGATGTTTGAGAACGAGCTAGACGAATATGGTTTTACCATATTCATTTACGCCGATTCAGGGCTTGGCAAAACGGAATTTTCAAAGCTGCTCAGTGATATTTTTGAAGATCACGACAACATCGTTTCATTGTCCAGCGATAAATATGCAATCAAGAAAGCCGCAAAGCTGAAAGATTCATTGATAGTTATCGACGACCTGAATCGCACGGTATCATCGAGGATAAGAAATTCCAACGAAGCAAAGCTCTGCGACTTTATACAAATGAATCAAAGCAGCGGCAACTGCCACTACAAAGACATCGAGGTGAAACTCGACAACATAGCTATCGTCACAGCAGAATATGTCATCAAAAACAACAGCACCATAAACAGGTGTCTGCTAGTCCAGCTTGAAAACGCCTTTGACAGCGATGAACTTACTCTGTTGAAAAAAGAGCACGGAAAGTACATTGCGTTTCTAAAAGACTTCATCTTGTGGCTGTGCTGGAATTATGAAAAAATATCCGATGAATCAGCGTATTACAAAAGCAAGAACGATAATAGCAATATCGGCAATGAAAATAGCGGCAAGCTAAAGCGGATAATGCGTACCTATCAGATACTTTGTATCACGCTGGATATTTTTAAACGCTATCTTAAAGAACAGCACGATCTTACGGACGAGCATATCAAAGACTTATCTAACATATGCAAGACCTCGATAGAAAACTGTATCAACGACACGATAGACCATTGTTTGACAGATGATAATAAGATAGGCAGAGAATTTATCGACGAGATACTTCTCGGCATATTCCAAGAGGACATTGTGTCCGCAGATTTTGCTGAATATTCCAAAGAAGCGAAAAAAGCAAGAAAAAACAAATATCTGCAACGATACGTCTTTTATTTTGACGGCTCTTACCTTTGCGTTGAGGCTGACGTTTTGACAAATTGGCTGAAAACCAGATTAGAGCTTGAGGTAGTACCCAGTAAACAAAAAGTATCGGCGCAGTTAAGATATTATGGCCTGCTCAAAGTTATCGGCGGCGAGTACACATCTACTATTTCAGAGGACAAGAGCAGAAAATATTATCAGCTATACTTGCAGAGATTGAAAGAATGTCAGGCTGAGATCGCCAATATATCGGCAGACGAAGTGCATTATTGGTGGGATGGTTCTTCAAGTTCGTCTGATTATGGCAGTTGGGGAGATAACTCGAACGACTGTTTTGAAAACATAGATGACCAAGAGCCTTATTAACTCCATACTAACTGCAGTTTTCTAAAGAATAGAAAGAAAGTCGAACAACGCCCATAAAAAGGAGCAAAGTCTTATTTTACACTAATACATTATTTTCAAGATACCAAGGAGGTAAGCAATTATGGATATGGTCAGAGAAAGGGAACTCAACGTCCCTATATTTCAAAAGCAAAACCTCACTATCGAGGAAGCCGCCGTTTATTCAAACATCGGTCAGCACAAGCTGAGAGAACTCACGGCAGACGAACGCTGTCCGTTCGTTTTGTGGGTGGGAAATAAAAGGCTTATAAAGCGCAGGCAGTTTGATGAGTATATGTCGAGAGCTTATTCTATCTGAATCATATAATCAAAGCTAAATTTCAGCAGAATTTAGATATTCATTTTTATAAGGAGGAAATAGTAATGCAGAATAAAGTCATGTATATCCTATTTAATATTGGATTTTATATTTGTCAAAAATAGAAGTTTGTTCAGTTTCTATCATTTTTGTCAAATACTTCGATTTAACTTCTTCCAAAAAAACAGGAATTGCATCTTTATGGTTTTTTAAAAACCAGTTTATATGATTATATATATACTCAATACGAACATCTGCATCATTTAAATCATTTGGACATCTAGTCATTTTTTCATCTACTGAGTCAAAGCCCTCAAAAGGTTTATTAAGTCTTTCTTCAATCATTTGACAATAATCTGGATTTAATTCAATAGTAATACCCTTTCGATTGGTATTTTGACAAACATGTAAACAGGTACCGGATCCCCCAAATGGATCTAGTACACAATCATTCTCATTAGATGATGCTAATATCATTCTTTCGTAAAGACCTTCTGGCTTTTGAGTTGGATGTGACTGCCTTTTTGAATTACAGTAATGTATGTGAGAAAATTGCCATACATTTCCTGGGTTGGCACCTCTCATATTATTAATATTTCTGTAAAATTTTTGTGGAACCCGTATATCATCAAGATTGAAAGTAAATTTTTTTTTATCTTTCGTAAACATTAATATGTCATCATGTCGTGGAGAAAAGCCTTTTGTTTTTCCAATTCCTTGTGTATAAAACCATGTAATCCAACTATTGAAGTGCATTCCCAAGTCTTGTTCAAGAATTTTATAAATATATGAAATATATCTCATTCCCATAAAAACATATATAGTACCATTTGGCTTTAAGATTCGTTTTGCTTCTGATAGCCATTTCTTTGAAAAATTAATATATTCATCAAACTCTAATTTGTCTTGTGATTTACCATAATTTTTATTCAAATTATATGGTGGGTCTGTAACTATTAATGATACGGATTCATTGGGCATTCTCATTAATTCCTTAATTACATCTCCGCATATAATGCGTTGATTATCAATTACTTTATCCATCCGTTCTTTTTTGCCTCCCTAATAAAATCATCAATATTTCTTCTGCTACTGTTAAGGTATTTATTATCTAAAAGCTGGCACATTTCCCACGTTGTTCTATATTGATATGTAATATAGTGAATGTCCTTTATTTGTATTTGACCTGTACCTAGAGCAGGATTATAGTTTATGTCCGAATCAGATATAAACTTTAAATCATACTCGTTGTGGTCTATTACTTCCATAATACCATCCATTAGTTTAGTTTGTTCATTTCGCTTTACATATACTCTATGCTTAATTGATAAAATAATAAACATAAAATCCGGGTCATTCACATATGCTGTTCTAATTCTTGAAAAAGAAGTAATATTAGGACCTTTTCCACTGTTTGGGATATCATTTGCTGTTGCCTTTACATCAACATTTCCTGTCAATACATCGCTATTTCTTTTGAATTGCAGAATAATATCTGCCATGCCCAGCCGTTCTTGTGCTTCGACATTTATTAGATGATATGGATTATTCATATCATCTCTAATGCCCGCAAAAACTTCGCCTGCCCATGCCTCAAGCATTGGGCCTGCAATCTTGTTAATATTTTCAAGTGGTAATCCCATTCTCAAATTTGTATTAATAATAATTTTATTATCACCACTTCGCATTTGATTATCCAGAATATCTTTTATTTGTTTTATAATGAATTCAGAATCTTCTCTGTATGTTTTTGATTCAATTGGCTTTTTTAATAACAAATCTTCGTACTTCATTTATTTCTCCTTTTATAAAAAACGGCTGGAATATAAATCCAACCGCTTTTTGTGTATTATTTCTAATCAGTTGTAATGTTTAAAAAGCACCAATTTATCATGCTTTCTTATTCCAACGTCTTCATCGTAGGGAACAAAAGCACATCTCTAATAGCCGGTGAGTTAGTCAGCAGCATAACAAGTCTGTCAATGCCGTAACCAATTCCGCCTGTAGGTGGCATACCTATCTCCAAAGCTCTCAGGAAGTCCTCGTCTGTGTGGTTTGCTTCCTCGTCACCCTGCTTCAATGCCTCTTCCTGCGCTGCAAATCTCTCACGCTGATCTATCGGATCGTTCAGCTCTGAGTATGCGTTGCACATCTCTCTGCCTGTGATGAAAAGCTCAAATCTCTCTACATAATCAGGATTTTCTGGCTTCTTCTTTGTAAGCGGAGAAATCTCGATAGGGTGATCCATTATGAATGTAGGCTGAATAAGATGCTCCTCAACATATTCCTCAAAGAACAGGTTGAGTATGTCGCCCCTCTTGTGCCTTGCCTCGTATTCAATGTGATGCTCGTCTGCAAGTGCTTTTGCCTCTTCTGTTGTGGCTACCTGTGAAAAATCAACTCCCGAATACTTCTTTACTGCGTCGATCATTGTCATTCTCTCAAAAGGCTTGCCAAGATCTATCATTACATCGCCGTATGGTACACAAGTTGTGCCGCATACCTCCTGTGCAACGTGCCTGAACATATTCTCTGTGAGATCCATCATGCCGTAGTAATCTGTGTATGCCTGATAAAGCTCCATAAGAGTAAACTCAGGATTGTGTCTTGCGTCAACACCCTCGTTTCTGAATACTCTGCCTATCTCGTATACTCTTTCAAGTCCGCCGACAATAAGTCTTTTCAAATAAAGTTCCAGAGAAATTCTAAGCTTAACGTCCTCGTCAAGTGCGTTGTAGTGTGTCTCAAATGGTCTTGCGGCAGCTCCGCCTGCGTTAGATACCAGCATTGGAGTTTCAACTTCCATGAAGCCCTGTCCGTCAAGATATCTTCTGATAGATGAGATTATCTGTGACCTCTTTATAAATGTGTCCTTTACCTCAGGATTGCATATAAGGTCTGTGTATCTCTGTCTGTATCTAGTGTCCTGATCCTTCAGACCATGCCACTTCTCAGGCAACGGCAGAAGCGACTTTGAAAGCAGTACGAACTTCTGAGCGTGAATTGATATCTCGCCCATTTTTGTTCTGAATACAAAGCCCTCAATGCCAACGATATCACCGATATCGCCCTTCTTGTAATCGTCAAATTCTTCCTTGCCGATCTCGTTCATTCTCAGATAGACCTGAACCTTGTCGCTCTTATCTCTCAGATCGAAAAAGCTTGCCTTGCCCATAAGACGTCTTGACATTACTCTGCCTGCAACGCTTACTGTTATGCGGTTTGCCTCAAGAAGCTCCTTGAGCTTTTCCTCGTCCTCGCCTGCCTGTTCCTTAAGTTCAGCCTCAAGCTTTTCATACTGTGCTTTAGCCTCGGCACAGCTTGCTGTAACGTCATACTTTGTTATCTCAAATGGATTCTTGCCCTTGGCTTTCAGCTCTTCAAGCTTGTCCATTCTTATCTTCTTTAAGCTGTTTATGTCCTCCTGAGTAAGCTCTTCCTCAGGAGCGTTTGTGCGGTTTTCCTCGCTCATTTATATTTTCCTTTCCGTGTGTTTTGTAAGTGGTCTGTTACTTTGAAATGTCGATGACCTCGAATTTCAGCAGACCGGCAGGTGTTTCAGCCTCGAAAATGTCGCCCACCTTGTGCTTGAGTGCAGCCTTGCCTATAGGTGACTCGTCAGAGATCTTGCCGTTGTCAGGGTCAGACTCAGTTGAACCTACTATCTGAAGATCCTCGATCTCGTCAAGCTCGATATCCTTTATCTTGATGATAGAGCCTACGCCTATCTCGTTTACAGAAATATCATCGTCCTCAACGACAGTTGCGTTTGAAATGAGAAGCTCTAACTCATTGATCTTTGATTCAAGGATAGCCTGCTCGTTCTTAGCCTCGTCGTACTCAGCATTCTCGGAAAGGTCTCCGAAAGAACGTGCTTCTTTAAGCTTCTGAGCAACTTCACGTCTTTTTACTGTAATAAGGTATTCAAGTTCCTCCTGCAATTTAGCATAACCTGCTTTTGAAACAGTCTTAGAAATAGCTGCCATAATTAAACACTCCTATATCAATATAATTTTATACGGGTACTATCAACTTAATATTATACACGATTTGCCCTCTTTTGTCAAGGTCGGAAGCCGTCGCAAACGGGCTTTTTTGCACCTTTGGACAGTCTGCACGATTTTACATTTTGCACAAATTTTCACCTCTGACAGCGTGTTAGGATATTGAAAATAATAATAGTATGATCTATAATTATCTTATGATAAAACAAGTTATGAAAAAACATAGGAGGAAATTTTCATGCCAAACCCCATTTTGCCTGCATGGGAGTATATCCCTGACGGCGAGCCGAGAGTTTTCGGCGACAGAGTTTATCTTTATGGCTCACATGACAGAGCCGCTCAAAGCGACTTTTGCGACTATAAACTGAAAGTCTGGTCTGCACCGCTTGATGACCTTAACAATTGGGTCTGCCACGGACACAGCTTCCATACCCGTGATGACCGTGACCATAAGTCCGATACCGAGGGAATGACCGACCGCAAGCTGTTCGCTCCGGACGTTATAGAAAAAGACGGCAAGTATTATCTCTATGCCTATATAGTCGGCTCAAAGGGAGTTGTTGGCGTGTCCGATAAGCCCGAAGGTCCTTTCAAGCTCCTTTCTCAGTATAAATATGACCCTGAGGACGCAGGCGATGACGGCATTTATAATGATGCAGGCGTGCTTGTTGATGATGACGGCAGAGTGTATATTTATTACGGCTTCACAGAATCCAACTTCAATGAGATAGACCCTGCGGATATGTATACCATTAAAAAGGTAAAAAGGGCAGCTACAAAAGAGCGGTCATTGATGACAGCGACAACGCACCGCAGGAACAGCGCTTCTTCGAGGCAAGCTCCCCAAGGAAAATCGGAGATACATACTATCTTATATATTCCCCATGTGTAGGAAGCAGGCTTGCCTATGCAACCTCAGATAAGCCACAAGGTCCGTTCAAATATCGTGGATATATAATAGACAACGGCGTTGACTATCCGGGTGGAAATGACCACGGCTCAGTGTGCAATATAAATGGTCAGTGGTATATTTTCTATCACAGAATGACAAACAATACCATAATGTCAAGACGTGCCTGCGTTGAGAAAATAGAGATTCTCCCTGACGGAACGATACCGACAGTGGAAATGACCTCGCTTGGCTTTGAGGACAGCCTTGACCCTTTCAAGCCTTATCCTGCGGATATAGCCTGCGTGCTTAAAGGTGGTTGTTTTATCACCGAAAAGGATATCTTCACAAGAAGTATCGTGAACATCACCGAGGGCAATGTTATAGGCTATAAGTATTTTGATTTTGGCGAGGACTTTTCCTCAAAGACCATGAAGATAGCCCTGAAAGTCAGGGGCATGGGAACTATTTCAAAGGTGGCGGTCTATGCTGATGACTATGAGAACGGCGAGCCAATAGGCTATGTTGATATCGGCACAGGCGACGGAGTTTACACAGGAGTAGTCAAGTCCCTTACTGGCAGACATTCTATCTATTTTGTGCCTACAGCTTTTTCAGATGAGCTTGCCGATTGGATAGCAGATTATTTCAAAAACAAGCCGCTTTTTGAACTTGAAGAATTTGTATTTATGAAATAGGAGGAAATGACATGGAAAAGTTTAGGCTTATCCCACTTCTTACCGCGGCGGTCATGGGCTGCACAGCACTGCTTGCAGGCTGTGGAAAGGGAAGCGACAGCCCTTCATCTAAGGCAGAGGAGGGCGCAAAGACCTCTGATGACGGAAGTATAAACAAAGACCTTACTGCAACCGAGCTTGCAAGACTTCTGGGCAACGGCACAAACCTCGGAAACACCATGGAAGCCTACGGTCATAAAAGCTATTCTGCCGACACCGACCCTGAAAGCTTTGAAACTTTCTGGGGTCAGCCTGTCACAACGGAAGAAATGATAAAGGGCATGAAAGCAAGCGGCTTTGACTCTCTCCGTGTGCCTGTGGCATGGACAAACGCAATGGAGTATGAAAAAGGCGATTACACCATAAATGAAGCCTATCTCGACAGAGTGGAGGAGATAATAAACTACGCTTTGGATAATGATATGTATGTTATCATAAACGACCACTGGGACGGAAGCTGGTGGGGAATGTTCGGTTCTTCAGAGCAGAGCGACGTTGACAAGGCGTTTGAAATGTATAAGTCCATGTGGACGCAGATAGCGAACAGATATAAAAAATACTCCGACAGACTTATATTTGAGGGTGCAAACGAAGAGCTTGGTGACAGACTCAATGACACAGACGTTTGCAAAAACTCAGGCTCGCTTTCAAAAGCCGAGTGCTATGAAATGGCCAACAAGATAAATCAGACCTTTGTTGACACTGTCCGTGCAACAGGCGGAAACAACGAACAGCGTTTTCTTCTTATCGCAGGCTACAATACCGATATCACAATGACCTGCTCAAACAAGTTCCAAATGCCAACTGATACCGCAAAGGATAAGCTCCTGCTTTCTGTTCATTATTATACCCCATGGGATTATTGCGGAACAAAGGGTCGCTCAGATTGGGGAACAAAGACAGACTATGAGGAGCAGAACAGACTTTTCAGGAACATGACAAAGTATTCCGAGCAGGGCTACGGCATAATAATAGGCGAGTATGCAGTGCTTACAAACGGCGGTGACCTAAAGAAAGGCACTGACAAGTTTATTGACAACCTCCTCGACAACTGTGACGCCTACGGCTTTGCACCATTCCTTTGGGATTGCAGTGATTTCTTCTCACGTTCAGAGCTTAAAATGCGTGATGAAACTGTGGCAAAGATATTTGATGAAAGACGCCGTGATAACCAGTCCTCGATGACAGTGGAGGAGGAAAGAGCCGCTGCTGTAAAGAAGCTTGATGAAACTCTTGCGGCTGCACCTGAAAAGCTAACAGATGATACCGCACCGCAGGCTGACGAGAACACAGCGGTGGCATGGATAATGTATCAGAGTGCAGATTTTTCCGTATGCTACAGCGTTGGTGACGAGTATGATCCGGTTTCAAAGAGCGACGGAGTTATCGCAGAAAACGCAGTTATAGACGGTGAGGGAACTTACACAGTAAGCCTTGATATGTCATCAAACAACGCCAACGGCATTGCATTCTCGGCTCTGGGTATCGCAAACGGTGAGAAGCTTTATCCGAACTATATCGCAACTATTGACGAGATAAAGATAAACGGCGAAGCTGTTGAAACCATAGCGGAGGGCTACACCACATCTGACGATGAGATCTGCACAAGAGTGAACCTTGTAAATCAGTGGGTATCCGCACCGCCTGAGGACGCAAGGATAGCAGGCGGTGACCTTTCAAAGGCTTCTCCAACAATACTTGACTATGCAGGAAAGATAAACACTCTCGAAATAACATTCACATACGCTCCTGCGGCATAGATCAGAGCATATAAAAACGGCAGTTCAGCATATGCTGTTCTGCCGTTTTGGTTTGTGAAATATCAGAACTGCGAATTAGTCCAGTCCACAATACTTTGGATAGACTTATCACGTTTGTTAATGAACGCCCTTATGCAGTCTGAAGAAGCATATCCTCCATGAAGCGCTTCTTCAGCCGAGCCTGTTTCTGGGTATCTTGCAAAGAACTGCTCATAAAGAGGGGAATATACGCTCTCAAATTCTGCGAGCCTATCAAGTGCCTTTTCTTTTTCAAACGTACCCTCAGACATCTTTAAAAGCCTGTCATTGAAATCGTTCCTGAAATCTTCATTTGACATAAGATAAGCAAAACTCAGAACCGCAGGATTTTTCGTGTCCGTGTCAAGCAGTCCCTTTGGCTTGTAGTTATCCTCTTTCATGGTGTTCGTCCATGCGTCGCCTTCACCGCTCACTCCGCCGAACTCAATGTCATAGAACATGAAACGCCATTTGCCGTCTGCATATTCGTTGGAACTGTCTGTGTTCTGCACCTTCCACATTGACCAGTTCTTGCCCGGCCAATCCCACTTGTTGTTTATCCAAACCTCTGCAAGGAAATAATCTCTCACACTGTCGGTGTCAACAAGCTTTGAGAACTCCTCATAATCCGTCTGTGTGGATAAGTCTTTGTGAGAAGCGAAGAAATCTGTAAGCTCCTTGAAGAAATATCCCTCGTCTGTTTCTCCCTCCGGAAGCTTGCCCTCGTCAAGCTTGTAGCCGCTCTGATAGGTTTCTGCGTCGCCTTTGTAGACCACCACATCGTCTTTGTTCACACCGTAGTGGTTTTCAAAATAATTGTCGGAATAGTCCTCCTCCAGCACATAAAGTCCCCAGTATTCGCCATTCAGATAAACAACGCATGGACGTGAAGCCTTTGTTGAGCCGTCAAGCTCTGTCATAAGACTCTGCCAATAGGTGTCATTGAATTTTGCTGTAAAAGCACAATTTCCACCTGCACGGAGAGTAAGCGTCTTAAAGCTGTCGATAGTTTCATCAGATGCGTTTTTCAGCCCCTCAAAGACCTCATAGTTAAACTTCTTTTCGCCATATTTCTTTCTGGCGTAAAGCCTGAATCCCTTTTGCAGGTCGGAGCGTGAATAGTTTCCCTGTATCCTTATGCCGCAATCCTGTGACAAAGCGTTCGTCACATTTCCCTCGGCTGAAATCTCGTTAAGCTCGATGTGACAATCACGTTCCCATTCCTTGCCACGCTGTTTGTAGTTTGCGTCAAGCTGTCTTGCAGTTTCGTTTTCTATGCTTTCTCCGCTGGCTTTATAGTCCTCAAGTGCCTTGTTGAAAATATCTCCCTTGACGTAAATGCCGATCTTGCTGTCGAAAAGGTCAGCGTAGTCCATTGTGATGTTCATTACCGCAAGGTCATGCCCGGCCGCTTCACAGCTTTCTTTAAGTCCTTTTATATGCTCCTCTGCGCTTCCTATGTAAAAGCTGCCTGAGAAGCTTTGCGAAACGCTTCCGTCGCTTTTTTCGCTTGACGCTCTTATAACAGTGCATTTGTCCACCGCATTGTCAGAAGGTGCTTTCTTGTTGCACCAGAAATCCCCCTCGCCAAAGCTGAACTCATTGAAATTTCCTGATATCATTTCTGTCGGCACGGCTGAAACCACATTAGGGTCATTGCTCCTGTCTTTTATCTCGATAGGGGCAGTGTATTCTTCTCTCGTGGCAGAGGTCCTAGGGTCTGTGCCGTCAGTGGTGTAGTATATCTTCTCGCCATCGTTTGCGGTAAGCTCAAGGCTGAAACCGCTGTCATAAAAGCCGCTTTTCTGCGAAAAACCTACCACGCTGTCATTGATAACAAGGTCAGGCTTGTCTGTTTCAGGTTCGGTGGTGGTATTATCATAGTCTGAAACACTGCTGTCCGCTTTGCCGGAGCTTTCAACCGCTTTTGATGAAGCCTGTGAACCGTCCACACCCTTTGAACAGCCCGACAGCATAAGCACTGCGGCCATAAGGCATAATATTTTTCTTGCGTTCATATATTTCCTGCTTTCTGTTTTATGTAAACGTTTTACTTTGCACATATGATTGTACCATAACAAAGTCCTGGAAGCAATAGAAACGCTCCATTTTCGGCATTTGCAACTGTTTGAAGCCTGTTTGTTTGTCTATTATGGATATAAAAAGCGACATAAAAAAGCGTCGGATAAACTACCCGACGCTTTGTGTATTGTATTTTAAATTATTGTTTGTTTTTATTGTAGATTATCATAAGCCCTTTAAGCAGAAGCTCATCGTCAATGACGATGTCACGCTTGCAGTAAGGCACTATTATCTTTGCCACGCCGCCAGTGGAAACCACCGTGCATTTTTCCCCAAGTTCGTTTTCTATCCTCTCGATAACTCCGTCAATGCTTGCAGCGTTGCTGTGGATTATACCGCTCTTCATGCAGTCGATAGTGTTCGTGCCTATGACCTTTTTAGGCGGCACAAGGCTGATAAAAGGCAACTGTGAGGCTTTTCCTGACAGAGAGTCAAGGGAAGTCCTCAGTCCCGGTATTATCATTCCGCCAATGAAATTCTTTTCCTTGTCGATCACCGATACGGTGGTCGCAGTGCCCATGTCTATCATTATAATAGGTACAGGATAAAGATTTATCGCCGCAACTGCGTCAGCAACTCTGTCGCTGCCAAGCTGGGCTGGATTGTCAAGGTTTATTTTAAGTCCCGTTTTTATTCCCGGTCCTACCACCATGATACGCTTTTTGATGAGCCTCTCCATAGCCTCTTTCATAGTAAGCGTAACAGAAGGCACAACGGACGAGATTATACCGCCCTTGAAGTCGTTAATGTCTATGGAATGTATCTCAAGAATGTTCTTGAGCATTATTGCATATTCAAGTGCCGTGGACTGCTGATTTGTAGAAAGTCTTTCAACAAAAAGTATCTTGTCGCTTTCAAAACAACCCATGACTATGTTTGTGTTTCCTATATCGACTGCTAAAACCATTTGTATGTTATCCTTTCGGTGGTATTATGCCTGTGCTTTACTTTTGTTAGGTATGAACTTTGCTTTGTAGAGTGCAGCACCTACCGTACCTGTAACAAATGTGCATACAGCCATTTCGACCAAAGCGTTTATGCCTACAAAGGTGCAGATGAATACTATTATATTCTTTCCGCCCATAAGCTCTTTTACATAATCGGTGTTGCCGAAAAGCAAAACAAGTGCACTCATAAAGAACGCAGTGTTCAAAAACGCAGTAAAAAAGCCCGTAACAGCATATGAAACATAATTGTTTGTTACCTTGCTCATTCCTTTTGCAATAAATCCTACGATAATGCCGTCAAGAAGTCTTGGTACAAATCGCTGAACGAAAGCCAAAATAGGGTTTATCGATACTAAAACTGCACCCATTCCGCTTGGTACGCCAATTCCGAAACACTGCAGAAAACTGAGCAGTCCAAATATTCCGCCAATGACCGCACTTCCCACAGGACCTACCGTTACAGCCGCTATCGCAATAGGAATTACATTAAGGGTAATTACCAGCGGTCCGATCGGTATAGAACCGATAGGGGTAAATGAGAAGATCATTGTAAGAGCTGTCATCAAACCCAGTATCACCAATGATTTCGTGTTGACCTTTGTTTTCATATTAAATTTCCTCCTTGTTATTATTCCTCCATCGTGGGAGGATACAATACAATACCAATATATTATAGCATATTTTTTCTCATATTTCCATAGCTTACGCAAATTTTTTATGAATTTTTTATGAATTTTTTTATCTTCATAAACAGGAATATCTCCACACTCATAAATGTATAATTTATTAACAAAAGAAAACAAAATAAGTGCCACAAAATTCCATATAGTGCAAACAAAATCGTGATTTTTCATGTAATTGTGATATTTTTTACACCTGTTTTACACATTCATATGTACATTTAGCTGTATGCACTAACAGATATACGCTATGTAAAAGTTAATAATTAATAGAATATTCATAGATTATGTTAGAATAGTTCATTGACATTTTGTATAATTAAAAGCAAGCAAAGAGAGAATTTGTGTGAGATTTACACAAACCTCTTTGGATTACATTATTACATTACATATAGGAGGAATTAGAAATGAGATTTACATTACCAAGAGACCTTTATCACGGAAAGGGAGCACTGGAGAACCTGAAAACACTGAAAGGTAAGAAAGCTATCATCGTAGTCGGCGGCGGCTCAATGAAGAGAAACGGTTTTCTCCAGAAGGCAGAAGCTTATCTGAAAGAGGCTGGAATGGAAGTTAAGCTTCTTGAGGGCGTAGAGCCAGACCCTTCTGTAACAACAGTTATGAACGGTGCAAAGGTTATGCTCGAATTTGAGCCTGATTGGATCGTAGCAATGGGCGGCGGCTCACCTATCGACGCTGCAAAGGCTATGTGGATCAAGTATGAGTATCCTGACTGCACATTTGAAGATATGTGTAAGGTATTCGGTATCCCTGAGCTGAGAAAGAAAGCACACTTCTGCGCAATTTCTTCAACATCAGGTACAGCTACTGAGGTAACAGCATTCTCTATCATCACAGATTATGACAAGGGTATCAAGTATCCTATAGCTGACTTTGAGATCACACCGGATGTAGCTATCGTTGACCCTGATCTTGCTGAAACAATGCCACAGAAGCTGACAGCTCATACAGGCATGGACGCTCTGACACACGCTATCGAAGCTTATGTTTCAACAGCGAACTGTGCATATACAGATCCGCTTGCTATCCACGCTATCGAAATGATCCAGAAGGATCTCGTTGATTCCTACAACGGCGATATGGGCGCAAGAGATAGAATGCACGACGCTCAGTGTCTTGCAGGTATGGCATTCTCAAACGCTCTGCTTGGTATCGTTCACTCAATGGCTCATAAGACAGGCGCAGCTTTCGCTGACTATGGCGCACACATTATCCACGGCGCAGCTAATGCAATGTATCTGCCAAAGGTAATCGCATTCAATGCTAAGGACGAAACAGCTAAGAAGAGATATGGCGTTATCGCTGATTATATGCACCTGGGCGGTTCAAACGATGACGAGAAGGTAAAGCTCCTCATCGAGTATGTAAGAGGCATGAATGACAAGCTCAACATTCCTCACTGCATCAAGAACTATGGTACAGACAGCTATCCATGTGAGCAGGGCTTCGTTCCAGAGAACGTATTCCTTGAAAGACTCCCTGAGATCGCTAAGAACGCTATCGCAGACGCTTGCACAGGTTCTAACCCACGTCAGCCTTCACAGGAAGAAATGGAAAAGCTCCTCAAGTGCTGCTACTACGATACAGAAGTTGATTTCTAATTCTCCAGATTATAGAACAGAGAGCGTCCCGAACTTGTTTCGGGGCGTTTTCTGCTTTTTTGTGTATTTCGCTTAAAAAGCACTTGATTTTTGCTAGATTTTATGTTATAATTTTAGTAGACTTGGGAAATTTTATTATATAAGCAGGGGAGAGTGTTTATTTTGCAGGACATGGACTATTATTTTTCTCATTTTCCTGTGCTGGAAACAGAAAGACTCATACTCAGGGCGAAGACCGCTGCTGACGCAGAGGATATGAAAACCTATATGGCTGACGAGAACCTTTACAAATATTGGGGCAGAAACATGACAAGGCAGGAAAGAGAGCCGTCGCTTTTTTTCGGACGCACTCTTAACAACGGCAAAAAGGATCATATAAGCTGGGGAATAGAGCTAAAGAAAAATCATAGGTTGGCAGGGGAGGTAAATCTGTTCAATATCGAGAATGACAGACAGGCAATGATAGGCTATCGAATATCGGCGGCGTATCAGAACATGGGCTTTGTCACCGAGGCTCTCAGGCGTGTGATCAGATTTTGCTTTGAGGAAACAGGCGTTCAAAGGCTTGAAGCCGAGGTCATGACGGTGAACGTGGCTTCAAACAGAGTAATGGAAAAATGCGGCTTTACCTGCGAGGGAACAAAGCGTCAGGCAAAGTTTGTGAACATCTATACAGACTTCAACATCTATGGGCTTCTCAGAAGCGATATTATGGGAGAGCGTGCGGCTTCTACATAAGACAGAAAAATAACGGGCGGAAGATTTGGTCTTCCGTCCGTTTTGTGTTGTTCTGTATTAGCTTATCAGCCTATAGCTTTGAACGCCTCTCTTATTGAGCGCACACCAATTATTTTCATTGAAAACTTACTTGTGTCAACGCTTTTCAGTGAATGTGCAGGAACGATACAAGTTTCAAAGCCCATTCGTTCGCACTCCGCAAGGCGCTGTTCACAGTGGGAAATGCTCCTAAGCTCTCCGCCTAAGCCTATCTCGCCAAGGGCGATAAGCTTGTCGCTTATAACCTTGTCCGTCAGCCCTGAATAAAGTGCCAACGCCACCGATAGGTCAGCCGCAGTGTCATCAAGCTTTAATCCGCCTACAATGTTGATGTAAACGTCCAGCCCACCGAAAAAATAGCCAAGCCGTTTTTCAAGCACAGCTATTATTATCGCCATTCTGTAGTAGTCAAAGCCCGTGGCAGTACGTCTTGGGGAGGCAAGCACGCTCTTGCACACAAGTGCCTGGACTTCCGCCATAACAGGCCTTGTGCCCTCCATTATGCAGGCAACGCAAGTTCCCGAAGCGTCTGTCGGTCTGCCCTCCAAAAACATCATAGAGGGATTTTCAACTTCCAGCAAACCGCTGTCAGCCATTTCAAACATACCTATCTCATTCGTTGAGCCAAAACGGTTTTTTATGGCTCGCAGTATCCTGTATGTAAGATTTCGCTGACCCTCAAAATACAGCACGCAGTCAACAATGTGTTCCATGACCTTTGGTCCTGCAATAGCGCCGTCCTTGTTGACGTGACCAACTATGAACATTGGTATCTCTTCCGACTTTGCTGTGCGCATGAACATATTTGTACATTCTCTTACCTGCGTCACAGACCCCTGCGCTGAGGATATCCCGCTTATGTTCATGGTCTGGATAGAGTCGATTATGACTATCTCAGGCTTTTCTTTTACTATCACAGAGCATATCTGCTCGCAGTCATTGTCTGCAAGCAGATACAGATTTTCAGAATCAACATGAAGCCTGTTTGCACGAAGCTTTATCTGCCGTACAGACTCCTCTCCCGATACATAGAGTATGGTGTGGTCTTGCCCTAAATACTGACATATCTGCAAAAGCATTGTGGATTTTCCTATGCCCGGTTCACCGCCCAGAAGCACCAGAGAGCCTTTCACAAGCCCTCCTCCAAGCACTCTGTCAAGCTCTTTCAGTTCCGTTGCATAACGTATCTCGTTGTAGCTTGCGTCAACACCGCCTATGCCAACTATCTTGTCGGAAATATCCCTGACAGTCGTAGGCTTAGACTTTGCACCGCCTGCTCTGACCGCAAGCTCGACCTCCTCAAAGGTGTTCCATTCGCCGCAGTTAGGGCATTTGCCGTTCCATTTTGATGTTTCATATCCGCACTGACTGCACACATACGAAGTTTTCACCTTTGCCATATGGTCGTTCCTTTCTGCATATTTATCTGATGATTTGCTGATATATAAAAATGCTGTGCCGATTTTGTGTAGTGGCTGGCACCCACACAGCCCGTTTATGTTGCGGTGATCGCTCGTTCAAAGCGCTGAAATTACTTGCCCTCAAGACCCTTGAGAGCCTTTATCTCGTCACGGTCGAGCCTTATAACAGAATCCTTTATTACCTCAATATCGTCTTTCTTTACCACAACAACATTGTCGTTTTTATCCATTTTAACTCTCAGCTTGCCTGTGAGCAGATTTACTTCCTCAACAACGCCCTTTCCGTCAGCCGTTTTTACGATAGCGCCCACCTTTGGTGTGTGCTTGAGAAGATCCTCATAGCTGTCCTGCTCGTATTTCAGACAGCACATAAGTCTTCCGCAAGTGCCTGAGATCTTTGTAGGGTTAAGTGACAAGCCCTGCTCCTTAGCCATTTTAATAGAAACAGGCTGGAACTCTCCCAAAAATCTTGAACAGCAGAAAGGCTGTCCGCAGATGCCAAGACCACCAAGCATTTTTGCCTCGTCACGAACGCCTATCTGACGAAGCTCTATCCTCGTTCTGAATACCGCCGCAAGGTCTTTTACAAGCTCACGGAAGTCAACTCTGCTCTCGGCGGTAAAATAGAAAAGAAGCTTGTTGTTGTCAAAAGTACATTCAACGTCGATAAGATTCATTTTCAGCTTGTGAGCGGCTATTTTCTGCTCGCATATCTTGAAAGCGTCCTTTTCCTTTTGTCTGTTTTTTTCGATAGTTTTCATATCGTTAGGGGTGGCAAGCCTTATAATGCCTTTTACGGGGTTTGTGAATCTTGTTTCGTCTATTTCCCTGTCCACAAGCGCAACTTCACCACATTCAACGCCCCTTGCGGTCTCAACGATAACTTTGTCGCCCATTTTCACGTCATAGTCTTTTGGGTCGAAGTAGTATATCTTGCCAACGCTTTTAAAGCGTACTCCGATTATTTTTAACATCTCTTTTTCCTTTCAAATATATATCACGGCTTTGCCGTCAGCTACTTTCCTGTGACAGAATATATCTGTCCTGCCAGACTGTTTATAGTCAGGCTTATGTTGCAGTTTGCGTCTATCCTGCCTATGTAGTCAGAAACTATATCGTAAAGCCTGACCGCCTGATCTGAGGAAAGGCTTCTGCTGAGCGTTTTTGCACCCTCTTTCGCACAGCTCACAGACTTTTCGCTTTCTCCCCCGAGCCTGAATGCCGCACTGTCACGGAGTATCTCCTGAAAAAGGCTCAGCCCCTCTCTCAGCAACGTTTTTTTGCCGTCTGCCACAAATAGTGTTTTCAAAACGTCATATTCGTTTCCACCGCACATTGCGTCGCACAGACCTCTTGCAAGCTTCACACTGTCAAAAAACTGGGAGTGTTCAAGATACTCGACACATCTGCCGATATTTCCACGCCCTGCTGAAACAGCTTCGCTTATGAGCGCAGGGGCAACGGCAGGATATTTCTCCTGCAAACACGCCATGCTCTCCGCCTCCGTGACAGAGGTCATGCCAAGGGAAAGCACTCGTGAGATTATGGTAGGCAGAAAAATTTCCTTGCTCCTCGCCGTAAGTATTATAGCAGTATGCTCAGGCGGTTCTTCGATTACTTTAAGCAGAATGTTCTGCACCTGAATAACAGTGTTTACCGACAAGTCAAGGTCAGGAATTATGTATACTTTCATTCTCGCCTCGTTCGGTGCAACGGGAGCTTCCGCAACTATAGGTCTGATAGAATCGTCCACGATGTAGTTGCCGTTGCTGTTTGCCTTTGCCACCATAACGTCAGGGTGAGCTCCGTCGGCTATCATTCTGCACGTCCTGCAAATGCCGCAAGGCTCGCCTGTCTGACGTTCGCACAAGAGTGCCGCCGCTATCCACCGTGCAAGGGTCTTTTTACCAAGCCCCTTTTCTCCGTGTATCATTATGGAATGCGGCTCTCGTTTCTTTTTTATCATCTCAGATACGAGCCTGCGAGGCTCGCTGTTTCCGTATATTATCAAGCCCTCAGACCCCTTTCTGAAAATTTTCTATTCCTTAGACTTTCTCGAAACGCTCAATATCAGTAACGAAAATAGTTGCGCCGCCGATAGCCACCTCAACAGGATATGAAGCCGCACCGTCAGGCTCCATGATAGTTGATGACGGAACGAACTGCTTTCTTTTCTTTGAATACTTTTTGCAGACCTCTATAACAAGGTCTACCTGCTCATCAGGGCAGCAGATAAGAAAGGTGGTGTTTCCTGACATAAGAAAACCGCCTGTTGAAGAAAGCTTTGTGGCTCTTATGCCGGCTTTCAGAAGTCCTTTATTTACAGCGTAGGTATCATCGCTGTTTACGATAGCATAGACAAGTTTCATGATTTTGCCTCCTGTTATTTTGATGTAATAATAGCTTTTTTAGCTACACCTTATATTATAGCACATTTATGCGTTCAATTCCATAGTTTTTCAAAATTTTTATTACCTGCGGTGTTATCTCCTCACCGCTCACTGCCACAGGCACAGAGGGCTGACAGCTTGTGACGGTCATTGCGCATATAAGACCGCAGGCGTCCTCCACGTTTACGGCGTGCTGAGCCGAAAAAGCCGCCTGTCTTATACCCATGCGTTTTATCCCTTTGGGTATAGCGGGTAAGTCACCGAAAAGCCTTATCCTAGGCTGTTTTATCTCTGAAAACGCCTTTTCAAGTTTTAAAAAGTCCTCCTCGCTGTTGAAAGGCGACGGCATAAGCACAACATATTGTGTGTCACTGTATTCAGGCTCGATGCCATATTCCCTCAGCCTGTCTGCAAGGTCGTCACCTGTGATACCGCTTTTGTATGCGGCAATGGTTATCTTCATAGGCTCTTCGCCTGTGGTATGCCAGCCGAAAGCTGTTATCCTATCTTTGCAGACTCTTACCCTTTCCACAGTGCGTTCAAGGTCACGAGGAAAATCACCATTCACATAGTCAGCGCAAAGGTCAAGGCTCTCCATTATAAGATAGGAGGGGCTTGTTGAGCCGAACATTGACATTATCTCTTTGGCGCAATCATCATAATTCGCAGGGGCGTGATTTGAAATATGAAGCATTGCTCCCCCTGTGTAGCATGGAAGCGTTTTGTGAGCAGAGTCACAGCACATATCAGCCCCCAAGTCCATGGGGTGCAGGCTCTCAGGGAGAAACTTCAGATAAGCTCCGTGAGCGTTGTCGCAAAGAAGAGGTACACTGTATTTTCTGCAAACCTCGCTCATGCCCTTTATGTCGCTGAGATCGCCAAGATAGTCAGGCGAGGTCACATAAACGCAGTCCACCTCTGTTTCAGCCAGCACCTTTTCAACTTCCTCAGGAGTAACGCTTCCTGCGCATATAGATGTAAACTCGCCCTTTGGATATATCCACTCCACGTCAATGTCAAGGAGTATGCAGGCATTTATAAACGCCTTGTGGACGTTTCTTGGTGCGGCAACAGTTATCTTTTTTCCTTGTCCACTGCGACATACTATGCCAAGCATTGCCTTTATGCAAAGGCTCGACCCCTCGGCAGAGTAAAAAGTCCGCCTGCTGCCATAGGCTTTTGCCATTTTGGCTTCGCTCTGTGCGATGATCCCCTCGGCTTCAAAAAGATAGTCCGCACCTTTTATTTCAGTGATGTCAAGAGCCTCAAGACCGTGAAATTTCTGCCCTTTGTGACCAGGCATATGAAACCTCGCTATGCCTGACTTTGCATATTCTCTAACGAATTTATTCACAGGTGCGTTCAATGCTATCTCCCTTTCAGTGCGCTTTTGAGCATGGCAGGCTTCATACCGCAGGATATCCGCTTTCTTGCAAGCCCGATAGTCCTTGATACAGTGGATTTTGAAACACCCTCTGCGTCGGCTATCTCCTGCATTGTCATGCCCTTTGTATAATACATTATTATATAACATTTCTGCCGTTTCGTCAAATTTTCCCGCACTATTTCACGCATGAGCCTGTTTTCTATGGCAGAGGCAGGGTCAACAGGCTCTTTTTCTTTTGCTTGAGGGCTTGGGATATAATTCTGTGTAAGCTCGTATGATACCTTTGTGTGCTGCATAAAAATCCTTTCTTTATCTTTTTTTCGATGTTTTCTGACCATTTTTTTACCCACTATATATTGTGGGCAAATTTTTGGACAAACACAATTTTCAAAATTCTTGTTTAATTTGTGGGAAATTAAACGGACTGTTTGTGCATTTTACCATTGCAATTTAAAGAAATATGTGTTATAATGTATCTGCAAATTTGTTTGAGGGTGTTTTGTTGGACTTGTAAATATAAATAAAGAAAAAAGCCAATATGAACATCTTTTGAATGAAAAGGGCGGTATTGTGTAAGCTGCCCGTTCTATTTTGAGCCGAATACTGCGGATAAAAATAAAAACACAGGGCAGTGTGAAGCTTTAAGGAGAAGTGTAAAAATTTATGGAGAAAGTAAAGCTTAACAGATTGTCTGAGCTTACTGCTATTGCGAGAAAAAGAGAGCTTACCGCAGATGAGAAGTCTGAGCGTGAGGCTTTGAGAAATGAGTATCGCAGAAGCGTTATAGCTAACCTGACAGGTCAGCTTGAAGCCACGACGATCATTGAGCCGGACGGCTCAAGAATTAAGGTTTCGGATATGAAACGCAGCGGGGAGGATAAAATAAAGTGACAGGAGTTTCCAGACAGAAACAGAAGCTTTTGACCATGAAAAAGCTTTTTGAGACCAAGACAGACGAAAAGCACACCATTACAGGAAACAGGCTTATCGAGATCCTGGGCGACTACGGCATAAAAGCTGAGCGTAAGACTATCTATGACGATATCAAGACCCTCTGCGACAGCGGAATGGATATTGAGATAACTAAGGACGGTCACTCCAACGCTTATTATCTTGCTCAAAGGCTGTTTCAGGACGAGGAGCTGTATGTTCTTGCAGACGCAGTTGCTTCAAGCAGGTTTCTTACACAGAAGAAATCGAAGGAGCTGTTAAAGAAGATACAATCACTTACATCTGAACACAAGGCAAAGGATCTGCGCCGAATGGTCTATGTGTCAAACAGGACAAAGACCTTCAATGAGCAGATATACTATGCTATAAACAGCATACAAGAGGGCATTTTCAGCGGTTTGGAGATACACTTCAAGTATTACGAATACACCGTTGAAAAACGCAAACAGCTTCGCCACGGCGGCGAGGTGTATACGGTTTCACCGTATTCTCTGGTTTGGGAAAACGACAACTATTACCTTGTGTGCTATTGCGAAAAGCATGAAAAGATATGCCGCTACAGAGTTGACAGAATGACTCAGGTCACTGTTACAGATATCCCCAGGAGGGAGCTTTCCGAGGAGGAGAAGACAGAGGTCACAAATCGTCAGACTATCTACGGAATGTACGGCGGCGAGCTTATGACGCTGCAATTGCAGTTTGACAATAAGCTCATAGATGTTGTAATGGATCGTTTTGGTGAGAAAACCATATGTCACAAAAATTCCGACAATACCTTCTATATAAATGAGGAGGTACAGGTCGCACCAACATTCTGGGGCTGGCTTTTCCAGTTCGGCTCACAGGCAAAGGTGCTTGGACCTGAAAGGGCAGTGGAAATGGCAAAGGACGCTATTTCAGATATTGCCGATTGCTACAAATAAAAATTTGGACAAGGATAAAAGAGCCGAGATATAAATAGGCGAACGTCTGCTGTAAAAGGCAGGCGTTTTTTATTTGGATATACTGCTTCACTATTGATTGTAGCACATATGTTCGATATTGTCAAGGGGTAATGTAAAATTTCCGTAAGATGTGGGCAAAAAGTTGACAGCACAGGGGTGAATATGTTATAATATTTACACAAGCAAAGGCGCTTTGAGTAGAAGATACCCAAAGCGCTATTTTTATAATAAGACAATAACTGCCATATCTATATGTAGGGGCGAACAGTGTTCGCCCGTGTTCAGAAATTGCCATAAATTCTGAATTGTAGGGGACGGCGCCCTCGACGTCCCGATCGAAGTGACGAGGCTTGAATTATCCGGAATTTGTGTAGATCAACATTGTGCGGATACACAAATGAGATCGCAGTAAATGCGATGTGTTTGTTGTGAAAGGAGTGATATACTTGACCACAATGCTCATTTTATCTTCTGTGATAGTGCTGTGCTGTGTGTTTTTCAATAAAATATCGGACAAGTTTGGACTTCCTGCATTGCTGGCGTTCATTCTCCTTGGAATGTTGTTCGGCTCTGACGGGCTTTTTAAAATAGAGTTCGATAACTATAAATTTGCCGAGGAGATATGCTCGGTGGGACTTGTTTTCATAATCTTCTACGGAGGCTTCGGCACGAAATGGAGCGAAGCCAAAAAGGTGGCAGGCAAGTCACTTATACTTGCTTCCGCAGGAGTTTTGCTCACAGCCTTTGCAACTGGAGCATTTTGCAAGCTTGTGCTGGGCTTTGAGTGGCTGGAAAGTCTGCTTATAGGCGCTGTTATAAGCTCCACAGACGCAGCGTCGGTTTTCTCGGTGCTGAGAAGCAAAAAGCTGAATCTGCGATACGGTACGGCTTCAATACTGGAGCTTGAAAGCGGAAGCAACGACCCTTGGGCTTATATGCTCACGGTTATAATACTTTCAGTAATGAAAGGCGGTGCGACCGCAGGAGGCTTTGTTGTGAGCTTGCTTGCACAGGTGTTCTTCGGTGTGGGCTTCGGTGCGCTTATATCTTTGGGCGCAGTGTATCTCATAAAACGTGTGCGATTTGACGCCGCAGGCTTTGACGCTATCTTTGTTACTGCCATAGCTATTCTTTCCTACGCCCTGCCCTCGGCGGTGGGCGGAAACGGCTATCTTAGCTGTTACATTGTGGGAATAGTCCTGGGCAACACAAAAATATCAGGCAAAACAGCCCTTGTGCATTTCTTTGACGGAATAACGGGCTTCACACAGATATTGCTGTTTTTCCTCCTTGGACTTTTGGCATTCCCGTCGCAAATGCCGTCAATAATACTTCCTGCGGCGGCGATAGCATTGTTCCTTACATTCGTTGCAAGACCTGCGGCTGTTACTGTTATCATGAAGCCTTTCGGTGCAAAGTGGAAGCAGATAGCCCTTATCTCATGGGCAGGACTAAGAGGAGCGACCTCCATTGTTTTCGCTATCATGGCGACAGTTGACGACGCCTACATGAAAAATGACGTTTTCCATATCGTTTTCTGTATCGTGCTTATGTCTATAGGTATTCAGGGTACGCTTCTGCCGCTGTTTGCTAAAAAGCTCGATATGATAGACGATGAGGAGAACGTAATGAAAACGTTCAATGACTACAGCGACGAAACGGAAGTGCAGTTTATAAAGCTTTCAGTTCAGCCGGACAGCAATTGGGTGGGGCGGAAGATAAAGGATATACCGTTTCCGAGAGGTCTGCTTGTGGTTATGATACTCCGTGACAAAGAGAAGATAATACCAACAGGCAAAACCCAGATACTTGCAGGGGACGTTGTTGTGCTGAGTGCGGCAGGCTTTTATGACGACAGCCATTTTGTCCTAAGCGAAATGAACCTTGATAAGCATCATGAGTGGTGCGGTCACAGGATATCCGAGATAACAATGTCAGAGGACAGCCTGATAGTAATGATAAAACGTCAGGGGCGTATACTTATCCCAAACGGCAGATTGCGGCTCAAAGAGGGAGATGTGCTTGTTGTCACATCAGGATAGAGAATATGCAGGCGGCGGATTGACTTGCGTTTTGTGTGCGGACGCTGTTCGCCCCTACGTTATTATGAAAACCACTTTGCCATTCTTATCAGCTTATTTTCAGTGTCTTTTCATAAAACTATCATATTGAACAGGTATTATATATACAAGGTCAGAGGAACACCGAGAAAGACCTCAGGCAAAAGCTTTGAGAGCTAGCTGAAAGTTCCGTCAACCAATTACTCATAATGAGTTTTCATACATGGGCAATGCCGCACAAGGAACACCTGTCGGCTTTGCACGCAATCTGCTTGCAGATTTTCCGCCATATCACCCAAAAGCTCTTTGACTGGCGTCAGCCAGCCTGCGTCACTTTTAGATGATCTGACGAAAAATCTGACTACGCATCTTACGCACAATCCTTGCGTGGCATTGCCCAATAATTTTCCTTCATTCTTCTTTTCATTTCATCTCGCTGTGCTCTGATTTTTCAGAGTGCGGCAAAAGTGAAATGGCATGGAAAAATACATAACTTTAGCATTCCCCATTCATAATTTTTTCTTCATATTATACTTCTTACTTCTCTGAAAGACCCTGTGGCTTTTGCCGCAGGGTCTTTTGGATTTGTAGAATTTATATCAAAACAAACGTTCTTATCTGTGCATATCGACAAAAAACTTGCTGTCCAAAAAATCACCCCTCAAATTCATCAAGTTGTGTTATCATACATACAGCCCCGAAATAGAAAAAGAAAAATATGAGGATGTGTGTAAAAATGATATGGATAATTATGATGAATGTTTTTATCGTTGCGGCAGGTGCAGGCGGCGACAGGTGGCTTATGAAAACTATAATGAGAATGGTGCTGTTTTTCCTGTTTGTTGCGGTGGCAGAGCGGAACATGGGAGCAGTGTTTGCCGCAGGTATCGTGTTCACAGCGGCATGGGCGGCACTGTCGCTTTTTGAAGCGGAAACCAAAAAGAAACGCCATGCAAATAAGGTCAGACAGTGCCGTGTAAGAGAAAATATAAACCGTACAATACAAATTGAGCAATAATTAACAAAAAAATCACTTATTTTATGGGCATATGTGTTATAATTAATAATGATTATAGTAATTTAGCCTGAGAGGTGATATAGCTTTTGAAAAATTCTGCTGATTTTGAACTGTATGATAAAATAAAAAAATATAGAAGATCTATTTTGAAAACAAGCGTGTTAGTGCTGTTCGTTGCTTGTCTGCTTGTGTATGCGTGTGCCTGCTATTACAGCGGTGTGAACGCATTTCAGAAAGAGGCTCAGCTTTGCTCTGCCATAAATGCGGAAGCAGACCAGAATGTGGCTGCCTTTATGAAGAAAATGGAGGACACTGCCAAGCTTATAATGGGCAATGAAGACTATGCGAAATATGATCCTACTGATACGTCAAAGAGCGAATTTGCTGTGCTTAATGAGGAGAATGTTCTCACTGAGAGGCTTATAGAGCTTAGTACGTTGGGCAACTATACAGATTTTGGCATTGTAAGCAGTAATGAACATAATGTAGGAAAGATAACCGACGGTACAAAGGATATATTTGACGATGAGATATATAAGAGAGTTTCCGACCTTATGGGTGACAGTAAGATAAAATGGTTCACGGGACAGGACGATAACTACAGACGAGTGTATTTCGCAGGCAGGATAAATGACGATCTTATTTTTATCTCCTCTGTGTTTTCAACGGAGTTTGATCTTGTTTTTCTGCCCTCTGACAATTACAGCGAGATAAATACCATGCTGTGTGATGACGATGGCAGGATAATCTATGCTAACGACGGAAAAAGTGTTGTCGGCGAAAAGCTCGATGAAAAGCTCTCTAAATTCCTTGATGGAGGCACTGGCGTCACCGTTTCGGATATGACTACTATCTGTGCTATTGATGATTGCAGTGACGATTGGGTGGTCATTACTACCGTGGATATGTCAGACACTTTGCGTCACTATGTGAAAACAGGGCTTAAATGCCTTGGTATCTTTATTTGCTGCGCAGTCATATTTATTATGATATCTGCGGCAGCGGCGGCGGATAACGACCCGCAGAACGGACCGAAGTTTGGAAAATATCCAAAGGTGGACGAAAATACAGGGCTTTTCACTGCGGAATATACCGAAAACAGCATTATGGATAAAATGGAAACTTGTATCTCAGGCTCGACTATCGCATTTATTATCGTGAAAATAACAAATCTGGAGCTTATAAGGCTCAACTATGGCGAGGAGATAGTGGCGGAAGCTGAGCGAAAGGTCGCCGAAATACTGGTGGAGAACCGCAAGGAGGGCGATATCTGCGGAATTTTCAGGGAGGGCGAGTTTGCTCTGTTTGCAGACCACACGAACTTTGACCTTGTGAGAGCCTATGGTGATGTGAGGACCTATGTTAAAGAGCTTAACGATAAGCTGAAGAAATGTTGCCTTGACGATGACAGGGGCTACATAAAATGTGCAGTGGGTGCGTCGGTCTACCCTGAAACAAGCGATGATTATGATGAGCTTTACGAAATGGCAGAAAAGGCCTGTGAGAAAGCAGAACACAGTGAGGACGCAAGAGCGGTGATATATGATAAAAAAGAGGAAGAGGTGAGCCGCAGTTGAGAACACGCATTGTAAGGTGTGCGGCTTTGACCGCTTCAGCGATCTGCACAGCGACTGTCATGACGGGCTGTGCATTGTTTGAAAGAAGAATGGAGCATAATGTAAAGACCGAGGTGTCCTTCTCGTGGTGGGGCAAGGACGCGCGTAACGAGTATACTCTCGACGGGCTTAGAGCCTATCAGAACAGCAATAAGAACGTTGTGGTAAGACCTGAGTATGCAGACTTTGACGGCTTCAAAACACGAATGGACGTGGAATTTTTCTCTGACACCACCGCAGATATCATGCAGTTAAACTACAGTTGGCTCTATGAATATTCTCCCGACGGCGATGACTTTTATGACCTTAATGAGCTGTCGGAATACATAAATCTCTCAGCATTTGATGATGACAGCCTTTCATACGGCACTATAAACGGCAAACTTAATGCCTTGCCTACCGGTACGAACTGTATAACCTTCTACTATAATAAGACGATGTATGACAGCTATGGTCTGAGCCTGCCTGAAAATTGGTCTGACCTTATAAATGCGGCAGAGGTCATGAAATCAGACGAGGTGTATCCTGTTGAAATGACGAAAAAGGCGGCTTATCTCAGCTCTGTGGCGTATGTGGAGCAGGTAACGGGAAGAAAGATGTTATCTGACAGCGGTGAGTTTCAGTATACCTCGGAGGACGTAAGGCTCATGCTCGCCTTTTATCAGGAAATGCTAAATAAAAAGGTCACAAAGCCTGCGTGGGATTTCGATAGGAACGATCTTGAAAAGTGCCTGACGGCAGGCGTGGCTTCCTGGATATCAGACGCAGAGTATTACTGCGAGCCTGCTCAGAAGTTTGGTTTTGACATCGTTATAGGCGACTATCCAAAGCATAAGCAGGCAGTGAGCAGCGGTTGGTATAAAAAGCCCACTAGCGTTTATGCCATAAAGAAAAATACCAAGTCCCCTGAGGAAGCCGCAAAGCTTCTTGACTATCTTGTGAACGGTGAGGAAATGGCTCTCCTGCAGGGCATGGGAAAGGGCGTGCCTGCATCAAAGGCGGCATTGGAAGCCCTTGAAGCGAGGGATATGCTTGACGGGATAGAGTATAAAGCCAACGAGAAAATGGCAAACTCAGAGGAGCTTGAAATAATGTCCCCGAAGCTTGAAAATCAGGGGATACTTGACCTTTTTATAAGCACCTCCGAGTCGCTTTATTATGGCAGGGCGGAGATAGAAAACGCTTCTGAAAATCTGTATAATAAGATGAAGAAATCATTCAAATAGTTAAATATGCGAAACAAATAGTGCAAATTGTATTCAAAAATGAATGAGAAGTGTACAGAGTACACAAAAATAACGAAACTGTTAAATAAGTCTTGACAATTTATTTGTTTTAAGATATAATTAAGAACGATGTAAGGTGATACATCATAAAATGGTGTGTGACAAAGTGTGTGACATAATTTCTTGTGAAAATGTCAACATAGTGTTACCAATCGTCAAAATGACCGATTGAAAATTAGTTTTTCGTCAAGTTGAACAAACTTGAGAAAAAATCTGAAAAACTATTGACATTTTGGACAAGATGATGTATACTTTAATCATGGTGATAAGGAGAACGCAAAGAACTCCGAAAGCCACTTAATTATTGGAAAGTAGCTGCTTAAATCGGCTTGCGGCACTTTTATAAACAATTTTATTTAATTTATTATGGAGGGATTTTCTATGAAGAAATCTAACAGAAAAGGTTTCACCCTTGTAGAGCTCGTAGTTGTTATCGCTATCATCGGTATCCTTGCAGCTATCCTCGTTCCTACAATGATGAACTATGTAAAGAAGTCAAAGCTCAAGACAGCTAACTCAAACGCTAAGCTCGTTTTCACAACTGTAAACAACGAAGCTGCTGATATGCTCGTTGAGGGTACATCAGTAACAAACACTGCTTCACAGAGCGGTGCAGTTGAGGTTAAGAGCTTGCAGAATACTAACACAGATGCAAAGTCAAAGCTTGCTAATGCAGTTTACAACGCACTCAAGGATAACGGCGACGGTGCTGGTTGGTGCCTCTACATGGTAAATGATGACGGTAGCGTTAATTTCGCTCAGTGGTGTGATGTTGAGTCTGCTTCTGGCTCAACAGGTGTTCTTGGTCAGTATCCTGATCCTTGCAAGGATGCAGATAAGGCTAACAAGGCATTCTCTTCTACAAAGATCTCTAGCTGGGGTTAATCTTAACTTTAACTTTGAATCTTCAAGAACCGCTCATTTGAGCGGTTCTTTTTTTGTCTGAAAATATATAAAATAGCCAATGAGAATAGATTGCCTTTGTGCAAATGGTAAAATTGAGTAATAAAGCTTGCCTTTTCCTTGACAAAATCGGGTAAATTTTGTATAATGTACTTGTCGAAATATTAAATGGGGATCAATATTTTGATGAAAGAATTGAGGGAAAGACATGAATAAAAAAGGCTTTACTTTGGTGGAGCTTGTGGTGGTTATTGCCATTATTGGCGTGCTTGCGGCTATTCTTGTGCCAACTATGATGAGTTATATCAGAAAAGCGAAGCTTAAAAGCGCAAACAGTAATGCAAAGATAGTGTTCAATACTGTAAATGCGGTCGTGACGGATATGCAATGTGAGGGCAAAGATATCGACGTTCAGTCATGTACGGCTGTGGTCGATTGCACCGCAGAGCCTGACGAATCCAAAAAACTTGAAAAAGCCGTCCATGACGCACTTAACGTCAATGGTGACAATGCAGGCTATGCCTTTTGGATAGCAGGGGAGGACGGCAGATACAAGCTTGCACAGTGGTGTGATACAAGTTCGCCAAGGTCTAAAGGCATTGTAGGGCAGTATCCTGACCCTGTGAACAAACCTGACGATCTCCCTGAGAATTTCAGTTGGGGCGTTAAATTCTGAAACTATTGACGATCTGTCATTGCCGTGGAATAATTAAGATAACAAAAAAGAGGCATACTGCTGTAAGCGGTTTACCTCCAATATAGTTTTTTCTTTAAGAAATAACCGACCTATTGGACGTGGGGCGGTTATTTCTTTTTATTGCAGACATTGAGTACAAGTCTAATCATGTCAATATTTGTCGCAAAAAGTTTTACAAAAACATTGACTAATTTCTTAATAAATGGTATAATTTATATGTCAATTATTTTTTTGGAGGATATTAATGAAAGAGAAATTTAAAAGCTGGGCATTCAGCAAAGAGCATGGAAAATGCGATGTTATAACGCTGATAATATACCTGCTTGGCGTTTGCACTGTATCGTTTTTTCATGAACCGTGGTTTGATGAAGCTCAGTCATGGGCGATTGCACGTTCGGGAACTATAAAGGAGATACTTTTTGAGATACCACACTATGAGGGTCACCCGCCACTATGGCATTTGATATTGGCGCCTTTCGCAAAGCTTGGCGCACCCTATGAGCTGTCCCTTGCGGCAGTCAATATTTTTTTTATGACCCTTGCTGTGGCGGTCTTGCTTTTCAAGTCACCTTTTCCAAAGCTGATACGTTGTCTGTTGCCGTTTAACTTCTTCCTGTTTTATCAGTACGGCGTTGTAAGCAGACCTTATTGCATACTTGTGCTTGCGATTTTCCTTGCGGCAGCGTGCTATAAGAATAGAAATGAACACCCTGTAAAATATCTTTTGTGCCTTGCGCTCATGTGCGCTGTGCATTCATATGGCATAATAATTGCGGGCTGTCTGTGTATCGTGTGGCTAATAGAAATTTTTACAGAGTATAAAAAAAGCGGAAAACTTGCAGACATACTGAAAGACCGCCGCTGTTGGCTGATGTTTTGTCTGCTGATATTTGCAATGTTGGTCATGGCTGCTATTGTGCCGGATGAAAATGTGTACCTTGGCGGTAAAATGTCAAGTGAAACAGAAAAGAAATTTGACTTTAGCTGTATAAATATTCTGTTTTGCTTTGTGATCTTTTCTGACTCGATAATCACATCGTTTTTTAATTATGCTGGTGTTCCAAGCGAGATAGCAAGCCAGATCCCTGTTATCGTTGTTTCTATCCTGCTTGTGGCACTATTTGTGACGATAACATACAGAAATAAAAAACTGCTGACTTTTTTGCTTCCATATGGAGTGCTTTCCATATTCGGCTCTTTTGTTTATATATCTCCACACCACATAGGCGTTATAACAGCGTTTGTGATCTTTGTTCTTTGGATAATAGTTGATGAAAACGGCAAAGTTCTGCTGCCTGAGTACATGAACAAAATATCGGCTAAAATTGGAAAGAAACTTAAAGTTATTTTAAAAGCCATTGCATTTCTACCATTGCTGATACCAATTGCATGGAGCTGTACATCATCATATTTTGATATTCGCTATCCATATTGGTTTGATGAAGCCGCTGACTTTATAAAAGAATACCACCTTGATGATTATAAGATCATTGGCTATTGGCAGCAGGTTCTTAATGGTGAAATAGATGATGATGCTTTCTGGAATGTTGATGAAGCTGATTATATGTGGCATGATTATCCAAATCTACAGGGCATATCCGTTGCATTAAACCCATATTTTGATAAAAATATATTTTGTTATTTCAATATTGATAAACATGACAAAACGTTTCAGTACTATCGGGCTAATACCCAGAAAGAAGCGGAAGAAGAATTTTCCAAGTGGCGAGAGCAGGGAGAACCTGATGTAGTCATAGAGCGTTGTGAGATAACAAAGGCATATCCTGACATAGACGTTGATAATTATGTGGCTGTCAAGAGAATATATTTCTATAAACCATATAAATTTGAGACCTATGACCAATATATCACCATCTATGTAACAAAAGACCTGTTCAATAAGATCGGCACTCTTGAAGAATTGACCGCAAAAAAGCTATACTAGAAACGATATGACAAAAAGTTTGTTTTTGGATTAATTATCCGAAAATGCTTGATTTTTCCTTGATGATGTGTTAAAATAATACATGAAACAGAAAACGTTTTACGATGGAGATTTTAATGTGAAAAAGCTTGACCTTGACAAGATAATAAAATTTGTATTGACTTCTGGAATAGGTTTTGTGCTTGATTTCATATCCTACTTTATGATGACGCAGCTAATAAATATCAGTGTTGTTTATGCGAATTTTACAAGCTCAATAATAGGCGCAACATTTGTTTTCATAGTTTCTACGAGAAAGATATTTATACATGATAATTCAAAGATCCCATTAATGTGCAAATATATTTTGTATATAATGTATCAGCTTATCATGATAACGGTGGCGTCGTTGCTGATCTCTTATGTAAATAAATTTCTGTCAGCATCAACGGATATATCATTGATAGTTAAATACAGCAAAATGTTATCGAAGATCCTGGTAACGCCGCTGACGCTTTCGTGCAACTATATTTTTATGAGGACGATTTCCAAGCTGTAATATGACATATATCGATGAAGGAGAAGCGTTATGAAGAAAGATAAGATCATGGTGTTTATACCTGTCTATAATTGTGAGAAGCAGATCACGAGAGTGCTTTCACAAATCAATGACGATGTGCTTACATATGTTGATGAGATCATTGTGGTAAACAATTTAAGCACCGATAATACAGTAAAGGTTACACAGGATTACCTATTGAAGCATAGAGAACTTCCCTGTAAGATAATAAATAATAATGCAAATTTTAATCTTGGCGGATCACACAAAGTTGCTTTTAATTATGCTTTAGAAAATGATTTTGATTACGTTATTGTCCTCCATGGCGACGATCAGGCGGATATCAGAGACTTTTTGCCAATTCTGAAAAAGAGAAGTTATAAAAGGGCTGATTGCGTTTTGGGCGGTAGATTTGAATCAAGATCTTGCCTGATAGGCTATTCAAAAAAGCGCATACTTGGAAACCATGTTTTTAATCTTATCTATTCACTGGCAGCTGGAAAGTCTATAAGAGATATGGGTTCAGGTCTTAACATGTACAGCACCAATATGCTCAAAAGTAAATTTTACATTGGTCTGTCGGATTCATTGTATTTCAATGCCGAAATGCTGCTGTTCTCAGCATATTATAATGTTGATTTCAAGTTTTATCCGATCACATGGCGTGAGGAAGATCAGGTATCAAATGCAAAATTATTTAATTTGTCATATAATTTGTTTGTCATGGCTTTGCGATATAGGCTTAACAAAAAGAAGTATATAGATTCCTACTGCAAAAAAGATATATATAAGGGAAAGATCATTTTTGATAATACTGTTGGGGGAGAACGATGAAAAATTTCCATTTAGTAATGCCAATGGGCGGCAAGGGACAGCGCTTTTTCAATGACGGGTATGTAGCCCCTAAACCATTGATCGAGATACATGACAGACCATTCTTCTATTGGTCCACTATGTCAATACTGAAGTATAATCCAGATTGTGATGTTACTTTTGTTGTGCTGAAAGAACATATAGAGAAGTTCGATATAAAAAATCGTATATTATCGTATTTCCCACAGGCTAGAGTGGAGGTAATACCTGAGGTTCTTGCAGGTGCAGTGCTGACTTGCATGGCAGGTGTAGAAAATATCAATGACGATAGACCAGTCTTGTTTAATGACTGCGATCACATGTTTTGTTGCTCTGAGTTCAATTTTATGGATAAAAAAAGTGCGGCAAAGTATGACGGCTTGTTGTTCACGTTCAAATCAGATCTGCCGCAGTTCAGCTATGCTTTGTGTGATGAAAATGGTGTTGTTATTAGAACTCAGGAGAAAGTTGTTATTAGTGAAAATGCAATATGCGGAGCATATTATTTCAGAAATAAGGACATTTTTCTTGAAAACGCCAAGAGATATTTGTCGGAGTGCGAATATAGCGAATATTTTATGAGCGGCGTGTATAACAGCATGATAAAGAATAAACTTATATCCGGCGTAGTGGGTACGGATTATCATATATCGTTTGGTACACCTGCTGAGTATCAGGACGCAGTTGACAGACTGGAATTTGGAGAGCTGTTATGAACATTCTTATGTTTTTAGCTGCGCTGGCTGTGATAACTCTTGGACACTTTTTTAGAATTAGGCGTTGGAAAAGTTTTATATCGGTCTATGAAGATTCACATGATTCAGACTTGATGTTTTGCACAGGAATAGGTTATTTGGTGGATAATGTTCTGCCATTTCATGTGGGCGATATTGTCAGAGCAGCGATAATTGGCAAAAAACTAAAAAATGGTGCTGCATTTTCTCTTGCCGTGATAATCATAGATAGGATCTTAGATGTTTTCGTTGTAGCGTTCATTTATGGGACGATTTTTTTTGCCTCAGGGAAAAATCTGATGAATTTTATTTTCTTCACCGGTTTTTCAGCACTGCTACTGTTTTTTCTTGGGTTGTCGGTTACATTTAGCAAACGTTTTAAAAAGTGTGTGCTTGTATTTTCCTCAATATTTAATACGAAGATCCAGCTTTGCATCTTAGAATTTGTGTGGTCTTTTATCTGTACCATACGCAATACAGTGAAAAAGATCGACAAAACAAAGCTTGTTCTGAGAACACTTTGTATGTGGTCTTGCTACATTTTGTCATATCTGATGTATTCAAATTGCTTAAAAAACACGTCTTTCGTAGATGTTTTCAATAATTTGTTCAGCATAGATTCTTATTCTCCATTTGTTGATTATGTACGTCATGGTTTTTCTCACTATTATTTTATTTTCCTGCTGTTTAATTTCCTCACTTGTGTGTCTATAATAGTGGTCGCATTTTTTGAAAAATTCAAAAAATGCAGCTCTGAGAATAAAGGAGAGCTTATTATACCATATACAAATGAAAACAGCTGTCTTGACTTTTTGAAAATATATTTCTCAGATATCCGTGATAAAAACTATATTGACCGGTTTCTTGAAATAAATAAAGATGTAATTATATTGAGAAACTGTTCAGCAGGTTCAAATGCAACAACTTTGCAATGTATAAAAAGCGGAAGAATGGTGTATCGGAAGTATGCCTTTGGCAGTGACGGTGAAAAATTATTTGAACAGGTAAAGTGGCTTCAAAATAATAGAGATCAGCTGTATGTTACTGAAATCCTAGATGCGTATCAGAAAAATAATGTTTGTTACTATGATATGCCGTATCTTGGTGATTCTATAGGTTTGTTTGATTACATACATTCTATGCCTTTGGAGAGTTCTTGGAGAATAATGGAGAGCGTGGTCAGCGATCTTGAAAGCAATTATTCTAAGAAATATAGTTCCAAGGCTGACGCTGATACAATAAGGCAGTATTATGATAAAAAGATCAGGTCCAACATAGATAAAATAATGAATGCACACGTTTTGAGCGAATTGACAAACTATGAAAAGATTGTCATCAACGGTGAAACATATGATAATCTGACAATGTTTCTTGACAAATTATACTCCTTTGAGTTTTGGAGAGAAATATTTGAAAATGACTATTATTCAGATATCCATGGAGATTTGACAGTAGAAAATATTGTGTGCAATATTAATTATCCCAAAGGGTATTATCTTATTGACCCAAATGGCGGAAATATCCATTCATCGCCTAACCTTGACTATTCAAAGCTTCTGCAATCGCTTCATGGAAATTATGAGTTCTTTATGCACACTGCAAAGGTCAAAGTTAATAAAAATGAAATATCATTTAAGATAACAAGAACTACATCGTATGATGTATTGTATAAAAGGCTTGATAAGTATCTAAAAGACACGTTTGATGCCAAGAGAGTCAAAAGCATATATTTTCACGAGATAGTGCATTGGCTGAGATTGATGCCGTATAAAATAAATAATGATAGTGATCGTGCAGCAATGTTTTATGCAGGCCTTGTAATGGTTGTAAATGATATTTTTGAGGAGTTTGATAATATTGACAAAAGGATCGGAATTAAAGCTTGCAATGTTTGACCTAGATGGTACGCTTTTTGATACGAACAAGGCAAATTATCTTTCCTATAAAGAAGCCTGCAACGGCTTTTGTGATGTAAGCGAGGATTTTTTTTACGAGCATTGTATGGGAAAAAACTATAAGACTTTTTTGCCTCTTTTAGGAGTGGAGGATAAAGAAAATATAGAATTGATACATAAACGGAAAAGTGATAATTATAAGAGCTTTTTCTCTTTTATACGTCCTAATTTTTCACTTCTGAAGATAGCTGAACTGTTTAAGAAGAATGGTATAAAGATCGCAATAATAACAACCGCGTCAAGAAGCAATACTTCAGCGCTTTTGAAGTTTTTCGATTATGATGATTTTTTTGATCTGGTGGTCACACAGGAAATGACAGATAAGACAAAACCTTTTCCTGACGGGTATCTTTATGCCATGAAGTATTTTCATTGCACGCCTGACGAAAGCATTATATTTGAAGATTCTGACGTTGGTTTGCAAGCTGCTCTTAAAACACAAACTGCGGTATATAAAATAGTACGCTTTTGAAAGGTGACACAATGAAAAATAAAACCAGAAATTTGATACCTGTGCTTGTAATAGTGCTGTATTCAATATTGTTCTTTGCTGTTATTTTGTCAAAGAATAGAAGTTCCCTTTATGTTGATGATAATATTCTTCAGTGGGGACCTGTTATAAATAAAGCATTTGATAATATTTTCAGCGGTAAGGGCATACCATATTGGAATTTTTATCAGTACAAAGGAATAAACATTTTCAGCAGCGGTTATTATGGCTTGTTGAATCCCTTTATGTATGTTTCCTATGCCATAAGCCATTATCTTTTAAACGGCTTTCTTGAAACGCTAATTGTTTATGAAATAATTATGTATATGCTTGGTAATCTTATGATGTATAAGATACTGAAGTTATTAAATTTAAAGCGTAGTACGATAATAATAGCCATACTTACATATTCAACAAGTATAATTTTTTTTCTGCATAGCTTTTATTATTTTACTTTCAATAATTATTTCTTTATGCCGTTTTTAATGTGGATCTTTATTCAGACCAACTCCAAAAGGACCCGCTATTTTATTCCTGGCATAGTTTTAGCTTTTTCCCTGTTAATGGGCCATGTTCAATTCAGCTGTTATTATGTAATGGTATACTGTATTTTTCAAGTGGTCGCTTCTGTTCAAAAGAAAAAGTTAAAAGAATTAGTTCCGCTCATGACAAATTTGATGATATTCATAGGCTTGTCAAGCGGGATAATAATTGGGTCTATGAAAGTGTCAGGCGACAGAAGTCTGATACTTTCTGGCTATGGCAACAATGATTTCTTCTCGCAGGGCATATCTATTTCAAGCGTTTTTAGACCTATTTATATAGTTCTATTTAATAATAAAATAGTAATGCGTGATTATTATATGAACTATATTGGTTTGGGCTTTTTTGCTTGGTTTTGTTTGATGTATGCTACACAGATCTTAAAAAAGCTGCACGAAAAGACAGAATATGGCATACATTTAGCCATTAATAAGTTGGCGTCACACGAACAAATAGGCAAGAAGCCAAAAATGATGTTGTATGGGTTGCTTTACTTTGCAGCTTTAAGAATAGTTGTATATTATTTGTTTGAGCAATATCATTACTCGCCAATAGCAGATGCTATACTTGTTGTTCTAACTGCAGTCAGTGTTGTGTGTTTGTTAGTTCGTGACCAGAGATCTGATACCCATTACCTGACGTCGCCTAAATTAAGAACAAGCTGTGTGCTGTTTTTAATTCTGTTTTTTCTTTTACTAAAGCTAGATATTGTATTATATCTTGCTGTCATAGTATACTATATTTACTTCTTTATAAAAGGAAAATGTCAAAATGAATATAACGAGTCTGAGAAACTTATGCACTGTTTCCTTTTTGCGGCGGTATTCTTTGTTATAATGGCAGAGGGAAGTGGGCATGGCATTGCTGATATATTAAGTCATCTACCTTTTATTCGTGAATTTCGATTTCTGTATAAATGCTCGTTTATTTATGTACCGCTCATAATAGTGACGGGGGCGTATAAGCTGGACGGCATAAAAAAATATTATAAAACAGCTATAATTGCTGCAATAATAGGCTCCGTTTCTTCATTCGTTATTGTACTCTATTTCATGCTCTCTGGCAATCATGTATACATTAACAATAAGCACTATGACTATTTGGATTATAAGAACATTAAGTCAGAAGTTGAAATCTTGCTTGATAAAAACCATATAGACAATAATTACAGATTTCTTACGATAGGAAAGATTTATAGAGATAACGTGACGTATTACAATAACCCAATTGAATATAGTTCTAAAATATGTTTCTATGGTTTTACAAAAAATATCAGCACTGAGTATGGCTTGTTTTCCTTAAACGGTTATGATAATATATTTTCCAAGAAAGGCTTTGATCAGAGCAATGCGATAATGAGCAGTATCACAGATGAAGGTATGATGTGCAATATGGTAGCATCACCATTAAGTTATCTGCAATATATGAAAGACCCCGAATGGATAAATAAGTTTGAAGATCAGATGATATCAAACGGAGTAAAATATGTTCTGGTCGATAAAAATAGTCCGAAAGCTATTGAAGCATTCACCAAAGTCATTGAAAAATGCCCTAAATTGACAATATCAAGTGTGCATGATTGGACACACGGCATGAAACTTATGGAAATAGACGGAGTCTCTCCTATCTGTTCCTATGGGGATAATATTGAAATTCCGATAAAAGCAGATTTGGATACGCTAAATTTTGATACTGACTTTGCTAAGGATACCGAGATAGTTGTATCAATGACCTACGTTGATAATTACAAATTGACATTATATCAAGACGGAAGATCAGTAGGAGATGCTGAACTGTCAGAAACCTCAGATGGCTATATTTCAGCAGTTATACCTAAGGGCAATTATACAGTGCAATTAAGCTATGAAAACAAGGAAATGGATATAACAGTGCTCATTGCCATATTCACAACAATAATTACATCGGTAGCAACCATTTATTTGTTTTTGGATAAAAGCCACAAGACAATTAGCACTTGATTTGTATATATCGCTTCGACTGTCTCAACTGCACAGACGTTTTGCCACAACTTGTTGCTGACTTCCCGTGGGCAGTCAGCGACAAGTTTGTGGATATATTGTGCGGTTCAATAGTGGCGAGAGTGCGGTTTTGTAACCGTTAAAGTGCGGTTTTAAGTCAGTGCAGTTGCGGTTCTGTGGGCGGTATATACATTTTTCTACCCAAAATAAACCCCATAATACCTGCAAGCCTTTATCATAAAATCCTCGCTCACATCAAAATGTTGCGCAAGCAGATAAATACTGTCCAGATTTTTCTTTATGGCTTTGATAAGCTCGCTTTTCGGTATCAGATTTTCTATCGCCCACTTGTCTGCACGGTATTCATGCTGTGAGATGTTGTCTGCCGTGGCGTATCTGTTGTAAAACGCACCCTTTACGCAGTGACCTATCTCGTGAGCAGTGCGCTCCTTCAAAAGCCTTGCAGGCGTCTGGCTGTCTATGCCGATCGCACAGCCACCTGAGCCAAAAAGCGATATCGCCCCGCACTTTGGACAATCAATAAAATCTATAGTTATGTTCTCTCTATTGCAAATATCATACAATTCCTGTATGTTCGTCATCTCTCACTTTTCACCAGCCTTTCTGCGCTTTGCTTCCTCTCTGAGCATGACCATTTCTGCATACTGCTTGACCTCGTCAAACATTTCGTCCGTCACTCCAAGCGTGCCGTTGAATAATGCATATTTCAGCTTCGTGTCAAAATCTTCTTCCCTGCCAGATATAAGATATTGTACGCTCACTCCAAATCTGTTCGCTATCTTTGTAGAATTCTCCGCGGAAAGTCGTTCCGTCCTGCCTTTGCTCAGCTCAGATAAACAGCTCCTCGTTATAGACAGCTCCTTGCACATCTGCGATACAGTCATATAGTTCTCCTCGCATAGCTCTTTTATCCTTTTGTACATTTCAGTCATATTTTCTTCCTCCAATTGTGATCATTTCACAAAAGATACAGAAGTCTGTATCAAATTTGCTGATGGCTATTGACTTTTGCAGAAACCTGTAGTATACTGTATGTATCGTTAGTACAGATATCTGTATAGAATCTGGCTTTGATATAATTATAATACATTTCTCTGTAAAAGTCAAGAGGATAAACCGCCCCCCTTTTTTGACATCTCCGCCCCGAGAGATATACAGAAAACGGTTATCTGAAATGTCATTGCTTTATTTTATTTACAGTATATCATACTAACTGTCCAAATGTCTGTACAAAAAGGCGAAAGGAGAAAAATGTACGATAATATAGATTATTCCGTAGAGGTAAATTCCATAAAAAGGCTTGCGCCCTCAGCGAGCCGATATAATTTCAGAAGCGGTGGAAGCAGAGTTAATACAGCCGCACTGCGAAAGCTTTCACAGTATCGCAAACTAAGGTGGCAGGAGTGGAAACTTAAAGAGGATATCTGCGAAATGTCCTCACAGCTTGCCGCAGTGGGGGAGCATTGCGGCAGGGTAGCCCACAGAGGGAAAAAGCTTACTGACTTGTGGCTTGACCTTGCAAAGGTGCAGCTTCGCTTGAGAGAATGTGAGGAGCTTGCGGCAAAAATGCCAAAACGCTATCGTGGAGTGGTGAAAAGCCGCTATTTTGACAGCTCAAAGAAGCACCCACCTGAGTGGGGAAGCTCCGCCGCAGAGTTCGGCTTTCCCTTTGGAGGAGAAGAACTGCGCAGGCGAGTGACAAAGTGCCTGAATGATATATATAACTAAAAAATATCCGTTCTGTTTTTTGCAGAACGGATATTTTTCATGTTTTCTTTATGTATAGAGTTATCTGATAAAATGAGTCCAAGCGTGTTCCTCGACTTCAGGTAAGCCGTATTTTTCTTTGCCAAGTGCAATGCTTTTCATAAGGAAAGTCATGTTTCTTGCAAGTACACGCATTGTCTGTTTACCCTCATCGTCCATTTCAGCCTCGCCTACTTCACGTCCGTGAATACTGTTCCAATACTGACTTGAGGCAATAGGCATATTGCAAATAGTGAAATACTTGTTAAGCTCATCAAATGTAGCCGAACATCCGCCTCGTCTTGCACAAACTACACTTGCTCCTACTTTCATTGATTTGTCAAAATGTGTGCTGTAGAACAAACGGTCAAGACAGGCGATAAGAGTTGCATTTGCAGAAGCGTAATATACAGGGCTTGCAACAACAAGTCCGTCAGCCTTCTCAAACTTTGGTGCGATTTCATTTACCATGTCATTGAATACGCATTTGCCCGTTTTTGAACATGACATGCAGGCAATACAGCCACGAATATCCTTGTTCCCAATTAGAACAGTTTCTACTTCAACATCACTTTCTTTAAAAACCTTTTCCATTTCTCGAATGGCAATAGAAGTATTTCCGTTTATCCTCGGACTTCCGTTTAAAATAAGAACGTTCATGTTAAATCCTCCTATGTATTTATTTTAATAATTATATCACTTGGAGTACACTATAAGTCAAGTGAATTTTTATATGCTTTATTCTGAAATAATTGTTAATATGAGCATTTCCTGAAAAATCCGCCGACAAAAAGTACGGCGGATACGATACAGCTATATATATTGCAAAGCGTAAATCGCCCGCCACGGCGAACATATAGCTTTCCCAGCATATTACGCCTATGGGCGGAAATAAAAAATTCCGCTACCATAAATGATAGCGGATATGGTGCAGGGGCACGCCCCTGCTGGTGCGCCTGACAGGAATCGAACCTGCGACCTCAAGAGTCGGAGTCTTGCGCTCTATCCAACTGAGCTACAGACGCATATAAGGAGCGGAAATCCGCTCCTTGTTTTTTTATAAATTTTTTATCTAAGCTTAGCTCCGCATGGCAAGTCCTGATCTGGGAAAATAACGCTTGCCGCACCGTCAGGTGTGTCAGCCGCACATATCATGCCGTTTGACTCAACTCCGCAAAGCTTCACAGGCTTCAGATTGGCTACAATAACTACCTTCTTGCCAATAAGATCTTCAGGCTTGTACCATGCCGCAATGCCCGATACTACCTGCCTGCCGCCAAAACCATCGTCAAGCTGTAAGCAAAGAAGCTTCTTGGACTTCTTTACCTTCTCGCAGTTCTTAACAAGAGCAACTCTCAGATCTACCTTTGCAAAATCATCTATGGTTATCTCGTCAGCTATAGGCGCAGGCTCAAATCCATCGTCAGCCTTTTCCTCAGGCTCTGCATTGCTGCCTATTATCTTGTTAAGCTCCTCTATCTCCTTGTCAACGTCAATTCTTGGGAAGATGATCTCACCCCTGTGAACTGTAACGTCAGCAGGAAGTACACCAAACTTGCCAGCGTTCTCGTATGTGATGTCGCTCTCAGCCGCACCTATCTGCTCCCATACCTTTGGCATTGTTGTAGGCATAAAGTTGCTGAGAAGCGTTGATACTATCCTGATAGTTTCAAGCAGATTGTAAAGAACTGTCGCAAGTCTTGCCTTTTTGCTCTCGTCCTTGCCAAGTACCCATGGAGCTGTCTCGTCAATGTACTTGTTAGCTCTGGATACTACCTTGAATATCTCAGCCAAAGCATTGTTTATCTGAGTCTTGTCCATGAACTCGTCTACCTTTGCAACAAGTCCCTTAGCCTCAGCAATAAGCTCAGCGTCAAAATCGCCGGCCTCTCTGTCAGCAGGAAGCGTGCCGCCAAAATATTTGTCAGCCATAGCTACAGTTCTTGAAACAAGATTGCCAAGACCATTTGCAAGGTCAGAGTTTATTCTGTTTATCATTATCTCGTTTGAGAATGAGCTGTCTGCACCCAAAGCCATTTCACGAAGAATGTGGTATCTGATAGCGTCAGCACCATATCTCTCACCAAGAATAAACGGGTCAACAACGTTGCCCAAAGACTTGGACATCTTCTGTCCGTTGAATGTTATCCAGCCGTGTACAGCAAGATGCTTAGGCAGTGGAAGATCAAGTGCCATAAGCATTGCAGGCCAAACGATAGCGTGGAATCTCATGATATCCTTTGCTACCATGTGAACGTCAGCAGGCCAGAACTTGTCAAAATCATTGTACTGCTCGTTCCAGAAACCAAGTGCAGAAATATAGTTAGAAAGTGCGTCTATCCAAACGTAAACAACGTGCTTGTCATCAAATGTAACAGGAATACCCCACTTGAAAGTGGTTCTTGATACACAAAGATCCTCAAGACCGGGTTTGATAAAGTTGTTTACAAGCTCAGTGGCTCTTGTCTTTGGCTGGAGATAATCTGTCTCAGTGAGAAGCTTCTCTATCCTCTCAGCAAATGGCGACATCTTGAAGAAGTAAGCCTCCTCCTTAGCCTCTGTTACCTCTCTGTGACACTCAGGACAACAGCCGTTCTCATCAAGCTGTGACTCAGTCCAGAAGCTCTCGCAAGGTGTGCAGTATTTACCCTTGTATTCGCCCTTGTAAATGTAGCCCTTGTCATAAAGAGCCTTGAAGATCTTCTGAACAGTTTCAATGTGATAATCGTCAGTAGTTCTGATGTATCTGTCATAGCTGATGTTCATGTAGCTCCAAAGCTTTTTGAAAGTCTTGACTACCTCATCAACATATTCCTTAGGCGTAACACCCTTTTCAGCAGCCTTCTGTTCGATTTTCAGACCATGCTCGTCAGTGCCTGTGAGGAACATGACATCATAGCCCTGCATACGTCTGTATCTGGCAATAGAATCGCAGGCAACAGTGGTGTAGCAGTGACCGATATGAGGATTACCTGAAGGGTAATATATCGGGGTAGTGATATAAAACGGTTTTTTCTCCATATAAAGGACCTCCGTAAAAGAATTTGCATAAGCAGCATTTCTTATATTATACTACTTTACAGTGGTTTCGTCAAGCGGTAAAGCGATTTAAGTGAGGAGTGAGGAATGAGGAGTGAGGAGTGAGGAATGAGGAGTGAGGAATGAGGAATGGGCAAAGCCTACCAGAGTTGTACACCCAGCACCGAGCGTAGCGAACACTTAAACGCAGGCTCAAGCCCGGCGTTAGAGGGCTTGCAGGGTCAAGGGACAGAGTCCCTTGTGGGTTCTTAGGGCAAAGCCCTGAGCGGAGTATGAGGCAGAGCCTCATTCGGCGTAAGCCGACAAGGTGCAGATTAAAGTGTAAAAAGCACACGAGAGCCATATATCAAACAAATCCCATATCGGAGTACAAAATCTGCACCGCCCACCCTCGCCCTGAGCAAATGTAAATCCGCAAAGAGCGTAGCGATTTTGCGGCACAACAAACTTCCCCTAACAATATGTAGGGGCTGGCGCCCTCGACAGCCCACCCCCCTTGACATTTCGCATTATTGTTTATCTCACAACCCTTGATAACCCCACAAACATCGGTAGGGGCGAACATCGTTCGCCCGTGCTCAGAACTTGCATAAATTCTGAATCATAGAGGACACCACCCGATTTGTGCTGATTTAACAAATAATTCATACAACTTTCGTATAAAAATGCTATAATAGAAGGGTTAAAGTATAAATTCTAAGAAAAAGTAACTCTAAGGTGGGAATCGTAAAATGGAAGAAGTAAGAGAAAATAAAATGGGAACGCAGCCCATAGGTGATCTGCTGTTCAAAATGTCCCTGCCGATCATGATATCCATGCTCGTGCAGGCTCTCTATAATATCGTCGACAGCATATTTGTTGCCAAAATAAGCGAGGACGCACTCACTGCCGTGTCACTGGCTTTCCCTGTGCAAAATCTTATGATAGCCCTCGGTGCAGGCACTGGTGTCGGTATCAACGCACTGCTGTCAAAATCACTTGGTGAAAAGAACTTCAAACAAGCCAACAGCGCCGCCAATAACGGCATTTTCCTCTGCCTTGTGAACTTCGTTATCTTCGTGGTTTTTGGTGCATTTTTTACCGAGATCTTCTATCGCTCACAAACCTCAAGCAAAATAATTATCGAATATGGCGACCAGTACCTAACCGTCATCAGCCTGCTAAGTATCGGTCTTTTCTGTCAGATGACCATGGAAAAACTCTTGCAGGCTACAGGTAAAACTATCTATTCAATGTATACTCAGGGAATAGGCGCAGTGATAAATATTATCCTCGACCCTTGCTTTATCTTTGGCGTGGGCTTCTTCCCTAAGTGGGGCGTAACAGGTGCGGCTGTGGCTACCTGTATCGGTCAGTTCACCGCTGCAGCCTTCGGACTTTTCTTCAATATGAAGTTCAACAAAGAGATAACCATAAACCTTGTGAAGTATAGACCGCAGGCAAAAATAATCAAGAAGATCTACGCTGTCGGTCTGCCGTCCATTATAATGCAATCTATCTCTTCTATCATGACCTACGGCATGAATAAAATACTTATCGGCTTCTCAAACACCGCCGCCGCAGTTTTCGGTGTGTATTTCAAGCTTCAGAGCTTCGTTTTCATGCCTGTTTTCGGACTTAATAACGGTCTTATCCCTATCGTTGCCTATAACTATGGTGCAAGAAAGAAAAAGCGTATCACAGGTGCAATAAAATACGCCATGATATATTCTGTGTCTATCATGATAGTCGGCACTATCATAATGCAGATTTTCCCTGCACAGCTTCTGAAACTCTTTGACGCAAGCGATAATATGCTAAGCATAGGCGTAACAGCCCTGCGTATAATCAGCACACACTTCTTCTTCGCAGGCTTTGATATAATCATAATTTCATCATTGCAGGCTCTTGGCAGGGGACTTTCCTCTATGCTCGTTTCATTTACAAGACAGCTTGTTGTGCTTCTTCCTGTGGCGTATCTTCTTTCCCTTACAGGCAAGCTTGATGCTATTTGGTGGGCGTTCCCGATAGCCGAAATATTCTCGATCATGGCGTCATTGTTCTTCCTTAGAAGAGCCTACAACGCTGAAATAAAACCAATGGCAGACTAACTAGGAGGTATTTTTATGCGTCTTATTTTTATCAGACATGGCGACCCCGATTACGTTCATGATACCCTTACAGAAAAGGGCAAGCGTGAAGCAGAGCTTCTTGCACAGCGTGTAAAGAATTGGGACGTTTCAAAGTTCTACGTTTCTCCCCTTGGCAGAGCACAGCTCACAGCGGAATATTCCCTGAAGCTTCGTGGCGATACCGCCGAAACTCTCCCATGGCTGAGAGAATTTAACGGCATAATACCCACCTCTGACGGAGGACATCGTATCCCATGGGATATGTACCCCACCGAGTGGGCGGATAAAGAGATATACTATGACCGCAATAACTGGTTCAAATCCGATTATATGCAAACAGGCAATGTTGAAGAACAGCTTAAATGGGTGCATGAGGGTATTGATAAGCTTCTTGCCGACCATGGTTATATCCACGAGAACGGTATGTTCCGCATTGAAAAGCACAGCGATGAAACCCTTGTGTTCTTCTGTCACTTCGGCGTATCAATGGTGATGATAGGACATATCCTTGGTATTTCCACCATGAATATGTGGCATGGCTTCAATATGCAGCCTACATCTGTGACAGTCCTCGGCTGTGAGGAGCGTGAGGGCGACTATGGCTTTTTCAGATGCCACGTCATGGGCTGTACAAAGCACCTTGCAGGCGGCAATGAACCTATCTCCAACGCAGGCTACTTCACCGACGTTTTTCAGGATTAAATAAACCCGTAAGGGTGACTTTTTCGCTCGCATATTATTGCATACAAAAATATCCTCTATCCGCTCTGTTATTTCAGGGCGGTTATTTTATTGTGCGAAACCTTAGTTTAAGATAATATAACAGTTAAAGAAAACGTTTTCTTCTAAATATGACTATCATTAGATAACAACATATTCATAATTTGTGAAAAAGCACAACAAAAGCTTCGTGTTTTCGTTGATTTTTTAGCTTGCTTTATGTAAACTAAATGCTTTTACCCCCTTGACTTTATTTTGAAAAGGGCTTATAATATCCCATAGCTTAAAAGAGTATGGGTTTCATATTTTTATATGTGCCTAAGAGAGCATGAAGATTAGAAGAATAAAAGGAGAGTGAAAGAATATGTTCCAGCTTCAATGGATATGGCACAATCTGAAAGGCTACCGAAAATTCTATGTAACAGCCCTTGTGCTGTCTATCGTATGCAACGCCTTGTATCTTACCACACCTTATTTCAGCAAAGAGCTTGTGGATAAGTTTCTTTCAAGCAAGGACGCACTTTTTAATCTTGAGCATGAAAGAAAGCTGTTCTGGCTGCTGCTTGCAGGCATGGTGGGCTTTACCCTGCTTAGAACTATCTGTCAGTACACCTGCAACATGACCTATGAATTATCATCTCAGGGCATGATATACAGAATAAGGACACACCTTTTCAGACGTATCGAAAATCAGGATATGGAGTTTTATGACCGCAACCGAACAGGCGACCTTATGACAAGGCTCACAGGCGACCTTGATATGGTGCGTCATGCAGTGGCATTCGTTTTTAAAGGTATGCTTGAATCATGTTCGCTGTTTATAGCCTCATCAGTTTATTTCTTTATGGTAAGCTGGAAAATGGCACTTCTTCTGCTGGCTGTTACACCGTTCATATTCGGCGTGGTGGTGCTTCTTGATAAAAAGGCAAAGCCGGTCTACGTTGACCTCCGTGAGAAGCTGTCCCAAATGAATACCGACGCTCAGGAGAACATCTCAGGCAACAGAGTTGTAAAAGCCTTCGCCCGTGAGGACTATGAGATAGAAAAGTTCCAAAAAGCCAATAAAGAGTATTCTGACGCCAACAAAAAAGCGTCACTGCTGTGGCTTAAATTCTTCCCTTATATGGAAGCTTTCGCAAACGCCTTGTCAGTTGTAATGCTCCTTGGCGGTGGATTTTTCCTTATAAAAGGGGAAATAACAATGGGCGAGTATGTTGCTATCTCAGGACTTATCTGGGGCATCGCAAACCCTGTCAGAAACCTTGGTATCTATGTGAACGATATGCAAAGGTTCATGGCTTCCGCTATGAAGGTCATTGAGATATACTATGCAAGACCTATCATCACCGACCGTGAAGATGCAGTTGACCAGACAGAAAGGCTTCACGGAGATGTCGAGTTCAAGGACGTTACCTTTAAGTTTGGCAAGCATATAGTCCTTGACAACGTGAACTTTAAGATAAAAGCAGGTCAGACAGTTGCCATAATGGGCGAAACAGGCTCAGGCAAGACCTCGCTTATAAACCTCATACCAAGATTTTACGATACCAACTCAGGAGAAGTCCTCGTTGACGGTGTGAATGTAAGAAAGCGTAAGCTCTCACAGCTCCGCTCACAAATAGGTATGGCAACGCAGGACGTCCTGCTTTTCTCTGATACAATAGACGGCAATATCGCATACGGCGACTCTGATATGTCCGAAGAGGACGTTAAGCACTATGCAAAGCTTGCGGCGGCAAACGAGTTCGTTGAGAAAATGCCTGACGGCTATGAAACTATCGTTGGCGAGCGTGGCGTAGGTCTTTCAGGCGGACAAAAGCAAAGACTTTCCCTTGCAAGAGCCTTAGCCATAAAGCCTGCCATTCTTATCCTTGACGATACCACCTCCGCCGTGGATATGGAAACAGAAAAGTATATTCAGGACAGCCTTAGAAACCTCGACTTCCCATGCACAAAGATAATAATAGCCCAGCGTATCTCCTCCACCAAAGACGCTGATATGATAATAATCCTCGATGACGGCAAGATAACCGAAATGGGTACTCATGATGAGCTTATCGCCAAAAAGGGATACTATTACGAGGTGTTCAAGCTGCAGAACGATGGCTTCGGAAAGGAGGCGGTCTAAATGGCAAGAAACCGTTATGACGTTGACGAAGTCCTTGAAACCCCATTTGACTTCGCCCACCTGAAACGCTCCTTTGTGTATATCAAAAAATATAAGGGCAAAATGATAACCGCCCTTGTGCTCAGCGTGTTCGCAGCAATATCAGGACTTCTCGGACCGCTCATCACACAGTACGCTCTTGATAATACCATACCTCAGAAAAATATGGGACAGCTCGTCCTGCTCACCCTCGCATTTGTCGGCACTATAGCCGTGTCCATAACATTCTCCACTATCCGTTCAAGGATAATGACAGTTGTTGGTCAGGATATAATCTTCGATATCCGTACCGATCTTTTCAAGCATTTGCAGGAGCTTCCATTTGAGTATTACGATAACCGCCCACACGGCAAAATTCTTATAAGAGTTGTAAACTATGTAAACTCCGTGTCGGATATGCTCTCAAACGGTATCATCAATGTTATACTCGAGTGCCTTAATATGCTTTTCATCATGATTTTCATGTTCTTTGTGAATGTGAAGCTGTCATTGGTGGTGCTTTCGGGTCTGCCGATATTTGCAGTCATAATGATGATGATAAAGAAAAGACAGCGTAAAGCATGGCAGGACGTTTCAAACAAATCCTCAAACCTTAACGCCTATTTGCAGGAAAACATCACAGGCGCAAGAGTGACCCAGATATTCACCCGTGAGGAAGAAAACGCCCAGATATTCGACAGACTTTCCGAGAAATATCGTAAAAGCTGGATAAACGCCGTGAAATATTCTAACCTTGTCTGGCCTGCTACCGACAACGTTTCTACTCTTGTGAGAGCCGCAATATTCGTGGTGGGTCTGCTGGTGCTGACACCTGCGGCAGTGAGCCTTGGAACTATCGTTGCCATGACAAGCTATGCTTCAAGCTTCTGGCAGCCTATCATGAACCTGTCAAACATCTTCAATAACTTCATCAACAATATCGCCTACCTTGAGCGTATCTTTGAAACCCTTGACGAGCCTGCCACTATCGCAGACAAGCCGAATGCTCAGGATATCGGTGATATCACAGGTGAGGTAAAATTTGATGACGTTACATTCAGCTATGAGCAAGGCAAAACAGTTTTGGAGCATATCTCCTTTGACGTTAAGCCGGGCGAAAGCGTTGCCCTCGTTGGACCAACAGGCGCAGGAAAATCTACAGTAGTTTCTCTCCTGTCAAGATTTTATGACCTGGACAGCGGTAAAATAACCATAGACGGCAAGGATATAAGTCAGGCGACCTTGCATTCACTCCGCTCACAAATGGGCATAATGCTTCAGGACAGCTTTATTTTCAGCGGCACTATTTACGATAATATCCGTTACGGCAGACTTGACGCAACGGAAGAAGAAATAAGAGAAGCCGCAAAGATAGTCTGCGCAGACGAGTTCATCAGCGAAATGAAAGACGGCTATATGACCGAAGTCAACGAGCGTGGCTCAAAGCTTTCAGGCGGACAGAAACAGCTTATCTCCTTTGCAAGAACGCTCCTCTCCGACCCGAAAATACTTGTCCTTGACGAAGCAACTTCATCAATAGACGCACGAACAGAAAAGCTCCTTCAGCAAGGACTTCAAAGACTTCTTGTTGGCAGAACTTCATTTATTATCGCACATAGACTTTCCACTATCAAAAACTGCGATAAGATAATGTATATCGACAACAAAGGCATTGCCGAGTGCGGCACTCATGACCAGCTTATCGCAAAGAAAGGCGAGTATTACAAGCTTTATACCGCCCAGCATATGGACGAATAAAATAGCATAAAAACACGGGCGAACACTGCCCCCTGCAAATGTGGCTATCCACATCTGTAGGGGCGAACAGTGTTCGCCCGTTTATTATCTCACCTTGTAATTGCGTTGTTTAACATTACTTTATCACTATCTTATCCAACGTTTCCCCCACCTTGTCATGGATAACAAGGTCGCAGGAGCCGTCCATGGAAGTCTTGTCCCGATTTATCAGCACAAGATCATCCCCCTGAAAATATCTCACCATTCCTGCCGCAGGATAAACTGTCAGAGAAGTGCCTGCAATAATAAGCGTGTCGCACTGAGATATCTCTCTCACCGCCTCCGTCACAGTTTTATCATCAAGCCCCTCCTCATAAAGCACAACATCAGGCTTTATCGTTCCGCCGCAGGTGCATTTCGGAATGCCTGTGCTGTTTAAAATATCCTCCGCAGTGTAGAATTTTCCGCAGTCCATGCAGTAGTTGCGGTGTACGCTTCCGTGAAGCTCCAGCACCTTTTTGCTGCCTGCCGCCGTGTGAAGTCCGTCAATATTCTGCGTGATAACTGAAGAAAGTATGCCTGCCCTCTCCATTTCCGCCAGCTTGTAATGCGCCTTGTTAGGCTTTGCCGTCAGACAAAGCATTTTGTCACGGTAAAAATCATAAAATGCCTTTGTGTGCCGCATAAAAAACGTGTGGCTGAGTATCTGCTCAGGGGGATAATCATATTTCTGATTGTAAAGTCCGTCCACCGACCGAAAATCAGGTATGCCGCTCTCTGTTGATACCCCTGCTCCTCCGAAAAATACTATCCTGTGTGACTTGTCTATTATCTGCTGCAGCTCCATTTTTATCACTCCTATGAAAAATGCGGTCTATACCGAAGCACAGACCGCATTGATTATTCACGATATTAGTCGATCTTGACGATCCAGCCAAACTCGTCTGGTATCTTGCCCCACTGAATGCCTGTCATTGTATCATAAAGCATCTGTGAAACAGGGCCGATCTTGTTGTTGTTTATCTCCATTACCTTGTCGCCCCACTTAAGATGACCAACAGGTGAGATAACAGCAGCAGTACCTGTGCCGAATACTTCGTCAAGCTTGCCGTTGTCGTAAGCCTCAGCGATCTCCTCGATAGAGATCTTTCTCTCGCTTACCTTGTAGCCCTTCTTCTTGCATATCTCGATAGCAGACTTTCTTGTGATACCAGGGAGAACAGAGCCAAGTAGCTGTGGTGTAACAACTTCGCCGTCAATAACGAAGAAGATGTTCATTGAGCCAACTTCCTCAACATACTTTCTCTCAACACCATCAAGCCAAAGTACCTGCTCGTAATCCTGCTCGTGAGCTTCTTCCTGACCCGCAAGTGAGATAGCGTAGTTAGCGGCTGTCTTAGCAAAACCTGTACCGCCTCTTACGGCTCTTACATACTTGTTCTCAACATAGATCTTAACAGGGTTAAGACCGGTTGAATAGTAAGCGCCTGAAGGTGAAAGAATAATGATGAACAGATAGTGGTCAGCAGGCTTAACACCTACATATGGGTCAACAGCGATGATAAATGGTCTGATGTAAAGGGAAGCACCCTCAGTGTGAGGTACCCAGTCCTGCTCCATTTTAACAAGAGTTTTCAGAGCGTAGAGCATATCCTCTTCGTTTATTTTAGGAATTACCATTCTCTCAGCAGAGTTGTTCATTCTCTTGAAGTTCTCCTGCGGTCTGAAAAGCTGAACAGAGCCGTCAGCAGTACGATAAGCCTTAAGGCCTTCAAATATCTCCTGACCGTAGTGCAGGCACATAGCAGCAGGGGAGAGTGAAAGGTCGCCGTAAGGCACGATCCTAGCGTCATGCCAACCCTGACCTGCGTCATAATTCATAACAAACATATGGTCAGTAAAAATGTGACCGAAACCAAGCTTTGTCTCGTCAGCCGGTTTTTCCTTTGGAGTAGTGGTACGTTCGATCTTGATATCTAACATACAGATCCTTCTTTCTTAAATTAATGATCGGCTCGGCAAGCGAACCTTTACCACATATATTATAATACTTATTGTGATCTTTTTCAAGAGGTTTTGCAAAAAAAATTCCTTGTCGCAGGAAAAATATGCAGGATAACATTTTGAAAACTGCATTTTTATACAACTGTATGAAAACTGTTGAGAAATCGTCATAAAATTGTCTTTATATTGTAGGAAATACTCCTTGAAAAAAAGGTGATAGTGTTGTATAATAGGGTAAAATAAATGTGAAACGATTATATTATAATAAGGTTATATAAGGAAAGGTAATGTTATGAACGATAGAGAAAGAAAGGATAATGAGCTTGGTATAGATCTTGATATGAAAGGTCTTACCCTCGAAAGCGATGAAGCCGCAAAGCCGCAGGCGCAGAACCGCCCTATGAGCCATGAGGATATGGCAAGAATGATCGCTAAAAATATGGCAATGCAGGACGGCGGCTTTGACGAGCCTATCACTCCTGTAAGAGGAGTTTCAGACTTTGGCGAGGAAACTATCAAGCCTAAAAAGCCCAAAACAACTGAAACACGCAGTAAAAATGCAAAGCCTGCATCAAAGCAGACTTCAAAGAGCGGCTCAAACAAGGGAAAAAAGAAGAAAAAGAAGTCCTCGTCAGGAAAGACTGTCGCAATAGCAATATGCTCAGTTGTTGGTGTTATGATAGTCGCCGCAGGCGGCTTCTATCTGTGGGGCATGAATTCGTATAAGGATAGATTTCTTGGAAATACATATATAAACGGCATCGAGGTCAGCGGAAAGACCAAGGCGGAAGCCTATAAGCTCGTAAGCGAGCAGGCTGTTATCCCCGAAGCCATCACCGTTACAAAGAAAGACGGCACAACATTTTCTATAAAGCTGTCTGAAATAGGCTATAACGATAATACTCAAAACCTTATCACACAGTATTATACTCAGCAAAACCACTATTCATGGTTCTCTTCTGCCATGAAGCGTACGGATTTCAGCTTTGATTCTAAGTTCAAGTACGATAAGGCTAAGCTTGAAAAGGTGCTGAAAAGAAAGGTGCTTGACTCCCAAAGCACAAAAGATCCTGAAGACGCCTATATCAAAAAAGGCGACGACAACAGCTATGTTGTGGTAAAAGAAACCACGGGCGACGCTGTGGAGGAGGGTAAGATAGACGAGCTTTATTCCTATGTGGAAAATCAGCTTGACGACGGTAGCTTTGACGTTGATATCTCAAAGGCAGATTGCTATAAAAAGCCTGCCATAACAGCGGATATGCTTGAAGAGACCTGCAAGAAGCTCAATAACCTTAACGATATCGAAATAACATTCGATTTTATCTACACCACCGAAACTCTCACGGGTGATACTATCATGGATTGGATAACCTTTGACGAGGATAACGCCGAAGCCGGCTATACAGTTGATGAAGATAAGGCAATGGCATATGTTGAAGATCTTGCAGATAAGTATGATACCTATGGCAAGGACAGAGAGTTCAAGACCACAAAGCGTGGAACTATCACTATCCCCGAGGGCCAGGGCTGTTACGGCTGGTGGATAGACCAGCAAAAGACCTGCGACCTTATCGTGGACCTTGTTGAAAAGGGCGAGTCTGCCGAAACTGAGCCTGTCTACTATGTAAACCCTGACTCAGCCTATGAGTATACCTGCAATAAGGATTGGCGTACAGCCGATAAGGATTACGGCAACACTTATATCGAGGTAGACCTTACTGCACAGCATTTGTGGTATTATAAGGACGGCAAGCTCACAATGGAGTCTGATATAGTTTCAGGCTATCCAAGCAAGTCAAGAAATACCCCTGGCGGTGTTTATAAGCTTTGGTATAAGGAAAAGGGCAAGACCCTCAGAGGATCAGCAGACGGACAGTCTTACGCTTCCTATGTTGACTATTGGAACAACGTTTCCACTATCGGCATAGGACTTCACGACGCATCATGGCAGAACGGCAACTTTGGCGGTGAGCGTTATAAGTCAAGCACATGGGGCTCACACGGCTGTATAAATATGCCTTTAGATAAAGCGAAATACGTTTATGAAAAAATAGATATGGGTACTCCTGTATTTATGTATTGGTAAGAGATAATAGCAAGGCAATACGGACAACTCGTATTGCCTTTGCTTTTAGTTTCAGTTAGGAGAATTTATGTACATTACAGATGAAGACAACCCACGCCTGCCATTTCTGCGTGATAAAACTTCAAAGCTCACCACCTCACCGGGCTGTTATATAATGAAAGACAAAATGAAAAAGATAATATATATCGGCAAGGCGAAAAATCTCCGCAACCGTGTGACATCTTATTTCAGAAAGTGTCAGGATCACCTGCCAAAGGTGTGGAAAATGGTGTCCCACGTCTATGACTATGACTTTATCGTCACCGACTCTGAGTTTGAAGCCCTAGTGCTGGAGTGTTCTCTTATAAAGCAGTATACCCCGAAGTATAATATCCTGCTGAAAGACGATAAGGGCTATAGCTATATCAGGGTCACAAATGAGGACTACCCACGTTTGCAAGCCGTATTGCAAAAATACGATGACGGAGCAGAGTATATAGGACCTTATACAAGCTCGTTCGCAGTAAAACAAGCCGTTATTGAAGCCAATAAAGTCTTTATGCTCCCTACCTGCACCCGAAAATTTCCGCAGGATTTCAGAAAACAGCGTCCCTGCCTTAATATGCACATAAAGCAGTGTATGGGCGTTTGCACAGGAAAATTCTCCAAAGATGAGTATAATTCTATAGTCCGTCAGGCGGTGGACTATATCCGAAACGGTTCGTCAGATTCAGTTGAAAGACTCACCGATGAAATGAACAAAGCCGCTGAGGAGCTTGACTTTGAGCTTGCCGCAAAGCTTCGTGACCGTATCCAAGCCATACAAAAAGCCGCTGAAAGTCAGAAGATAATTAATGACGATATTCGTGACACTGATATAATCGCCATTGCTCAAAATGGCGAAATGGCTTGTGCAAGCGTTATAATGTATCGTGGGGGCAGACTTTTTGATAAGGCTTCCTATTTTCTGGGAGAAAAAGACGACAGCATAAAAATGCGTGAAGATTTTCTCATGCAGTATTATTCCTCCAAAGACAGCATACCGAAAGATATCCTCCTTGACGAGGATATCACAAACGGCGAGATAATAGAGAAATTTCTCCGCCAGAAGTATGACCATGCCGTGAATATCTCTACTCCGAAAAGAGGACAGTTTCTCCGCCTTACCACCCTTGCCAAAAGCAACGCCACCGAGTATCTCTCCATAAAAGTCGGCAGAACGAGCCGTGAGATAACCGCCCTTGAGGAGCTTGCCAAAGCATTGGGACTTCCCAAGACCCCGAAATATATCGAGTGCTACGATATATCAAACCTCGCCTCTACAAATATGGTGGCAGGCATGGTGGTCTTTGAAAACGGCAGACCATGCAAGAAGTATTATAAAAAGTTTTCTATCAAAACAGTTGCAGAGCAAAATGACTATGCCTGTATGCAGGAGGTCATAGAACGTCGCTTTAGAAACTACTTTGAGAAAACAGACGAGGGCTTTTCTATTATGCCCGACCTTATCTTGCTCGACGGTGGAAACGGCCACGTCAATGCCGTTGAGCCTGTCTTAGAGCGAATGGGTGTGACCTGCCCATTGTTCGGACTTGTGAAAGACTCCAAGCACCGCACACGAGCCGTTGCCACAGGGGGCGGAGAAATAAGCCTTGCAAAGTGCAGAGCGGCGTTCAATCTTGTTACCGCCATTCAGGACGAAGTCCATAGAGTAGCCATAACCTATCAGGCGCAGAAGCATAAAAAGAATGCCCACCGACTTGAGATAACCAAAGTCAAAGGCATAGGCGATAAAAAAGCCGCAAAACTCATCACCGAGTATAAAACCAAAGAAGCTCTCAAAAAAGCCACAGTAGAGGAGCTTGCAAAGACCGCAGGTGTGAATATAGACACCGCAAGAGAGCTTAAAGAAATAATAGACGAAATGTAGTGATAGAATTGATAGAAAATACCAAAGACATAGACGAGCTTGAATTTATAAACAGCTTTTCCCACTCAGGCAAGCCCGTGAAAGACCTGTCCAGAATAAAAGCCTTGCTCTCCGATCTTGGCGACCCGCAGGACAGCCTTAAATTCGTTCATATCGCTGGCACCAATGGCAAAGGTTCAATGGCGCAGATGTTCAGCGAGGTCTTTCAGTGCGCAGGGCTGAAAACAGGTCTTTTCACCTCGCCTTATATAATAAGCTATACCGACAGGATAAAAATAAACGGCATTGATATCCCAAAGCCTGCCCTTGCGAAAATGGCAAAGCGTGTGAAAGCCGTCACCGATATGCACTGCGACCGTGAGAATTTCTCTCAGTTTGAAATAACCACCGCCATAGCTTTCCTCTATTTTGCTGAGGAAAACTGCGATATAGTCGTTCTTGAAACAGGTCTTGGGGGACTTTTAGACAGCACCAACGTTATAAAAACTCCTGTCCTAACAGTTATAGGCTCAGTTGATTTCGACCATACCGCCATTCTGGGCGACACCTTGGAGAAAATAGCCTATCAGAAAGCAGGCATTATAAAACCCCACTGCCCATGCGTTTTGAGTGCAGGCAACGACATGAAAGTTATCCGCACTGTCAGAGAGCAGGCGGTGAGAAATCTTTCTCAGCTGGTTATCCCCGACATCAAACAGCTCAAACTTATAAGCTGTGACGTTTTCGGCTCAAAGTTTGAGTTCAAAGGACAGCCCTATGAAGTCACAATGGGTGGCGCACATCAGGTGCTGAACGCCATGAGCGTCATAAGCGGAATACGCCTTATCAACGATACCCTGAAAATTCCCCAGGATAAAATTTTGGAGGGCATCAAAAAAGCCCAGCTCCAAGGCAGAGTGCAGATACTCAGCCGTGAGCCGCTTTTGATACTGGACGGCGCACACAATCCAGACGGTCTGTCAGCCTTGGCAGGCGTATTGGAGCATTGCCCAAAACGCCCATGCTACGCCGTTATGGGAATGTGCAGGGATAAAAACATCACCGAGGCTGTAAAGAAACTCATACCGTATGTAGACAAATTCTACACAGTTGACGGTTTCAGCGACAGAGCCGAAACTGCCTCTGACCTTGCCGACATCATAACCAACGCAGGCGGCAGGGCAGAGCAAAGTCCAAAGCCTGCCCTTGAAATGGCACGTCAGCTAATAAACGAGAATCCTCACGGAGTGAATCTTATATGCGGTTCGCTTTTCCTATGTGCCCAGGTGCTTAATGAAATGAAAGATATATAACAGAAAGGGCGACCCACCCAAGGTCGCCCGATTTTTTTACCTTTATTCCCTAATAGCCGCTTGAACCGCTTTCTTCCAACCACCTATCAGATCACTGCGTTTACCCTCACTCATAGACGGAATAAACTCTCTAAACTTATCCGAAACTCCCACAAGCTCTTCCATACTGCCCCAAAGCCCACAGCCAAGCCCAGCAAGATATGCCGCACCTGTTGCGGTGGATTCCACGTTATAAGGCCTTATGACCGAATGACCCAATATATCAGCCTGAAATTCCATAAGAAAATCGTTGCTTGCCGCACCACCGTCAGCCTTTATGCTTCCGATAGCCCCAGCGTCCTCCTCCATCGCCCTGAGAACGTCATAGGTCTGATAGCACATAGCTTCCAATGTTGCCCTGACTATGTGGCATCTGTTTGTTCCTCTTGTAAGCCCTGTTATCATGCCCCTTGCCTCAGGCTTCCAGTATGGTGCGCCAAGTCCCACGAATGCAGGCACAAAGTATACACCGCCCGTGTCCTCAACGCTTCTTGCAAGCTCCTCAGTTTCTGACGCTGTGCGTATTATGCAAAGCTCGTCACGAAGCCATTTTACCGCCGCACCCGATACGAATACCGACCCCTCCAGAGCATAATTCACCTTTCCTCCTATGCCCCAGGCAATAGTCGTGAGCAATCCATGACGGCTTTCCACAGGCTTTTCACCTGTGTTCATAAGCAGAAAACCGCCCGTGCCATAGGTGTTTTTCACATCGCCCTCACGGAAACAGCATTGCCCAAAAAGTGCCGCCTGCTGATCTCCTGCACAGCCTGCGATCTTTATCCTGCTTCCGAAAATGTTCTCCTCAGTTTCGCCCAAGTCACCCGAACATTCTTTGACCTCAGGGAGCATACAGCTGGGTATGCCCAAAAGTCCCAGTATCTCTCTGTCCCATTCAAGGGTGTGAATGTTGAAAAGCATAGTCCTGGAAGCATTGGAGTAGTCCGTAACGTGTACCCTTCCCCCTGTCAGATTCCATATGAGCCAGCAATCCACAGTGCCGAAAAGTATCTCTCCCTTTTCCGCACGCTCCCTCACACCCTCAACATTTTCAAGTATCCACTTTATCTTTGTGGCAGAGAAATAAGGGTCGATAAGAAGTCCCGTCTTGTCCTTGAAAAACTTTTGCAAGCCCTGACTTTCCATTCGTGCGCAGTCCTCAGAAGTCCTTCTGCATTGCCAAACGATAGCGTTGTAAACAGGCTTGCCGGTGTTCTTGTCCCAAAGTATCGTCGTTTCACGCTGGTTGGCGATGCCGATAGCCGCCACGTCCTCCGCTGTTATCCCGGCCTTTGCAATGACCTCACGAGCAGAACTGAGCTGACTTTCCAGTATGTCCATAGGGTCATGCTCCACCCAGCCGTTGCCGGGGAATATCTGCGGATATTCTTTCTGTACGCTTGCAACCTTTTCACCCTTTGCGTTAAAAAGCACCGCTCTGGAGGAAGTCGTTCCCTGATCTAAAGAGAGTATGTATTCTTTCATAAAATTTCTCCTTATTGCAAAAAAGGGGCGGAATTCCCACCCCTTATAAATCTGTTATCTAAATTTCTAACACTGTTTATTTTCCTACAAAATTTCGCATCACATTATAATGTAGGGGACGGCGCCCTCGACGTCCCGCTTCCTCGCCCGATTAATTGCCGAATAAACTTGTGTTACTCGCAAAATGCTGACGTTTTCACAAACCCTGTAGGGGAACGGTGCAATTTCTGCTTTGCAGAAATGCGACGTCCCGTTTGCCCGATGTTTTGTTTACTTATTCTTTTTCGTTACACCACGTTGCGGATATTCTGCCACACTTTATATCGTCATCAAATAAGACCCGTGTAAAGCAGTATAAGATAAATGATCAACAAAAGCGACAGAACTCCAAGAAGCTTCCAAATACCCTTTATGGCGGACTTTTCCTGCTTTTTAGCTTTAACAAATTCCTCGATAGCGTCCGGAGTGTATTCTTTGTGCATCTGGCTTCCTACTGTTGGATTGAGCATATCATTGATGTTGATGTTGCGGTATTTTTCCTCACGAAGCTTCTTAGGATCGGTTTCCTTGGTGCTGATGTTATCATATGAAGAATTGAGCAGGCTCTTGTCCATTTTCTTCATGTTGATAGCGTCCATAGAAAGCTCTGCTTCCTCAGGTCTGCCAAGGCTGTCGCCGTTGTCGTAAATATGCTTTGTGTCAACGCTCTTCATAAGCTGATTGTTTGAGCGGTTTGCCCTCAGCATCTTGATAAGAGTGTCAGTGTAGAGGTTTTCCTCTTCCTCAGCCTCGTCAGTAAGGATTATGTCCGAGGTGTCGTTTATCGCCTCGTCAACTGTATCAATAAGGGAAGTAAGTCCCTTGTTCGCCTTCTTGTATGGCTTTTTAGCTGCAGGCTTCGGAGCTTCCGCCGCAGGCTGTGGAGCAGGCTGGCTGTACACAGGTGCTGAAACTGTCTGTTGTGCAGGCTGTGCTGTCTGAACAGGCGTTGGAGCAGGTGCAGGCTGTGAAACTGGCGGAACAGGAGCAGTAACAGGCTGGCTTGCAGGTGCAGAGCCTGAAATGCCCTCGTGTCCCGGAATAAAGATCTTTCTCTTTCTTATAGGTGCGTTTATCTCGCCGGGAATACCTCTCTGAGCCATCGGCTTTGTTTTGAATACAGGAGCAGACTGGATGTCCTCTGCAGGCGTCGGTGCAGGAACAGGCTGTGGCTCTGGTATAGGCTCTGGCTCTGGTGCAGGCTGTACTGCTACAGGCTCAGGCTGAACGGGAGCTGGAGGCGGAACTACCTTAAGCTCAGGATTTTCCTCAGGCTCGTCAGGTATAGGCTCGCTGTCAGGACCGTCTTCGCCAACGATAGCGTCAGCAGAAATGGAGCTTGCAGCCGCAGAGAAATCGTTGCTTTCGATAGTCGAATCCTCGTCGCCCTCAAAGTTTACCATTTTGCCTGTTGTAACATCATAGTATTCCTCGCCGTCCTTGACAGCGATCTTGAGCTTCGGCGCAGGCTCGCCCCTCTTAGGCAGGTTAGCCTGTGGAATGTCAATGTCAGGGAATACCTCGTCAACGTCCACCTTTGCGATCTTAAGTATCTCCATTGCGGATCTGCACTTCATAGAGCCTCTTACCATTTCCTTGATAGGAAGCAGAATTATATCGCAGAATGTGGCATAGAAAGACCTCAGCGCAGACATTGAGCTGTCAAGCATATCCTGCGGAAAACGATGGTCAAAATACTTATCCCATTGCTCAGGGCTTGACATTATCATCTTGTCTATGTACTGACAAAGTGGTATCCAAAGTTCAGGCTCTTCAAAATCTCTGTCATTGGTGATGAGCCACATATAACACCTGAGGAAACAGTCATAGCATGAAATATCTCTGAGGTTGAGCATAACGTCATCAATGTTCAGGGAAGCCGAAAATATAGGATCAGAGAATGCGAAGCATCTGTATCCGTTGCTGGCGATCTTTGCATAAGCCGTTTTCAGATCCTTTTCAGAACGGGAGAAAGGCGGCAGAAAATCAAAATCATAAGGCGTTTCATAATCAGCCGTGTCACCTTTAGCCGCCATATCAAGCAACTTTTTGTATGTGAGCGTGACATCAGCAGTAGGAGTGTCAACGGCTATGCCGAGCACCCTGAAAGGATTGCAGGCGAAAAGTTCCATTGCCGTTATCCCAAGTGACGGTCTTGTCATAAATAGATCCTCCTCCATGAATTTACTTCATATATACTTAAGCTTTTACCCCTCTTATTCGTGTTATCTTCTTCACGATCGGGTATTTTTGTGTATTTTTATGCCAAAAATAGTTTTCTCAAACTAATTTGTTTTTTGTTTTTAATTAACAAAATAAATAACTTAACAAATATAGTATAGCAAATATTAGTATAGATTACATTAAATAAGCGTGAATTTTATATTTATATTATATTAATATGAAACAAAATGCACAAAAAGAGTTTAAAAAATCGTACAAAAAGTAACTGTCAAAAGGTTTGCAATTTTGGTGAAAATATTGTATAATAAATAAGTATAAGATGTCAGGCATAAAAAGCCGATATCAGATCATCATGCCAATAAAAAGGGGGAGATCTTATGGGTCTGTTCAGCAGAAAAAGCTCCGAGCCCAAAACATCGACACAGCCTAAAAAGCAGCAGATAAATGCTGATGATATATGGAACACGCCTGTGAAGAGAGCAGGCGGAGATACGGCTTTTGTGAAGGAGTCCAGCAGCGATAAGGTACACGCCGAGAAGATAACCGATACCATAGAGCCGGAAACTATCCGCAGCAAGATGGAGCAGCTTGAAAAAGAGCTGGCTGAAAAGAAAAACGATCCCGTAAAGACCTATGCCGACTACGACGTGAACCCAGTAGGACAGGCTGAGATAACCGATGCCCAGAGCGAGTATGAAAAGCTTTATGAGGAGGAACACGCAAGATTTGTAGCTTCTCATAAGGAGGATATAAGCGTGGCGTCCGTTGAGGGTATCGACTCAAAGCTTGAGGAGATATATAGGATACATGACGAGAAAGTGGCTCAGGAGAAGCGTGATACAGGCAATATCGAAGCCATAAGTGCAGAGACCACAGCCGCAAAAGTGGCTGAGCTTCCTTATGCAAAAAAGCCTGAGGACTATGCAGAGTATAAGGATATAAAGGGAATATCCGTCGATGAGGCTCTTGTGGAGGGTCTTGGCTCTGTTGACCACAGCGAGGACGACGACGCTATCGGCTCAGTATCGGAAGAGTTTTTGGCGCAGAAGGTGAAAGAATTTAACGAAAAATATGGCAGATGATCGGGGTAAAGGCAGTCATTAGGGGTATTGCCAGAATAAATTGAATTGGAGAGATAAAATTGAAGATCAATACCGATAACCCTATCATAAAGTTTTCAGGCAAAGGCAAGCCGTTTCAGTATGATAAGTTGCTTTATGCTACATTAAATGAGTATATACTTGATTATAAGAATGCAAGACTTGATAAGCTTACCGATCAGGACGCTTCTATATGCCTTGCGAGAATAATAAGAAAAATGGAAGTCAATGACGTTCCTGTCCAGCAGTTTTTCCATGAAGAGCTTGAAAAGTGGAGCGAGCATACCAACTATGAGAAGATACTCAGACTTTGCGAGCTTATGGCAAAGGATATCTTCGGCTGTTTTGATAAGAACAGAGATGACGGCAACGGCGGCTTCTATAAAACAGACAGGCTCTATTGCGTAAATAATGACGGTGAAAGAGATTATATCGTTTGTGACGAGGTTGAGAAAAAGGGACTTTTCAAGAAAGTTCCAACTCCTGTCACATTGTATTTCAATGATCTTATGGAGAAAAATAAACGTGGCGAGCTGCCAAAATCCAAGTAAATTTTGTATTAATAAATAATAAGGAGAGTATTAACATGGTAAATATAGAAATGGCAAACGGAAAGAATATCAAGATCGAGCTTTATCCTGACGTTGCACCTATCACAGTTGCAAATTTTGAGAAGCTTGTTAAAGAGGGCTTTTATGACGGACTTATTTTTCATAGAGTTATCTCAGGCTTTATGATACAGGGCGGCGACCCAATGGGAACAGGCATGGGCGGTGCAAAAGAGAAGATAAAGGGCGAGTTCCTTGCTAATGGTGTTCGTAACGACCTTAAGCATACAAGAGGCGTTATCTCAATGGCACGTTCAGCAATGCCAAATTCAGCAAGCTCACAGTTCTTTATCATGCACCAGGACGCTCCTCATCTTGACGGACAGTATGCAGCATTCGGCAAGGTAGTCGAGGGCATGGACGTTGTTGACGAGATCGCAGCAGTTGACGTAAATTTCAACGATAAGCCGCTTGTAGATCAGGTCATGAAGAAAGTAACTCTTATTGAGGACTAATAAAAAGTAAAATCATGGGCTGCGGTCTTTATGGCGGCAGCCCTTGTTTACGTCAAAAACAATATCAGGAGAGTAAATAATGGATTTCAAGAAAGTAACAGTGGGATTTTTTGCAGCGGTCATGGCAATGACTTCAGTGTGTTTCGCTGATCCCGAAACGCCTGTGACAACCGATGTGCCAGCCACAGATCCTGTACCGGAAACAACCACTACCGCTCAGCCTCAGCAGGAGGACACTGAAACGACTACAACTACCACAGCTCAGACATGGGAAACCACCACATGGGGAACTACCACATCTTATTCCTATGTTCCGGACACTCCGACTTCTACGCCGACAGTTGTAAAGCTTGTGGTCAGCGAGGTAAAGGATAAAAAGTTCACAGCGAAAATAAATATCCAGTGCGACCACCTTATCTCAAATGCCTCTATCTCCGTGGGCTATGACGATAGCCTTGTAGAGTTTGAAAAGTGCGAAACCAATGATAAAGCAGGTGGCATGGCAGTTGACAATGCCTTTGCAGGGAAGTTTGTATATAACTATGTGAACGCAGACGGCACAGACTTTGACGGTGATTATGCGACCCTCCATTTCAAAGTCGCAGACGAAAAGCTCACCTCAACAGTGCTTTATCTAACAGTAAATTCCCTTGATGACGAAAACCTCAATGCCATATCAAATCAGGTAGAGAACGGTATCGTCAAGTATCAGGACGCTGCAGATGTTCAGCAGGACGACAGCGATTATATCGAAATAGACGTTGACTATTCAAAGTACCCTATCGCTCCCGAGGATATAGGACTTACAGATGTTGAAAGCGTAACAGTAGCCAACGGCGAAGTGCTTATATTCGAGGACGGCAAGTTCCAGACCCTCAGCACAGGCGAAACAAAGATAGATATTGTTTATAAGGACGGCTCAGTAGGGCATTTTAAAATAGTGATAAAAGAACCTGAAGCCGTGAAGCTTGAAAGCTCAGAAGCAGAAGCGACCTCAAAAGCCGCAAGTCCGGTGTCGGAAAAAAAGAGCGGTTCATCAATGGGCGTTATTATTGGCCTGGTCTGCGTTTTGTGCGTAGCTCTTATTGCCGCTGAGTATCTTATGATAGTGAAAAACAAAACAGTAGGCGACAATAAGTCAGCCAACAAGGATAATGATAAAGATATCCACGATACAGACGAAAGCGACGATACCAATTTGTCCGAGCCTGACGAACCTGACGAAAATGAAGAGCAGGAAGAAACTGATAATACAGACGACGATACAGACACAGAAGAATAAACAAAAAGCGGTGCAGAGAATTGAACTCTGACACCGCTTTGTTTTCTTATTTAGCTATTATTAGACAATTCCTTAAGCTCTCGACCCTCTTTAAGCAGGTCATGCAACCTTTGAGCGTCATTATTTGCAATAGCATCACGATACTCCGTTAATCTTGCGATTATATGCTCTATCTCGTCCACCAGTGGACCACGGTTCATAAGGAAAAGCTCCGTCCACATATCTTCGTTGAGCTTTGCCACTCTCGTAAGGTCTTTGAAAGAACCTGCTGAAAAACCTGCCTGCTTTAAAAGACTAGGGCTTTTTACATAGGAACTTGATACAACGTGAGCAAGCTGAGAAGTGAACGCAATAACGCTGTCATGCTCTTCAACGTTTGATACAACGACCTTTGCAAAACCGATATTATATGCAAGCCTTGATATCTCCTGCACAACCCTCATAGGAGTTCTGTCAGTAGGCGTCATTATAAAGCTTGCTTTTTCAAAAAGATTGTCCACCGAGTATGCAAAGCCCGAAAATTCACGTCCTGCCATAGGGTGACAGCCGAGGAAGTTTACGCCGTTTTCAATGCAAACGCCCTCTACAGCTCTGACTATCTCGCCCTTTACTCCACAAGTGTCAAGAACGATACCGCCCTTTTTGAACTTGTCTGCATTCTCCGTGATAAATTTTATGGTAGCCTCAGGGTGAAGTCCCACAATAACAACGTCACAGCCTGCAAGGTCGTCAATGGTCATTTCACCGTCGATAGCCTCCTGCGCCAGCGCCCCTGCTATCGTTCCCCTGTCAATATCTATACCGAAACAGCTCTCATGAGTGTTCTTTTTTATTGCCTTGGCAAGCGAACCGCCTATAAGTCCAAGTCCAACTATACAAATCTTCATTGTCCGTCATGCTCCCTTTGCTTTTACGCTTTTAAGCTTTTATGTAATAAAGTATACCACTAAAATCACACTTTGTCAAGAGCCATGCACACCCAATTATTCACCGCAAAGCTCTGCAATAGCATTAGCGTACATATTCAGATTTATTTTGAAAGTTTCCATGGAAATATGTTCGTCAGCTCCGTGCATATTGTTGTTTTCCTCAGGAAATTCCGCACCGAACGCAACACCGCCCTTTGTGTTGTGAACGTAGGTTATTCCGCCCTCTGCGATACATTTTCCCTTTTCGCCCTTGACCTTTTCGTATACCCTTAATAAGGTCTGAACGAACTCACTGTTTTCGTCCACATAATGCGGCTCCATGCCGTCAAGCTCGTCCACCTTGAAGCCCTTGCTTTCAAGTGCCGAAGTTATGATACCGCTTATCTCAGCAAGCGTCTTGTCAATAGGGAAGCGTATGTCGATACCGCCATGAAGCCTGCTACCCTCAGTTTTAAGGATAGTCAGCGCACAGGTCATCTCGCCTGATACATCGTCTGAAAAACCAAGACCGCAGGACTTTCCGTTGCATTCTCCGTGTGGGAAAAGCTCAGCCAACCCACCAAGGAGAGCATTTTCATTTTTGTATTCTGCCACAAATTTTGTCACCGCATTGTCGCCGTTTTCAGGTCTTGACCCGTGTGACGATTTTCCTCTGATGACCTTCTCACTGTCGTCAGCAAACTTCACAATGCACTTGTCCGGGATAGCATTTATAACGCTTCCGCCCTTTATCTCAGCTATCTTATCATCTGAAAATTCAGCAGAGAATGTAAGATGCACCATGCCCTTTTCACAGTTGAGCACAGGAAAAGAGCCGTCGGGGGTGAACACCATTTCAGGGAAAGGCTGTTTGCTTTCATAATATTCCATGTCCTCACAGCCGCCCTCTTCATTGCCACCGAAAATAACACGAAAGTTCTTTTTTATAGGAATGTTAAGCTCTTTGATAGCCTTTACAGCCCACAGCACTGCAACGCTCGGACCTTTGTCGTCAATTGTTCCTCTGCCGAAAAGCTTTCCGTCAGCTTTAGTCAGCTTGAAAGGCGGATAGCTCCAGCCCTCGCCTGCGGGAACAGTGTCAAGATGTGAAAGCACAGCAAGCTTACATTCTCCATTTTGGTAAAAATCACCGTGAACAGCATAGCCGTCAAAGTCCTTTGTTGTCATGCCGAGCTTTTCAAGATAAGCCTTTCCCCAGTTAAGAGCCTTGCGAGAACCCTCGCCAAATGGCTTAACAGGGGCGTTTATGTCACCAACGCTCTCGATAAAAATAATCTCGTCAAGGTCACGAAGTATCTCCTCCATGTGCTTGTCAAAATATTCTGCAAATTGTTTCTGATACATATTTATTCCTGCCTTTCAAGTGTGCAAATCATTATTTCCGAGGGATTATTCAGCCTGAATTTACCAAGCCCCGCCGTAACAGCAAGCTTTGCCAAGCCCTGTTCAGCGTTAAGTTCGTAAATGCCCTTTGTGTATCTTGGAAAGAATTTCCGTTCAGGAGAAAGTATTCCGCCAATAAAAGGCAATCTTATAACTCCCCCGTGACAGTGACCCGAAAACGTCACATCTGCTCCCCAGTCCGCATAAGCACGGAACGCCAGCGGTGTGTGCGAAAGCAAAAAGTTACACTCGCTCCTGTCAGGATCGCCTAAAAGCTTTGTAAGCTCGTCCTTTGTGATCTGCGGCAGGTCGTGATGTGAAAAATCTTCGTTGCGGTAAAATCTTTGTGGAAGCTGAGTGCCGTATATATTGATGTGATCCTCGCCTATTTTTATCTGCTCCATGTTGTTTCTCAGAACGTGTACTCCACATTCGGTGAGTTTCAAAGCAAGGGCTTCGGCATTATCCATGTTGTCAGTTTCATGGTTACCGAAAATATAATAGGTCGGTGCAATATGTTTTAGCCTTTTCATAAGGGCAAGCTTCGGTATCATGTCCGTTTCATCACGGCTGTAAAGATCACCTGCAAAGAAAATAAAGTCAGGCTCGGCGGCAATGCAGGAATTTACCAGATTGTTGAAATTATCCCCGTAACGCTTCTTGTGAAGATCTGCAAGAAGAAGTATCTTTTTACCAACAAAATTCTCAGGAAGCTTTGATACTTTCAGCTCATATTCGTTCACCCTTAGCTGTCTGTTTGAAATAAACATATAACCGCCCAGAAATGCGGCGGCAACAAAAAGCGGCAGCTTGTATGACATTTTATTACCTCATTCCTACTTGCAAAGATATTTTTTCAGATCGTCCATTGCCCATTTTGCGTGGTTGTAGCCGTAATCGTAGAGCCTTCTCAGCTTTGCAGGGTCGCCCTCAGTCCTGCCTACACCGAAGGTGGTTTTTGGTGTGAAAACAAAGACTTTCCCCTCCGCTTTAAGCTCCATAAGCTCTGCGATACATTTGTTGTATCTCTCGGCTCTTGTGGCAAGGGCTTCGGCAAACTCAGGGTACTTGTGATAATATTTCATGGCAAGCTTTGTGGCAGGCTCCTGGGTCTTAACATAGCCCTTTGGTCGTGTCAGCACAACGATATTTTTGTCACAGCCTGCTTTTATTGCCTGCATATATGGTATTGAATCTGATATACCGCCGTCCATATATTTTTCTCCGTTTATCTCTATCTCAGGGAAAAGCAGAGGAAGCGCACAGGTTGCTCTAAGCAAATTCCAGTGGGTGTCATCTTTTGGCACGTCCATGTACTCAGCCTTGCCGTTTTTTACGTTTGTAACAACTGCACAAAATCTGCCCTTGAAGTTTCTGTAGGCTTCATAATCAAAGGGAAGCTCAACATTAGGCACAACATTGTAGGCATAATCAAGGTTATAGTAGCATCGGTTTTTAGGGTCGATAAGATGTCTTGCGCCCATGTATTTCTTTGTTCCCATAAACTCGGTGGCAAGACGGAGATTTCTGCCTATCTGCCCTGAGCAGTAAGAAACGCCGAAAGCTGCTCCTGCCGAAACGCCTATAACATAATCGGCTATTATTTTATTCTCCAGCAGAGCGTCCATTATTCCGCAGGAATAGACCGTTCTGCTGGCTCCGCCCTCTAAAGTAAGTCCAAGCATGATATTACCTCTGTTTCTGAAAAGAGGACGGCTTGACCGTCCCCAATTTTATTTTATATCTGTATCCTTTAAAATTATGCAGAAAACGGGCGAAGGATGTTCGCCCCTACAGTTTTTATCTTACGGCTTCAGATGTTGTATCTGCCATGCTGTTATCCAAAGCTGAATTGTCAAGAACTGTTTCTGTGAACTCTCTGCCGTCGTCGGTAAGAGCCTTTTTCAAGTCATCCATAGCGTTCTTTGTTGCGTTGTCGTCTGTTATCCTTACGATAACATTGTCGCTCATAAGCTTCACTGTGGAAACAAGACTTTTAAGATCTACCACACGCTCATCGATTATATAAGTGCTTCCTGAAACCTTGATGTCATAAAATTCCTTTGGCACTGCTGTTGTTGTGGTAGTGACGGAAGCTTCATTGGAGGAAGCACTTACGTCCTTGCCGTCCCCTGAGCCTTCGCCTTTTCCACCGCCTAGTCCAAGTCCAAGATACTGCATTATAAGAATAAGCGCCGCAATGATAATGACGATCAGCATGATACCAAGAAGCTTTTTCTTCTTTTTCTTTTTCTGCTTTTGTCTTTGTTTTTCAAGGTCACTGCGGTAGAGCTTTTCAACATCGTTCTGAATACTCATTTTTATTGTCCTTTCTATTTGGAAGTGTTTATGTATGTAAAGTAAACATTTTCGTATTTGTCTGACACAGCCTGCACAGCGTTTTCCACTATTCTCATATTACGATAAAGCACAGCGTCACCGTCATAGACCACTGCCGCAAGCATTACTTCACCGTCTGCCGCACCGAGTCCTTCAAAAAGAGATATGAGCCTGCCTGAGATATCTTCATCATGGGTCACGGTCATAATATCCTCATCATTTCTGGAAATATACAGCTTGTCAGTGCCGTTTTCATTTCGCATATCAAGTGAGATAAGCATACCCTGAGTGTAGCCGTCAAGCGCCTGCTGATTTTTTGCGGCATTGCTGTTAATGCTCTCAGCCTTTTTATAGGCTTCATCTATCTGCTTTTGCATATCCTCACGGAGCTTTTCAAGCTCGTCAGCGGACTTTTGCTTCTGCTCCTCAAGCTGTTGAGTGACAGCCTGCACCTGAGCTTTTGCGTCCTCTTTCTGACTGTCGGCAGATGCGGAAACATCGGTCATGACCCAGAAAAGCATTATCATGATAACATCGAGCAGGGAAGTCAGCTCAAGGACTATGCCCTTATTTTTCCTGAAACCATTCATGGCTGTTCACCGCTTTGGGAATGTTCAGCGTTATTTCTTTCAAGATAGAGCTGAACATTTTTCTCGTTATCCTCTATTTTTGCAGAGATTATGCCGTCAAGAAATTTGAAGATTATAGCAAAAACAAGTCCCCAAAAAGTTGAGGTCAAAGCGCCATAGAAATTATCCTGAACGTTTGTCATATCGCCCACCATACCGAGGAGGGAGATAACAGTGCCGAGGATACCCAAGAGAGGGAAGATCCCTGTGAGATTTACGAACAGAGAATAAAGGCTTCCTGTGCGGTTGCGCATAGAAACGATATCTGTTTCACGAATGCCCGAAATATCGCTGTCAGCCTGACGGCGGGAAGCACCTGAGTCGGGAACGAAGATGTTAAGATGAAGCTTGTTGTAGAGAACATCAGCCGATTTTTTAGTGAAATAAAAGACGATGGCGGTCGCGACTGCAACCAAGAAAATTATCATGTCGAAGCCGAAAAAGTTCATAAAAATTACGGAAAAGAGTTTTTTCATGGATAAGACCCCCTATAGAGATAATGATAGCACATTTTGAGGTAAATTGCAAGATGTGGGGGCGGATTTTTAGTGAGGAGGGGAGGAATGAGAAATGAGGAATGAGGAATGAGGAGTGAGGAGTGAGGAATGAGCATAGCAGACCAAAGTAAATTGCAAGCATAAAGTAAAATAAAGCACCGAGCGAAGCAAGAGATAAAGCGCACGCTCAAGCCTGGCGCTAGAGGGCTTGTGGGGTCTAGGGGCAAAGCCCCTAGCGGAGTATGAGGCAGAGCCTCATTCGGCGCAAGCCGACAAGGTGCAGATTTAATGAAAAATAGCATATAGAAGTCAGATATTAGATGAAAGTGATATCGGAGAATTAAATCTGCACCGCCTTTCTAGCCCTAAGCGCAATGTAGATACGCAAAGAGCGGAGCGATTTTGCGGAGGAATAATCTATCAATAAAAATTGTAGGGGCTGGCGCCCTCGACAGCCCGCTATTTCTTACCCATTGAATTATCGGGGAATATCACAATAATGTACCTCGAAAATAATTTGGCATCAAAGATACAACAATCACAGCATTACACCTCCGAGTGGGATGTCGGGGGCGCCGTCCCCTACAAATGCGTTGCCATAGGTTTCGTGTTTTAGCTGTATTTATATTCAATTTTCAAGTTACATTCGGGGTGTGACATTTGGTATTAAGCCCTTGGTTGCGTATACACAAAATCCACAACGCACACCCACGCTTTGACACAAGTACTCTACAGCCTGTTCCAGAAACGCCCTTCGGTTTCACTAAGTCGCAGGGCTTGTACGTGCCCGCAAGTATCAAAACGCTTTCTACTTATACACGAAAAGCACCACTTTTGTTGCATAAAAAATGCAACAATTGCAGAAATGTTGCCAAATTAAAATATAAATCATTTGTTTGCATAAATTTGTGCCACTGAATTTGTGCATATTGGCATGGCGTGAATAAATCTGTAAATGCTGTAAAAAATAAATGCAGATTTTCAGGAGGTGATCTTATGAGAACAATGAGAAATCTGCTTGCGAAAAAAGCTGTGGTGACGGTGCTGGCTGTGGGAGTTTCGCTGGCGGCGGTGAATGCCTTTTGGGGCGGTTCGGACAGTGCGCTCTCTCAGCTTGGGTCTAGCGGCAGTGAGGTTAGGGCTATTCAGGAACGCCTTAAAGAACGTGGTTTGTTCAATGATTCTGTGACGGGATACTACGGCGAAAAGACCAAAGCCGCTGTGATAAAATTTCAGAAACAGCAGGGGATAAGTCAGACGGGGACGGCAGGTCCGCAGACGCTTCGGGCGCTGGGAATATCTATTGGCTCTGTGCCGTCGGCTACGGAACAGAACATCAATCTTTTGGCGAGGATAATCTCTGCCGAGGCCAGGGGCGAGCCTTATGTGGGACAGGTGGCTGTGGGTGCGGTAATTTTAAACCGCATTGAACACCCGTCTTTCCCTGACACGCTTTCGGGCGTAATTTACCAAAACGGCGCTTTTACGGCGGTGGTGGACGGACAGTTCAACGAGCCTGTTGCCGCTTCCGCTTACAATGCTGCCCGTGACGCTTTGAACGGCTGGGACCCCACAAATGGCTGTGTTTACTACTACAATCCTGCTAAGACTTCAAACGCTTATATGCACGCTAAGCCTACGGTGACGGTTATTGGAAGCCATAGGTTTTGTATGTGAAAAAAAGCCGCCCTGCGCAGTGCAGAGCGGTTTTGTGCTATTTATGTACGAAAAAGTAATCGCTGCCGTTTAGGGATATTGGTATGGAGTAGAGGATATCGTCGGAAAAATAGCTGGTGATGTAGCCTGCTATATCGGCGAGCTTTTCGGTGTCGGAGATGTCTATGGCATAGGCGTCAACATACGAAGTCTTGCCTGTTATGGCTGTTCTTACATCATTTATATGGAAAACGTCTTTTACTTCTTCGAGTATCTCTCTTGGGCTTCTGTAGCCGGGGGTGACTTCTGCTTTTCCGCCGAGGGTTATTGTGACTATCGACATATCAACGTTACAGCTTTGCAGAAGCTCTTCCATTTCCTTGATGTTGTGTTCGTAAAGCACTGTTACCTCACATCTGTTGCCTTGGTCATAAATGCCGCAGGAGGTGAAAGTTGGGCGGTAACCCATTTCTTCCAGGTCGCACAAAAGATTTGATACTTTATACGGATTTGTTATAGGCGTATCGCTGACGGGGAGATCGCCTGTCGGCTCTGGGTAGGCGGTGTGGACGTCCACAAGGTCGATATTTATGCCGTATGCTTGGAGGTAGGCTTTTATGCAGGTGACGTCATTTTCGGTGTTCACTGTTACATCGAGGTAGGTTTCATGGTTTTCGGCGGAGATTATGCCGAAGTCTGAGGTTCTTGAATTTAGTGCGGAAAGTATTATGTCAAGATCGTCTGTGTTTTCAAGGTCGGTGAGGCGTTCGGTAAAGGTCGGTATCTCTATATCTGCCGCTTCATATGTGCCAAGCTCGTCTTCGGTGAGCTGTTTATCGGTCTGTTCGTCAGAGTCGGTCTGTGAACTGTCATTGTGGATATAAGTTCTTTGCTCAGGAACTGGACCTTTACTCACAAACAGGTTGACTTCTTGCCCTGCTTGTATTTTTTCCCCTGCGGCAGGCTCGGTATTCATGACAGTTTCGGCGGCGACAGTATCGCTATATCTATCACGTCTTACGGGCGTGCCGCCTGCCTGTGCGATAAGCTGTTCGGCTTCGACATAGGTCTTGTTGGTAACGTCCGGCACTGTGATAGGCTGTGGGGCCTGGGGCGGCTGTGTTGTGGTATCGGTGGAGGCTGTTGAGGGGGCAGGGGTGGTGGCGTCGATATCGGGCTTTAAAAGTCCGCTGAATGCGAATGCTCCCACTGCTACGGCGGCGCAGGCTGCTGCTGCGGCTATGCCGACGGATTTTCTTCTAAGCTTTATAGGCTGGGGTTTTGTTTCTGTGTGTGCGCTGTCGGCTGAGTTGGTGATAAAGGCTTTATTGTCTATTTTTTGCAGGATAGCGTCAAGATTTTCAGACTTACTTTCGCTGTGGCATTTTTTCATTATATCTGTCATTTTCATTGCTTTGTTCCTCCTTTTCACAGTATGTTTTTTTCAGCTTGTCAAGGGTGCGGTATAGTCTTGATTTTACGGTGGACTGGGACAAGCCTAGGCATGATGCGGTTTTCTTGATAGTATAGCCGTACTGATAATGCAGTACGAAAATGCGGTAGGTGGTATCGTCGGAGCTTTTGAGATAGCTCATCACCTGCTCATAGTCGAAAAAGTCGGCGCTTTCAAGGTCGGCAAGGGCTTTTTCATCGGGGATATTCAGGTCGGTGATATCCTCGAATGTGGCTTTGGGCTGTTGTCTGTAATGGTCTGCAACATAATGCTTGGCTATACGCAGGACGTAATGCCTGACGTTTTTTATTTTCCCCTGGGTGGTGATAAGGGAGCGGTAAAAATCAAGATACACGCTTTGGAGTGCGTCTTCTATAAGCTCTCTGGTGGGGAGCTTTGAGGTGAGATAGCGGTTTATATAATCGTATGTATCATTATAAGCCTGCACGAATGTATCTTTTAGTTCTGTTCCCATGGTTTTTCCTCCTTTCTTTTTTTGCTCTGTGAGCTTTCACCCTAATAGTCGGGAATTTTGCTGAAAAAGTTTCACTTGCGGTGAAAAAACTGCGTAAAGAAAAAGGACGGCAGAAGCCGTCCTGATAAAAACGCTGTGTTTAGTCTACAGAATAATATTTCTGAAGTCTTGTTTTGAATATCTCACAGATGATATTTGCAGCTACTCCTGCTGTGAATACAGATACGAAAAGTATCAGAAATACTTTTGTTGCTTTGCTCATGTTATCTTCCTCCTGTAATTCTGTGACGCTGTTTTTACAGCCCTTTTCTTTAGGTCTATTATACTATAATCTTGCTCTGATTGCAAGCGGTTTGTGAAAAAATACGGCTTTTTATAAAAATATTTGCAAAAATCAAAGCATTGTGTTATAATATCTCTATGTGTTATATTTTTATGTAATGAGGAAATTTTAAATGGCAGAAACAGGCAAACAAAGCAGCTACAAAAAGCTGTTTTCAAATACTCTGGTGTTCGCTATAGGTTCTTTCAGCTCAAAAGTCCTTGTGCTGTTGCTTGTGCCTATTTACACCAACTATCTTACTACGGCTGAGCTGGGCGTTACGGACGTTCTCACTCAGATAGCTAACTGGATAATACCTCTTGTGACCATGACTATCACGGAGGCTATAATTAGATTTGGTCTTGACAAGGCTTATGACAAGGTAAAGGTCTTTACTCTTGGCAATCTTATATGCTTCTTTGGTCTGGCGGTGTTCGGTATTTTGCTGCCTATTGTGTCGCTGACGGGCATTGCTGACAAGTATATTGGCGGATACAGCTTGATACTATATATATATGTATTCACATCAAGCATGAAGTCGCTGTATTCAACTTTCGTGCGTGCAATGGAGCAGGTAAAACTGTTTGCTTTTAACGGCATACTGACCACGTTCTTTACGCTGTTTTGGACGGCTTTGTTTTATATGGTGCTTCCTGAGGGATTTCTCGGGCACGGCACGGGCATTGAGAAGTATTTGCTCGCTACCATTCTTTCTGACCTTATCTCGGTGGTATTTCTCACGTTCAAGTCAAAGCTTTGGAGATATATAAACTTCAAGGATATTGACAGAGAGCTTTTGCAGGTAATGCTTCAATACTCTGTGCCTCTTATCCCTGCTCAGCTTTTGTGGCTCATAACAAACAGCTCGGATTCATTTATGACCACCCACTATCTTGGCTCGGACTACAACGGCGTGCTGTCGGCGGCTTACAAGATACCTAACCTTGTGTCAACGGTGTATCTTATGTTCGGTCAGGCTTGGAATATGTCGGCTATCACTGAGGACGATTCTGATGACAGAGATTCCTTCTATGAGAATGTTTTTGACTTCAATCAGAGCCTTTTGTATATCCTTGTGGCAGGCTGTCTGCTTATCGTTCAGCCTGTGACTAACTTCTGGATAGGCGCAGATTTCCGTGACTGCGTAAAATACTCGCCTATCATCATATATGCGACCATTTATTCATGCTTCACCACTTTTATGGGGTCTATTTATCTTGCTTCAAAGCAGACAAAGAGGTCACTTTTTACGAGCCTTGTTTCAGGCGTGATAAACGTGGGGCTGAACGTTATCCTCATACCGAGGATAGGACTTTACGGTCCGCCTATATCCACGGTTGCGGCTTACATGACGGTTTTCATCATAAGAGCCATAGACTCGAGAAAGCTCGTGCCGTTCAGGATAGATATGAAAAAGATGATAGTGAACAACATCGTTATCCTTGTGATGATGTTCATTTGCCTTTTTGAAACTGACCTTATGCACCACCTGCCTTTGTATGCTATCGTGACACTGCTTTTCCTTGCGGTCTTTATACTCAACCGAAAGGCTGTGGAGAGCATATTCTACAAGGTGCTTCCTGCAAGGATAGCTTCACATTTTGTGAGCCTTAGCACTGCAAAGCTTTGCGCAGTTATAGGCGGCTTGGCTGTATTTGTACTCATAGACTTGCTCACAAGGGGCATTATTGTGTATGCTTTGCTTCTGGCAGGCTTTGTCTTTGCAATATACAAAAACAAGAACAGGCTTATGTATATCTTTATGGTGCTTATGCCGCTGAGTCTGGTTTTCAGGCACGGCATGGTATGGGCAGCGGTGGCGTTTCTGATACTGGCGGTGGCTGTTATTATCAAAAACCGCAGGGCAACAGATGTTTTCATTGGCATTGCGGCACTTGATTTACTGCTTGGTGCGGCGGCAGGACTTTGGTTCGGCGTGCTTGCGGCGGCGGTGCAGACACTTGTATGCGGCTTTATATTCCGCAGACAGATATGGGATAAGCTTATTGAATGGGCATATAAAAAGCGGTAGAGATACTGCGTTTTATAGATAAAGGGGCTATGCTCCTATTACACCAATGGAGGTTTTTATCATGGCAGAATTGAAATTTGAGATCACAGAGCGTATAGGCGTACTTTCTGAAAACGCTAAGGGCTGGACAAAGGAGCTTAACAAGGTTTCCTGGAACGAGAGAGAGCCTAAATATGACCTGAGAGAATGGAATCCAGACCACAGCAGAATGGGCAAGGGTATCACTCTTACTGACGAAGAAGTGGAAACTCTCAAGGCTATTCTCAACGGTGAGGAGATAGAGGACGATATCAACGAGGCTGACATTCTTTAAAAAATTGTAAATGTTCGGTAAACAGTTAAATGATAATCAATTGTTAATCATGAGTTTAAAAATGTTTGCTATAATTTCCGAGAAGAACAATTAAACGGCGGAGTTGTGCGTTATTTCATGCATGGCTGCCGCCGGAAGCTTGCACATAAAAGGCGTTTCGTATCAGTATTTAAAGGACACGGAACGCTTTGAACGTACAGGGCAGGTAATAATATATTCGGAGGGAATTATAGTTATATGGAACAGCATGGCATTAGCAAGCTTGATCTCAAGAGGCGCAACCGTATGCAGGTCCTCAAGATACTCAAGCAGAGAGGCCCTACTTCCCGTATCGACATTGCGGGAACTTTAGAGCTTACAAGAGCCGCTGTCACGATCATAACAAATGAAATGATCGAGCAGGGGATAATACAGGAAATAGGCGAATACAAACACGTTACAGAAAAAGCTCCGAGAGGCAGAAAAAAGATACTTATCGACATAAATCACCACTACAAGTTCGTTATAGGCGTAACGGTAGAGGAGGATATCGTAAGCGTTGGTCTGTCAACTCTGGCAGGTGCAGTTCTTGATAAGAGAAATCTGGCTATCAACGAAAAGACGGACTACAGCACTATTTTTGATTTCACTGAGAAGTCTATAAACGAGGTACTGGGCGACAACTGCCTTGACAAGAACTCTATTCTCGGCATCGGTTTCGGTATATTCCCGACTATGTATTCAAGACTTGGTATCAGTGTTGAAGATGGCGAGCCTGATTATGCTAAGCTAAAGGCTGCAATAAGAGAGAAAACTGAGCTTCCGCTGGTTTTTGACAACTCTGTAAAGGGTACGGCTATGGCAAATATCGACTTCCTTAAAACAAAGGATATAAACAGACACAACATAGCCTTTTTGCAGTATGGCAACACTATGCACTTTGTTGTGACCAATCTTAACGATCCGATCGTTTCATATGATAACAGAACTAACTTCGTGGATAAGATGATAATCAACCCTTATTCTGACAGGACTTGTCCTTGCGGAAGAAGAGGCTGTGTTGAGAGTGAACTCACTCCATCGGCTACTATGTCAAAGCTTAGGGAAGTATTTTCAGCTGAAAAGACGCCTTTTCTCTATGAGGCGGCAAGGGGAAGCTTTGAGAATGTCAATCATGATATGATAACGATGGCGTACGAGAAAGACGACAAGGCTGTAAAAGAGATACTTAACGGCGAGCTTACACTGTTAGCGGTGCTTCTTAACAACTTGTATTTTTCTACCAACCCACAGAAGATAGTGCTTCATCAGTTCAAATTCCAGAATGAAAAGGCGTTCCAGAAATTAAAGGACGCTGTGACAGAGATAGGCGGAGCGCTTGTTTCAAGCAAGATCGAGCTTTCTATCATTGAGGACAAGCACAGATTCCTGTCAGGCTGTGCGCTTGCAATAAGAGAATTGTTCTTTAACAGGGGCGGATTTGATACATCTTCTAATAATTAAGAGCATCAGAGCAGGGCATTGCCCTGCTTTTTCTTTTATATTATAGTATAAAATGAACAACATAGTGAAAAATATCTAAATTATCGGGTAGAAAATGTATAAAATAGAGAAACGATGAAAAAGCTATTGACAAATGTCGCTGTAGATGATAAAATGTATAAGTCGCTTGACGAGAGCGATGAATGTGAATAAGGTGATGACGATGAACACTTTCCGAAAGAGTTCAAACGAATTCACAAAGAATTCACAAAGAAAAGTCTTGACAAAGCTTAGCTAATATGATATAATAGATAAGCTGATTTAAGACAGCACATTAGAAAGCACGAAAAAATCGAAAGTCAAAAA